>NZ_CAJMZF010000001.1:0-513543 GCF_905220245.1 Paraburkholderia sp. J63 | reverse complement strand
CGCAACGTCCGACGCAACCTCTGAATCGCGCCGCTGCGCCAGCTCAGGCAGCGGGCGCGACCGAGGCGCCCTCGATGCCGTGACGCGCGAGCGAAGCGGCGACAAAACCCGACGCCTTCATCGCCTCGACGAATTCGCCGAGCACGGCAGCGGCGCGCGGGCCCCGGCTCTTCGCCACGCCCATCGCCTGGCGAATCACCATGAAACGCTCGTCGAGCAGGCGCAGTCCTGGCGACTTGCGCGCATCGGCTTCGAGTTGCTGCTTTACGCCCGCCGCCACTTCCAGTTCCCCATCGATGAACGTCTGCACCACCGTGGGCGACGACGGCGCGCGCACGATCTGCGCGGCCTTCAGCTCGCGCGTGAGAAAGAGATCGTAGGCACTCCCCTTGCCGACCACGACGCGATTGTGCGGCTGGTCCACGTCCGCGTTCGTGCGCACGGGCGAATCGGCGCGCACCAGATAAAAGCCTTCGATCAGCACATAAGGCGCCGTGAACGCGATGGTCTCGCCGCGCTTGGGATCGACGGCAAAGAAGCCGAAATCGGCGCGCTCGTCGCTCACGGCTTCCACCGACTGGCTCGCGGTGTCGAGCACCACGAGTTCGAGCGGCACGCCAAGCTGCTGCGCGAACGCCCGCGCGAGATCGACGGATACGCCAAACGCTTCACCCGAAGCCGGGTCGCGATTCGCGAGGATCGGATTGCCGAGATTGATGGAGGCGCGCAGCGTGCCGGTGGGCGCGAACGCTTCGACGATAGCGGAATCGATGGTCATGAGTGTCCAGGCAAGTGCCGCGCATGACACGTGCGGCTCGGTGCGAAAAGGTCGCCGGAACCCCGGCGCAAGGCATTATCGCACCGTGGCCGCCAGCCGCCGGTCTCTCGTGCCTGCGCGGCTGGCGCCGCAAGGGTCAGCCTGGCCTCACTGTTTTGTGCGCATACTGCTCATGCCACTCAGAGCGCCCATGCCGCGCATGCGCCGCGCGAAGTGCGCGCGCTCGGCATCGTTCATCAGCGCCAGAAACTGATCCGCGTCCATGTGAACCAGTTCTTCGTGGTCGCCAGCCTCGAAGTAGATATCGGGCTGCCCCGCAAGGCTCGTCTCAAGATAAGTTTTCATGCCATAGGCCATGCAGATCGGCGGCAATGCGCCCGCGTCGCAGTCCTTGAACAGCTCGCGCAACTCGACTTCCGTGGCGAGCGCGAGCCGGCGTCCCGTTTTGCTCCATAGCTCGGAAAGCTGCACGGCGTAGGTCGAGGGCAGCACCGCGGCCACGTAGCCGTGCTCGTCTTCGAGCAGCACCGTTTTCGCGAGACGGTCACCGGGAACGTGCGCCGCAGCCGCCGTTTCCATGCTGGTATGGCTGTATGGGTGACGCACGATTTCGTAGCGGGAACCTTTGCTGTGCAGGCACGCCTGCAGGGTAGGCGACATCGACATGGCACACCTCCTGTCGAAAACCTGGAAGGGAATGAACCTCTGGTGTCTCTCCAGAATAGGTCACTCGCGGCCAATAAGCACGCCGGCATAGCCGAACCGCGCGGCTTCGTAATTGCTGGCTCGCCGCGCGCCTGCATCGACTGTGCCCGCGGGGCGCGCGCCGATCGCGCTGGACTGAATCAACGCAAGAATAAAAGTGGGCAGCCCGATTGGCCTGCCTTCGGACGAAGGCGAGAGCATCGCGGATAAGAGGAGATTCGCGCCACCGCATCAGGCGCCATGCCCGACTCCTGTGCAAGGCGCGAATACGATCCTCACTGCCCGAGACTGTTTAATTAGCATCCCTGAATAGATGATGAAACCAACCGGCACGGCCGTATCGTTCGCGACGATACCTTGGGACACGTCTTGCGCATCGCAACCCGTGACGAGCGGGCCTGGCAAACGAGGTCATGTCGAAGCAGGACTATCCGTAAGCCGAAGAGTGCAACATAAAACAACAAAAAACAACACCAAAACCACACGCCGAAATCCTGCCACGATCCACGCAAATCGCCCCATCGGCCAAGCCTGTAGCCAGTTTTACGCGCATTCCGCACGGGATTTCGCCACGTTCCGCCCGTATCATTCCCGCCTCAGCCACACTGCCACATCGAAACGCGCGGCATTTTGTGGTAATTTGTGACTTAACATGTCCGGGAACCCGACACCATGGCCGCTAACCACTCCGTTCCGCCCGTTGCGCCGGCCGCGCTGCTGAACCGGCGTCTCGCCGTCGGCCGCATCGACTACATCCTGCAAAGCCTCGACGCAAGCGGTTCCGTGAGCGTCGCGGACATGTCGGCCTCGCTCGGGGTCTCGCGCGAAACCATCCGCCGCGACCTGAAAACGCTGGCCGAGCAGGGCCGCCTCTCGCTCGTGCATGGCGGCGCCGCAAAGCGGCCCCAGGACGAGCCCTCACTCGCCACGCGCGAGGCGGCCAACGCGCTCGGCAAGGCGGCGATCGGCGCGGCGGCGGCGCGGCTCGTGGCCAACGGCATGGTCGTGCTGATCGACTCGGGTTCGACCACGCTCGGCCTTGCGGCCTCGCTCGCGAACCACAGCGACCTCACGGTCATCACCAACAGCCTGCCGATCGCGCTGCTGCTGTGCCGCTCGCCGGGCGTGAAGGTCATCATGCTCGGCGGCGACATCGAGCCCAACGACGAGGCGGCGTTCGGCGTCGAGACCATGGCGGCGCTCGCGCATTTCCGCTGCGATCTCGTATTTCTCGGCGTGGGCGGCATCTCGCCCGAAGGCGAGTTCACCGACTATTCGCGGCTCGCCGCCGAGCAGCGCCACCTCATGATGAAGGCCGGCAAGGAGGTCTACGTGCTCGCGGACCACAGCAAGTTCGAGCACGGCACGCCCGTGCGGATCGCGCCGGTCCCGCACATCGCCGGGGTGATCGTCGACGCCCCGCCACCCGCCCCGCTGGCGCGCGTTTTCGCGCAGAACCAGTGGAGCGTGATCGTCGCCAGCGGCCAAGGCTAAAGCCGACGCGCGTTCGCGCCCTTCCCTTGCGGCCACCTGCGCCACTGGCCGCCCTCTCCGCTAATACCCAATCCAGCGCGCCTGTGCTCCACAGACGCGCTGAGCGCGCTCGCCGTTGCCGTTCTCCGCTCGCCTTGCGCAGTTCAGGCGCAACCGTCCGACCTATCGGTATATCTCCTGGGTATGTGGCAATTTATGGCGTATTGACTGTTTTTGTTGCAAGGCCTAAAGTGGGTTTAACAATGCAGTGACGTAGTGTCAGAACCGACCTCACGGAGACACCCACATGACGGCTTCTTCCACGTCTTGCCCGCCCGCCGCTTCAGAAACCGGCGATCCGCTGCTGCTCACCCCCGGCCCGCTCACCACCTCGCGCACCGTCAAGGCGGCGATGGTCCACGACTGGGGATCTCGTGACGCGAACTTCATCGAAATCAACCGCTCGGTGCTCACGCGCCTCGCCAGCATCGCCAACGGCGCCGGCGACTGGGTCACCGTGCCGATGCAGGGCTCGGGCACCTTCGCCGTGGAGGCGATGCTCACGAGCTTCGTGCCCGCGAACGGCGAGGTGCTGGTGCTCATCAACGGCGCCTACGGCAAGCGCGCGAAGCGCATCCTCGAGATCGCCGGGCGCAAGACCGTGGTGCACGAAACGCCCGAGGACACGCCGCCCGATCTCGCCCAGGTCGAGGCGCTGCTCGCGAGCCGGCCGTCGATCACGCACGTGTTCACGATTCACTGCGAGACCACCTCGGGCATCCTCAACCCCATCGCGCAGATCGGCGCGCTCGCGCACAAATATGGCAAGGGCTATCTCGTCGATTCGATGAGCGCGTTCGGCGCGCTGCCGCTCGACGTGCAGACCATGCATATCGACGCGGTCGCCGCCTCGTCGAACAAGTGCATCGAAGGCGTGCCGGGCCTCGGCTTCGTGATCTGCCGCCGCGCAGCGCTCGAACGCACCCAGGGCAACGCCACCACGCTCGTACTCGACCTGCACGAACAGTGGACCAACATGGAGAAAACGAGCCAGTACCGCTTCACGCCGCCCACGCACGTGATCGTGGCGTTTCACCAGGCGCTCAACGAGTTCGACGCCGAAGGCGGCGTGGCCGGACGCGGCGCGCGCTATCGCAACAACTGCCGGATCCTGCTCGAAGGCATGCGCGCACTCGGCTTCAAGCCGCTGCTGCCCGATGCGTTGCAGGCCCCAATCATCGTCACGTTCCATATTCCGGACGACCCGCGCTTCGTTTTTGCTCAGTTCTACGAAAGTCTCAAGGCGCGCGGCTACGTGATCTACCCGGGCAAGCTCACGGTGGCCGACTCGTTCCGTATCGGCTGCATCGGCCGCATCGGCGAGAAGGAGATGCGCGCGGCGCTGGTGGCGATCGGCGAAGTGCTGGAGGAAATGGGCGCGGCCGGCTCAGGCGCGGCCGGCTCAGGTGTAACCCGTCCGGTTGCAAAAACAGCTTGAAGGAAGAAGCAATGAGCACATTGAACGACAACGCATTGGCCGTGAACGGCCGCGAGTACCGCTTTCCCACGGCGCCCGTCGTGGTGATCTGCCTCGACGGCTCGGAGCCCGCCTATATCGAAGAGGCCATCAAGGCCGGGCGCGCCCCGAACCTCGCGAGGCTGCTGCGCACGGGCACGAGCCGCATCGCCCAGTGCGTGATTCCGAGCTTCACGAACCCCAACAATCTCTCGATCCTCACGGGCCGCCCGCCCAAGGTGCACGGCATCGCGGGCAATTACTTCTACGACCGCACGAGCGGCGAAGAAGTGATGATGAACGACGCGCGTTTCCTGCGCGCGCCCACGATCTTCGAGACCTTCCATGCCGCCGGCGCGAAGGTCGCGGTCGTGACCGCGAAGGACAAGCTGCGCACGCTGCTCGGCAAGGGGCTCGACTTTGCGAGCGGCCGCGCGATCGCGTTCTCGGCCGAAAAGGCCGACCAGGCGACGCGCGCGGGCAATGGCATCGGCGACGTGCTGGCCTTCGTCGGCAAGCCGCTGCCCGACGTCTATTCGGCCGAGCTCTCCGAGTTCGTGTTCGCGGCGGGCGTGAAGCTGCTCGATACCTTCCGGCCCGACCTGATGTATCTCTCGACCACCGACTACGTCCAGCACAAGGCCGCGCCCGGTTCGCCGAAGGCCAACGAGTTCTACGCGATGTTCGACCGCTACGTGGGCCAGCTCGACGAGGCCGGCTGCGTGCTCGCGATCACGGCCGATCACGGCATGAACGACAAGCACCGCGCGAACGGCGAGCCCGACGTGCTCTATCTCCAGGACCTGTTCGACGAGTGGACCGGCAAGGGCTGCGCGCGCGTGATCCTGCCGATCACCGATCCGTATGT
This sequence comes from Paraburkholderia sp. J63, assembly GCF_905220245.1. NCBI lineage: Bacteria > Pseudomonadati > Pseudomonadota > Betaproteobacteria > Burkholderiales > Burkholderiaceae > Paraburkholderia > Paraburkholderia sp. J63. Next base: position 508,203 of record NZ_CAJMZF010000001.1, on the reverse strand, counting down.
GGCGCACCACGGCGCGCTCGGCTCGTTCGCCACCGTCTACCTGCCCGAAGGCGCGGACGCGGCGGCGCTCATCGAGCGCCTGCGCAAGACCGAGGGCGTGGAGCTCGCGCTCGACAGCGCAGCCGCATGCGAGCGCTTCGAGCTGCCGCCCGACCGCGTCGGCGACATCGTCGTGGTGGGCACGCGCAGCAAGGTGTTCGGCACGAGCGCCGCGCGCCACGACTTCTCGGGCCTCACCGAGCCGCTGCGCTCGCACGGCGGGATCTCCGAGCAGGACGTGCCGCTGCTCGTGAACCGCAAGACCGACTGGCCGCAGGACCGCGCGCTGCGCAACTTCGACATCTTCGACGTCGCGCTGAACTGCGTGGTGCAAACCGCCATCGCCTGAGCGACGGCCCGCACGGCACACACTGAACGCCATGTAGACACCGAACCTACCCTGCCCGCCGCCGCCCGCCTTCGCAAGCGGCGCGCGCAGGCCCCAGCAAAGTCCCCGGGAAACTCATTGGATCCCGCAACGAGGTACGCGATGAACGTCATGACCAAACCCGCATTCAAGCAGGAGTCCATGCGCATCGCCGGCCGGCAGGTCGCGACCGACGAAGTGATCGAAGTCTTGAACCCGTACACGAACGAGGTGGTGGGCACCGTGCCCGCCGGCCGTCCCGAGCACGTGCAGGAGGCCTTCGCCAAGGCCCATGCCGTCAAGCCGTCTCTCACGCGCTTCGAGCGCCAGCGCATCCTGCAGACCACGGCCGAGGCGCTGCGCGATCGCAAGGAGGACTTCGCGCGCCTCATCACGGCGGAGTCGGGGCTCTGCTGGAAGGACTCGCTCTACGAGGCGAGCCGCGCCTACGACGTCTGGTCGTTCGCCGCGCAGCTCACGATCAAGGACGACGGCGAAGTCTATTCGTGCGACATCAGCCCGAACGGCAAGAACCGCAAGATCTTCACGACGCGCCTGCCGCTCCTGGGCGTGATCTCGGCGATCACGCCGTTCAACCATCCGCTGAACATGGTGAGCCACAAGCTCGCGCCGGCCATCGCCACCAATAACCGCGTCGTGCTCAAGCCCACCGAGCTCACGCCGCTCACCGCGCTCGCGCTCGCCGACGTGCTCTACGAAGCGGGCCTGCCGCCCGACATGCTGAGCGTGGTCACGGGCAACCCGCGCACGATGGGCGATTCGATGATCACGGACCCGCACTGCGACCTCATCACCTTCACGGGCTCGGTGCGCGTGGGCAAGTACATCGCGCAGAACGCGGGCTACCGCCGCACGGTGCTCGAGCTCGGCGGCAACGACCCGCTCATCGTGATGGAGGACGCCGACCTCGAACGCGCGGCGCAGCTCGCGGTCACGGGCGCGACCAAGAACTCGGGCCAGCGCTGCACGGCCGTCAAGCGCATTCTCGTGGTCGAGAGCGTGGCCGACGAATTCGTCGAACGGGTGCTTGTGCACGCGAGGAAGCTCAAGTGCGGTGACCCGATGGACCCGAGCGTCGACGTGGGCACCGTCATCAACGAATCCGCGGCGCAGCTGTTCGAGCGCCGCGTGGCCGACGCCGAGTCGCGCGGCGCGCGCGTGCTCTATGGCGCGCCGCGCCGGGGCGCTCTCTTCGCGCCCACCGTGGTCGATCACGTGCCCTACGACTGCGAGCTCGTGCACGAGGAAACGTTCGGCCCGGTGATCCCGATCATCCGCGTGCCCAACAACCTCGACGAGGTGATCCGCATCTCCAACTCGACGGCCTATGGCCTGTCTTCGGGCATCTGCACGAACCGGCTCGACTACACGACGCGCTTCGTCAAGGACCTCGAAGTGGGCACCGTGAACGTCTGGGAAGTGCCCGGCTATCGCACGGAGATGTCGCCGTTCGGCGGCATCAAGGATTCGGGCAACGGCTACAAGGAGGGCATGGTCGAGGCCATGAAAAGCTACACCAACGTGCGGACGTGGTCGATGCCCTGGGAGTGACGCGCGCCAGGCGCCGCACGCGCGGCACGGCCCCGGACGGGGTTCCGGGCACGGCCGCGCGCATTGTCCTCGCCTTCACTCTCGACGTCACCCCGATGGCTTCAAATGCATTGCTTCAAATAAATTGAACAGGCAGCATTGTCACGTGCCTGTCACGTTGTTGTCACACGGCAGAACCAAGAAAGCGACGCAAGCCGCCAAAAGCGCGGCCACATGAGGTTTTTCCAGCATCCGAACCCAACGCAAGGAAGGATGATGAATATGAAGACTCCACTGATCGCCGCGGTGACCTGTGCTTTCGCCCTCGCAGCGGCCCCCGTCTACGCGCAATCCAACGTCGTGACCATTTATAGCGCGGACGGTCTGCACGACGGTTCGCCCAGCTGGTTCGGCAACGAATTCGAAGCCTTCACAAAGGCAACGGGCATCAAGGTACAGTACATCGAGGCCGGCTCCAGCGGCGTGGTGGATCGCCTCGGCAAGGAGAAGTCGAACATTCAGGCCGACGTGCTCGTCACGCTGCCGCCGTTCATGCAGAAAGCCGCCGCCGATGGTCTGCTGCAACCATACACGCCGGCCGGCGCCGACAAGATCGATGCGCGCGACAAAGACCCGAAGGGCCTCTACGTCGCGATGGTCGACAACTACCCCACCTTCATCTACAACTCGGCGGTGCTCAAGAGCCCGCCCAAGGCCTACGCGGACCTGCTCGCCCCGCAGTACAAGCAGAAAGTGCAGTACTCCACACCGGGCCAGGCCGGCGACGGCACCGCGCTCATGCTGCAGACCTTCCACGCGTTCGGCGGCAAGGAAGGCGGCTTCGATTATCTGCGCAAGCTCCAGGTGAACAACCTCGGGCCGTCCGCTTCCACGGGCAAGCTCACGGCGCTCGTGAACAAGGGCGAGCTCTACGTGGCCAACGGCGACCTGCAGATGAACCTCTCCCAGATGCGCGACAACCCGAACATCCAGGTGTTCTTCCCCGCTGGCCCCGACGGCAAGCGCACCACGTTCTCGCTGCCCTACTACGTCGGTCTCGTCGCCGGTGCGCCGCACGCCGCGAACGGCAAGAAGCTGATCGACTTCCTGCTGAGCGCCGAAGCCCAGCAAGCGGTCAGCAAGACCGCCTATGGCATGCCGGTGCGCACCGACGTGCATCCCACCGACCCCAACTTCAAGACGCTCAACGCCGCGCTGCAAGGCGTCGACATCTGGGTGCCCGACTGGAATCAGGTCATGCGCGACCTGAAGTCCGACGTGGCGACGTACAACCACGCGATTTCGAGTAACTAATGGCTAATTCCCTGACCATGGAACGGGGCTCGCAGCAGCAGGCCTCCCCGGTGCCGGCCGCTCTCGCGCAAGGCGCGAGCGGGATCGGTTTCGAGAACGTATCGGTGGCGTACAGCGGACAGACGATCCTCGATTCGCTCACGCTCACCGTGAAGCCCGGCGAGATCGTCGCGCTCATCGGCCCTTCGGGCTCGGGCAAGACCACGGCGCTGCGGGCGGTCGCGGGCTTCGTGCAGCCGAGCGCGGGACGCATCGTGATCGGCAACAAGGACGTGACGCGGCTGCCGCCCTATGCGCGCAACATCGGCATGGTGGTGCAGAACTATGCCCTCTTCCCGCACATGCGCGTGGAGGATAACGTCGCGTTCGGGCTGCGCGCACGCGGCACCCACGCCGACGTGATCCGTGCGCGCGTGCCCGAGTGCCTCGGGCTCGTGGGCATGTCGAAGTATGCGAAGCGCTATCCGCGCGAGCTTTCGGGCGGCCAGCAGCAGCGCGTCGCGATTGCCCGCGCGCTCGCGATCCGGCCGCAGGTGCTGCTGCTCGACGAGCCCCTCTCGGCGCTCGACGCGCAGATCCGGCGCTCGATGCTCGACGAGCTCGCGAAACTGCACCGCAGCCTGCCCTCGCTGACCGTGCTGTACGTGACGCACGACCAGACCGAGGCGCTCACGCTCGCGAACCACATCGGCATCATGCGCGACGGCAAGCTCGTGGCCTACGGCGATACCCAGGGGCTCTACCGGCATCCGCCGAACCGCTTCGCCGCCGAATTCCTCGGGCGCGCGAACGTGCTGCCGGCGAGGCAGCTCGAACCGCTCGCCGATGGTTTCGCTCGGGTGCGCTGCGGCGACTTCGTGATCGAAGGACGCAACCACCACGGCCTTGTCGCCAACAGCGAGTGCTACGTGTGCGTGCGCCCGCACGACCTGCACTTCGAGCCGAGCCCGCCGAAGTCCAACTGCGTGACGGGCATCGTGCGCAGCGTGCAGTGGCTCGGCGAGCTGCACAGCGTGGTGCTCGAAGTCGGCGACGAGACCCTGCGCCTCACGCGCGCGCCGCTCTCAAGCCCGCCCGAACCGGGCGCCGTGCTGCCCGTGCATTTCGATGCCGCGGACGTCACGCTCGTGCCGGAGGTCGAAGGCCATGGCTGATATCGCTAACCCGGTGATGGCGCCGCCGCCGGCGCGCGCGGGCCGCGCCGGCGCGCTCTCGCGCAACCTGTGGATCGCGCCGCCGCTCGTCGTGCTCGCGGCGATCTTCTTCTACCCGTTCGGGCTCATCGTGGCGCAGGCGCTGGGCGGCGATACCCACACGCTCACGCTCGCGAACTTCGGCACGGTACTGCATTCACGGCAGTTCCTGAGCGGCCTCTATCACACGATCGCGATTGCCGTGTGCGCGTCGGCGGGCTGTCTCGTGCTCGGCTTCGTGTTCTCGCTCGTGATCGCGTTCGTGCCGTTTCCGGGGGCGCGCTTCGTGGGCCGGCTGATCGACACATTCATCGCACTGCCAACCTTTCTCGTGGCGCTCGCGTTCACGTTCGTGTATGGATCGGCGGGACTCCTGAATCAATCGCTGATGGAGATCTTTCACCTCAACCTGCCGCCCGTCGACTTCCTCTACACGCAGTGGGGCGTCGTGCTCTCCGAGATCACGGTCTATACGCCGTTCATCATGCGGCCACTGCTCGCCTGCTTCTCGCAGATCGACAACGCGCAGATCGAAGTGGCGAGCAGCCTGGGCGCAAAGCCGCTGCGCATCATCCGCCAGATCATCTTGCCGGCCGCGCTGCCCGCGCTGCTCGCGGGCGGAAGCCTCTGCCTGCTGCTCACCGTGAACGAGTTCGGCATCGTGCTGTTCATCGGCGCGAAGGACGTCATCACGCTGCCGCTGCTCATCTACGGCAAGGCCATTCAGGAGTTCGACTACACCACCGCGTGCGTGATTGCCGTCATCAACATTGCGCTGTCGCTCGGGCTCTATGCCTGCTACCGCACAGTCTTGTCACTTTTCGGAGGTCGCCGTGCTGCTCTGGGCTAGATGGGCAAGAGTCTCGACATGGAGCGCCGCCGCGCTGCTGTTCTGCGCGATCTACGGCCTGCCGGTCGCCATGATCGCGCTCGCGAGCGTGAGCGGCCAATGGAACGGCATCCTGCCGAGCCACTTCACGCTCGCGCACTACACGCGGGCACTGCATGGCGATTCCGCCGACCTGCTGCGCGTGAGCGTGCTGACCGGCGCGCTCGCGAGCGGCGCGGCGCTCGTGAGCGGCACATGGGCGGCGCTCGCGCTCAAGCGCATGAAGGGGTGCCCCAAGCGCGTGCTCGACGTGATCTTCTTCGTGCCGAGCGCGGTGCCCTCGGTCTCGATCGGCCTCGGGCTGCTCGTGGCGTTCAGCCAGCCGCCGGTCCTGCTCAACGGCACGGCGACGATCGTGTTCCTCGCGCACTTCCTGCTGATCTCGGCGTTCACCTACGGCAACGTCTCGGCGGGGCTCTCGCGGGTCGCGCCCGAGTACGGCGAAGTGGCCGAGAGTCTCGGCGCGCGGCCCTTCTACGAGCTCACTCGCGTGACGCTGCCGCTCATCGCGCCCTACCTGCTCGCCTCGTTCAGCCTGAGCTTCGCGCTCTCGATGGGCGAGCTGGGCGCCACGCTGATGATCTATCCGCCGGGATGGGTGACGCTGCCCGTGGGCATCTTCGCGCTCTCGGACCGTGGGGCGATCTTCGATGCGTCGACGCTCACGATGGTGCTAGGCGCAGGCACGCTGCTCGTGCTGCTCGGCCTCTCGCGCATCTCGACGAGGGCAGCGGTGCGGTGATGGACTGACGAAACCAGAAAGAGCAATCGCGGAGCGCGGTTGCGCGGGGCAATACCCGGCGCAACTGCCGCGGGAACGCAGGTTGCGCACGCAAAAACAACGCAAGGAGGGGCCGTGATTCTGATCGTGCTTCATCTCGCAGGTGGCGTGGCGTTGCTCACGTGGGGCCTGCACATGGTCGAGTCGGGGCTGATGCGCGCGTTCGGCGCCTCGCTCAAGCGCTTCATGGCCAGAAGCCTCGGCAATCGCTTCAACGCGTTTTTCGCGGGACTCGCCATCACGGGCGCGCTGCAAAGCAGCACGGCGACGGGCATGATCGCGTCGTCATTCGCGGCGCGCGGGCTGATGCGCCCCGTCACGGGACTCGCCGTGATGCTCGGCGCGAACGTGGGCTCGACCCTCATCGTGCAGGCCTTCTCGCTCGACTTGAGCTGGATCTCGCCCGCCTGCCTGCTGGTGGGCATGGCCCTGTTCGAGAAGGGCAAGGGCTCGCGCAACCGCGACATCGGCCGCGCCATGATCGGCCTCGGTCTCATGCTGCTCGCGCTCACCCTGCTCGTCTCGACGGTGCAGCCCGCCGAAACCGCGCCCGCGCTGCGCACGGTGCTGGGCGCGCTGGCCGGCGAGCCCGTGCTCAACGCCGCGCTCGCATGCTTGCTCACCTGGGCCGCGCATTCAAGCATTCCTGTCGTGCTGTTCGTGATGTCGCTCGCGAACCTGCATTCGATTCCCATGGACAGCGCGATTGCCATGGTGCTGGGCGCCAACGTGGGCAGCGCGCTGAACCCGTATTTCGAAGCGGCCAAAGGCGACGACCGCAGCCGCCGCCGCTTGCCCGCCGGCAACCTGCTGCTACGCGGCGGCGTGTGCATGCTGCTGCTCGGCACCTGCGGGCCGCTCGGGCGCCTCCTCGACGGCTTGCCCGGCGACGCGAGCCATACCATCGCCAACTTCCATACCGGCCTGAACGTGGCGATCGCGATCCTGTTCATCGGCTTGCTGGACCCGGTGGCGCGGCTGCTCGAACGGCTCTTGCCCGCGCCCGGCATCGCCGACGATTCGAACGCGCCGCGCTACCTCGACGAAGGCGCGCTGGAGACGCCCGCACAGGCGCTCGCCTGCGCGGCGCGCGAAGTGATCCGGATGAGCGAAGTCGTGGAGGCGATGCTGCGCGCGAGCGTGCCGGTGCTGCTGGCCAACGACCGCCGCGCCGTGAGCGATCTCGCGAGCCGCGACGACACCGTGGACATGCTGCACGACGCGATCAAGGGCTATGTCACCGAGATCACGCGCGAGCCCTTGAGCGACGAGGACCGGCGCTGGGCCTCGGCGATCATGACCGCGGTGATCAACCTCGAACATATCGGCGACATCATCGACAAGAACCTGCTGGAAATCGCGCAGAAAAAGATCAAGGCGCAACTGAGCTTTTCGCCCGAGGGCGCCGAGGAATTGCGCGTGATGCACCGCTCGGTGACGGGCAGCTTCCATCGGGCTCAGGCGCTGCTCGTCTCGGGGCGCACGCAGACCGCCGCCCAGCTCATCGCCGACAAGCAGGCGCTGCGGCGGCTCGAACGCGCGGCGCGCGACCGGCATCTGGAGCGGCTGCGCGAGGGACAGCCGGACAGCATTGCGTCGAGCTCGCTGCATCTGGACGTGCTGCGCGACCTCGTGCGCATCCAGTCGCATATCTGTGCGCTCGCGTATCCGTTGCTGGAGCGGGAGCGCGAGGAAGCGCAGACGCAGGAAACGGCGGAGGCGCATCTGCCGGAGACGGGGTTTCGGAGGTCGTGAGGATCACCAACATGAATAGCACTTCATTCACCAAATAAACTTCATCAATACCCGCCCACCCACTAAGCTAGCCCCACTACTTCAATGGCTAGCGAAGCGATGGCGGAACTCTTTCTGGTCAGGCACGGCCAGGCGTCTCTCGGCGCCGACAACTACGACTGTCTCTCGGATGCCGGTGTGCAGCAAAGCCTCTGGCTCGGCGAGCATTTCGCGCGCGACGGCGTCCGCTTCGACCGCGTCGTGACCGGCACGCTGTTGCGCCACGCGCAGACGCTCGACGCGATCCGTCGCGCGATGCCGGACCTGCCGGCCGGGTGCGATATTCACGCCGGACTAGACGAATACGATTTCCACGCGCTCTTTGCCGCGCTCCCCGACGCGCATCGCGGCCTCGCCGACGCCCTGAAGCACAGCCCGCGCGAATTCTTCAAATCCTTGCGGCAGGTCCTGTATTTGTGGACCGAAGGCGCGCTCGACGAGCGCGCGCCCGAAACGTGGGCCGCCTTCCAGCAGCGCGTGGCCAATGCGCGGACCGCCATCCAGCAAAGCGGCGCGCAACGCGTGCTCGTGGTCACGTCAGGCGGCGTGATCGGCGCCCTTGTCCAGCAGATGCTGCACGCCCCCGCCGCCACGGCCATCGCGCTGAACCTGCAGATCCGCAATAGCAGCGTGACGCATTGCTACTTCAACCGCGAAGCGCTGCAACTGTCGAGCTTCAACGGCATCGCCCACCTCGACGATCCGCAACGCCATCCGTTTCACACTTACGGCTAGCCCATCGGGCAAGCCCGCCCAGACCCGTCCTGCAGCGAACGATATGACCAGCGAATCCTCCAGCCCGTCGCTCGACCTCGACCTCGACCGGCTCACGCCTTACCTCGAACAGCATCTCGCGGGCTTTCGCGGCCCGGTGCGCACGACGAAATTCCCGGGCGGCCAGTCCAATCCCACCTGGCTGCTCGAAGCACCGAGCGGACGCTACGTGCTGCGCCGCCAGCCGCCGGGACAACTGCTCAAATCCGCGCACGCCGTCGACCGCGAGTTTCGCGTGCTCAGCGCGCTCGCCGACACGCCGGTTCCCGTGGCGCGCGCGTGGCACCTTTGCGAAGACCGCGACGTCATCGGCAGCCTGTTCTATCTGATGAGCTACGAGGAAGGGCGTATTTTCTGGAGCCCGGCCCTGCCCGAACTCGATCGCGACGCGCGGCGCGACTATTACGCGGCGATCGTCGCGACGCTCGCGGCGCTGCACGAGGTCGATCCCGAAAGCGTCGGGCTCGGCGATTACGGCCGCCCCGGCAACTATTTCCAGCGCCAGATCGAGCTCTGGACCAAGCAATACCGCGCCGCCGAAACGGAGCCCATCGCGGCGATGGAGGCGCTGATCGCGTGGCTGCCCGCGCACTGCCCGGCCGATACGCAACGCCCCGCGCTCGTGCACGGCGACTTCCGCATCGACAACCTGATCTTCGCGCCCGACGCCCCGCGCGTGCGCGCGATACTCGACTGGGAGCTCTCGACGCTCGGCAATCCGCTCGCCGATCTCGCGTACTTCTGCATGTGCCTGCGCCTGCCGTCGAAGGGGCATATCACAGGGCTGCGCGGCCAGGACCGCAGCGCGCTGGGCATTCCAGAGGAAGCCGAAATGATTGCCCAGTACTGCGAACTACGCGGCCTGCCTGGCATCGAGAACTGGAACTTCTATCTCGCGCTCAGCTTCTTCCGCCTCGCTTCGATTGCTCAAGGCGTGAAAGCGCGTGCGCTGCAGGGCAATGCTTCGAATGCCAACGCGCATGAAGTGGGAAGCATGGTGGAGCCGCTCGCCGCCCTCGCAGCGGAACTGATTGCATAACCGAACACGCGCGGAACACGCACTGATACCCCGAATCAAGGAGACGAGATTGACCACGAACCTGTTTGACCTCTCGGGCCGCATCGCCCTCGTGACCGGCGCGAGCCGCGGCATCGGCGAAGCCATCGCCAGGCTGCTGGCCGGGCAAGGCGCCCATGTGATCGTCTCGAGCCGCAAGCTCGAAGACTGCGAAGCCGTTGCCGCCGGGATTCGCGCGGACGGCGGCAGCGCCGAAGCCTTTGCCTGCCACGTCGGCCGCATGGAAGACATCCCGGCCATCTTCGCCCATATTCGCGAGCAGCATGGGCGCCTCGACATTCTCGTCAACAACGCCGCGGCCAATCCGTATTTCGGCCATATCCTCGACACCGATCTCGCCGCCTACAACAAGACCGTCGAAGTGAACGTGCGCGGCTATTTCTTCATGTCGGTCGAAGCCGGCAAGATGATGAAGGCGCAGGGCCGCGGCGTCATCGTGAATACCGCTTCGGTCAACGCACTGCAGCCCGGCGAGCGCCAGGGCATCTACTCGATCACGAAAGCGGCCGTCGTCAACATGACCCGCGCGTTCGCCAAGGAGTGCGGCCCGCTCGGCATCCGCGTGAATGCGCTGCTGCCCGGCCTCACGAAGACGAAGTTCGCCGGCGCGCTGTTCGAGAACAAGGACATCTACGACCAGTGGATGAGCGAGATTCCGCTGCGCCGCCACGCCGAGCCGCAGGAAATGGCGGGCACCGTGCTCTATCTCGTGTCCGACGCGGCGAGCTATACGAACGGCGAATGCATCGTCGTCGATGGCGGACTGACGATCTAACCCTCCGGAGTGAACGCATCATGAATTTCGCTTATAGCCCCAAGGTCGAGGACCTGATCCGCCGCGTGCGCAGCTTCATGGACGAGCACATCGTGCCGCGCCAGCGCCAGTGGCACGAAGAAGTGCACGCGGGCCACTATCCCGTCTCGTTCATGGAAGACCTCAAGGCCCTCGCCAAAGCCGATGGCCTCTGGAATCTGTTCCTGCCGCACTTGAAGGACGACGAACCCGGCACGCGCCTCACGAACCTCGAATACGCGCCGCTCGCCGAGATCATGGGGCGCGTCTCGTGGGCGCCCGAAGTCTTCAACTGCAATGCGCCCGATACCGGCAACATGGAGCTGCTGCACATGTTCGCGACGCCGGCGCAGCGCGAACAGTGGCTCGAACCGCTGCTGGAGGGCAAGATCCGCTCGGCGTTCGCCATGACGGAGCCGGACGTGCCCTCCTCCGACGCCACGAACATCACGACGTCGATTCGCCGCGACGGCGACGACTACGTGATCAACGGCCGCAAATGGTTCATCACGAACGCGGCGCATCCGAACTGCAAGATCTATATCGTGATGGGCAAGACCGATCCCGATGCCGAAAGCCACCGCCAGCAAAGCATGATTCTCGTGCCGGCGAACACGCCGGGCGTGAAGGTCGTGCGCAATATCCCGGTCATGAACCACGTCTCGCCCGAAGGCCATTGCGAAATCACGTTCAATAACGTTCGCGTGCCCGCGTCGAATCTGCTCGGCGAGGAAGGCAGCGGCTTCGCGCTCGCGCAGGCCCGCCTGGGACCGGGGCGCATTCACCACTGCATGCGCTCGATCGGCGCGGCGGAGCTCGCGCTCGAACTGCTGATCGCGCGCTCGCAGGAGCGCAAGACCTTCGGCAAATATCTCCATCAGCACGGCACGATAGGCGAATGGATCGCGAAGTCGCGCATCGAGATCGATCAGGCGCGGCTGCTCGTGCTGAAGGCCGCGTGGCTCATCGACGAAGTCGGCGCGAAATCGGCGCGCAAGGAAATCTCGATGATCAAGGCGCTGGTGCCGCAGGTTCATACCGCCGTTTGCGACCGCGCGATGCAGGTGTTCGGCGCGATGGGCGCAAGCCCCGACACGCCGCTTGCCGATCACTGGACCTGGGGACGCGCGCTGCGCTATGCGGACGGCCCCGACGAAGTCCACCTCCAGGCCATTGCAAAGATGGAGCTCGCGAGCGGCAAGGAGCGGCTTGGCACTATGGCGGCCTACCTGAACGCGCCGCTGCGCGATTGAACGCCCGAGCATCGAAGCGAACGCATCGTCACGGCGCCCGTCGTTTATGATGACGGCAAACGGAGACTGTGCGATGCGTTCACCGAGGCTGGACCTGAATCTGTTCGTCGTATTCGAATCGATCTACGAAAAACGCAATCTGACTCGCGCGGCCGAGGCGCTTTCCATCACGCAGCCCGCCGTCAGCAATGCGCTCGCGCGTATGCGCAAGGCCTTCGACGACCCGCTGTTCGTGAGCACGTCCACGGGCATGGTGCCCACGCCGCTGACCGAGAACATCATTGGCCGCGTGCGCGAGGCGCTGCAGTTGCTCGAAGCGAGCGCGACCGAAGGCGACGTGTTCGTGCCCGCGACTTCGGAACGCACGTTTCGCCTGAGCATGCCCGACCTGACCGAGGCGATCCTGCTGCCCGCGCTGGGCGAAGTGCTTCAGCAACAGGCGCCCGGCATGAGCATCGAATGCTATTTCACACCGCGCAGCGAAATGTCCACGGCGCTCGCCACCGGCAAGATCGACTTTGCGATCGACGTGCCGCTCATCGACGATCCGCAACTGCGTCAGGCGCCGCTCGGCAACGACCACTATGCGTGCATGCTGCGTCACGATCACCCGTTTGCGGGCGAGACGCTGGCCATGGACGATTACCTCGCGCTCGGCCATATCCAGGTGTCGAGCCGCCGCCAGGGCAGCGGCTTCGTGGATGCGGAATTGAAGAAGCTCGGCAGGCAGCGGCGGATACAGATGCGCGTGCAGCATTACATGGTGGCGCCGCTCGTGGCGCTGCGCACCGACCTCGCGCTGACCGCGCCGGTCCAGCTTCTGCAACGCCATGACGCGCGCATTTTCGAGCTGCCGTTTCAGCTTCCGGACCTCGAATGGCATTTGTACTGGCATCGCAGCAGCGAGCAGGATCAGGCGGGACTGTGGCTGCGCGGGAAGATTCTTGAGTTGATGAGCGGGAAGGCCAGCACGCCGAAACCATCGAGGCCGACGAAGCGCCGCAGCGCGTGGGCCGCTGCATAGCGTCCGCTGCCGCGCGCGGCGTCACACATCATCCTCCGGCGCAACCCCGCCGCTCTTCTCGATCTCACGCTGCGTGAGCTCCTCCGCGCGCTGTTCCAGCCGCGTGAGCAGCGCGTCGAGCACACCCGCCTCCTCGTCGCTCAGGCAAGCCACGAACTCGACGTTGTACTTCTGTCCTCCCGCGCGCGCCCGCTCGTAGGTCAACTTGCCCGCCTCCGTGAGCGTGAGGACCGTGATGCGCTTGTTCGACGGCAGCCGCGAACTGGCGATCAACCCGCGCTTGACCAGCTGGGCGACGCACCGGCTCGCCACCACCGTGTCGAGCGACGCGAGCTCGGCGAGCCGCGTGAGGTTCAGGTCGGGATATCGTCCGACGAAAGCGAGGATGCGCCAGTCGCGCCGGCTGATGCCCATTTCGCGGCGGAACATCAAGCCGACGCCCTGGGTGGCGAGCCGGGCGAGATTATGAATCCGGTACAGCAGGAATTCCTCGATATGCGCGGGGTGCTTCAGCGCGGGCTGGCCGGATGCGGGAGGCGCGGGAGAAGCGGGTTTGGAGCGCGGCACGGTCGGATCGAATGAAAGCTGACGGAAGCTGATGAAAGCGGATCGATCCGCCATTATGCCGCCGTTACAGGGCCCGGCGGTGCGGGACGGCGCGCCATTGTGCATCTGCACACACGTTTGACTAGGTCAATCGTCGGTCCCTTCCCTACTATTCCCAACTATCCCGGCAACACCCCCACCGGCACCACCCACTCGCATCAGGAACGGCATCCAGCATGACATCGACACGAAACGTTCTCTTCATCATGTGCGATCAGTTGCGGCGCGATCATCTCGGCTGCTACGGGCATCCGTATCTGCGCACCCGCAACATCGACGCGCTGGCCGCGCGCGGCGTGCGCTTCGACAACGCGTTCGTGACCTCGGGCGTATGCGGTCCCTCGCGCATGTCGTACTACACGGGACGCACGATGAGCAGCCACGGCGCGAACTGGAATCGCGTGCCGATGTCGCTCGGCGAGCTCACGCTCGGCGAATACCTGATGCGCCACGGCAGGACGCTCGCGCTCGCGGGCAAAACGCATGTGCAGGTGGATGCACAAGGCATGGAGCGTCTGGAGATTGCCCGCGCGAGCGCGCTCGGCCAGCGGCTCTCGACCGGCTCCTTCATCGAGCTCGACCGCTACGACGGCCATCACGAGCCCGGCAGCGAAAGCGGCTACCCGGCCTACCTGCGCCGTCACGGCTATGTGAGCGACAAGCCCTGGAGCGATTTCGTGATCGGCGTGGAAGACGAAAGCGGCGCTGTGCATTCGGGCTGGCAGATGCGCAACGTGCGCTGGCCCTCGCGCGTGGCCGAGCCGCATTCGGAAACCGCGTACATGACCGACCAGGCGATCCGCTACATCGAGCAGCAAGGCGACACGCCGTGGGCGCTGCACCTCTCGTACGTGAAGCCGCACTGGCCCTATGTGGCGCCGCGCCCGTACCACGACATGTATTCGCTCGACCAGTGCCTGCCGCTCAAGCGTCAGCGCAGCGAACTCGACGAGGCGCATCCCGTGGTGGCCGCTTACCGCCAGCACGAGGAAAGCCGCAATTTCTCGCGCGAGGAAGTGTCGAACACCGTGCGTCCCGTCTATCAAGGCCTGATCCAGCAGATCGACGATCATCTCGGCCGCCTGTGGGAAACGCTGGAGCGCCTGGGCCGCTGGCAGGACACGCTGATCGTCTTCACCGCCGATCACGGCGATTTTCTCGGCGATCATTGGCTCGGCGAAAAGGAGCTGTTCTACGACACCGTGCAGCGCGTGCCGATGATCGTCTACGACCCGTCGCCGCGCGCCGACGCCACGCGCGGCACCGCGGAAACGCGCTTCATGTCGGGCATCGACGTCGTGCCGACCATACTCGATGCGCTCGCGCTACCTGCTTACGACGAGCGCGTGGAAGGCGCCTCGGTGCTGGCGCTCACGCGCGGCGACGCGGACAAGACCCGGGGCTGGCGCGACTATGTCGTTTCCGAACTCGACTACAGCTTCCGCGGCGCGCGCCTCACGCTGGGCCGCAGCCCCGACGCTTGCCGCGGCTGGATGGTGCGCGACGCGCGCTGGAAATACGTCTACTGGCAAGGCTTCCGGCCACAGCTCTTCGACCTCGCTGCGGACCCCGACGAATACGTCGACCTGGGCGCCGATGCGAGCCACGAGCCCATCCGCGCGCGCATGCATGCACGGCTCGCCGAGTGGCACGGCGCGCTCAAGCAGCGTGTGACCATCGATCACGCGACCGTGGCAAGCAAGACCGATACGCATAAACAGTGGGGCGTATTCTTTGGCGAGTGGTAAGCGCCGCGCCCGCGAGCCGCTAAATAAAAACCGCGCAAAAAAACCAGCGCAGCAAGAGACCGGAGCCAGGAGACACACGATGCACAACCCATCGGCCACGCAGCACGACGATGCCACGTTCAGGAAGATCGCGCGCCGCATCGTGCCCTTCCTGTTCGTCTGCTACGTCGTCAACTTCATCGATCGCGTCAACATCGGCTTTGCGAAGCTTCAGTTCCTCCAGGACCTGAAGCTCGACGACGCGATATTCGGCATCGCGGCAGGCATGTTCTTCATCGGCTACGTCGTGTTCGAAGTCCCGAGCAACCTGCTGCTCGCGCGCATCGGCGTGCGCAAGACGCTGCTGCGCATCATGGTGCTATGGGGCGGCC
The DNA here is from genome assembly GCF_905220245.1 of Paraburkholderia sp. J63. NCBI lineage: Bacteria > Pseudomonadati > Pseudomonadota > Betaproteobacteria > Burkholderiales > Burkholderiaceae > Paraburkholderia > Paraburkholderia sp. J63. The sequence continues at coordinate 492,628 of NZ_CAJMZF010000001.1, read as the reverse complement.
TGACCGTGCTGCTGATGTTCGTGCACAACGCCACCACGCTATACGTGCTGCGTTTTTTGCTGGGCGCGGCCGAAGCGGGCTTCTTTCCCGGCATCGTGCTCTATCTGACCTACTGGTTTCCCGACAGCCGGCGCGGACGCATCCTGAGCCTCTTCATCATGGCGGTGCCGCTCGCCGGTGTGATAGGCGGCCCGCTCTCCGGCGCGATCATGAGCCATCTGCACGACGCGATGGGCCTGCGCGGCTGGCAATGGCTGTTCCTGATCGAAGGCGTGCCCGCCATTGCGCTCGGCGTGATGGCCCTGCTCTACCTCGACAACCGGCCCGCCGACGCGCGCTGGCTCACAAGCGCCGAGAAACAGCACGTGCAAGCCGCGCTCGACGCCGACCGCCAGCGCCGCCGCGCCCACGCGGCACCGGCTGCACGCCTGCGCGATGTACTGCGCAATCCGCGCATCCATCTGCTCTCGGCCATTTATTTCTGCATCTTCATGGGCCTGAACGCCATCGGCTTCTGGATTCCCACGCTGCTGCGTCAGGTCGGCGTGCATGAAGTGCGCGACGTGGGCTGGCTGAGCGGCGCGATCTCGGTGTGCACGGCCATCGGCATCGCCCTCATCGGCCGCAGCTCCGATCGACGCATGGAGCGCCGCTGGCATGTCGCCGCCTGCGGCTTCGTCGTCGCCGTGAGCTTCCTGCTGCTGCCGTTCGCGGCGCACAGCGTGGCGTTCACCGTCGTGCTGCTGATGGCCGCTTCAGTCTGCATCTACGCGACGCTCAGCATCTTCTGGACGATACCCACGGCGTGGCTCGACGGCGGCGCGGCGGCGGGCGGTATCGCCGTGATTACCGCAATCGGCGCGCTGGGCGGCGCCGTGAGTCCGTCGCTGGTCGGCCTGCTCAAGGCCTATACCGGCAACCTCTATGCGGGGTTCGCAGTGATCGCGCTGCTGCTCGCGGCCGGCATGGTCATGCTGTTGTGCACCGTGCCCGCGCCGCGCAACGAAGCGCGGCAAGCGGCGGCGCAGGCCGCCGTCAAATGAGGGAGCTTGCGGCGCAACCGGTACGATCTGCGCTGGCGGTATTCATCGGCCCGCATCGGCGTGCTCGTCGGGCACGTCCTGGCGCTTGCGGGTGGGGGCGAAAAGCGTGCTGCGCGGAACCCAGACCTGGCGGAACTGCTCGATCTCGCGCTCCTCAGCGAAGACCTGCATCGAAGGCTTGACCAGGTCGTGCCGCGAGACCACGCCGAGCAGGCGCAAGGTCTTTTCGTCTTCCACCACCGGCACGCGGTCGAGGCCCGTGATGGCGAGCCGCGCCGCCACATTCCGGCACGTCTCGCCAGGCAAGGCGACTTCGACGCGCGTCTTCGCGAACGCCGAGCCAATGGGCATTCCGGCCTTGCCCGTGGGAATACGGTCGAGCAGCGCGCGGTCCACCATGCCCAGCAGCACCCCATTCCTCAGCACGGGATAGGCGCGAAACTTCTGGCCCTTGCCGAAATAGTCGTCGAGCACGCTGCAAACCGTTGTGTCCGCATCGATCGTCACGACCGTGCGCGTCATCACCTCGTCCACGTAATGGCGTTCGAGCGGATCGATGCTGTATTCGCGGTAGATGTGATAGCCGCGCCTTGCAATCTTCTCGGTCAGGATCGAGCGACGCATGAACATCACTGTGAAACCATAGGCCACCGCGGCCGCGGCGAGCAGCGGCAGCAAGGCATTGGCGTCGCCCGTGAGTTCGAAGGCGAACACCGCGGCCATCACGGGCGCGCGCATCATGCCGCCGAGCGCGGCCGCCATGAAGATGAGCGGCCACAGCGCGGGATCGCCGCCGGGCATGTACGGCCCGACCAGCGCGCCCACGCCCGCGCCCATCATCAGCAAGGGCGCGAGCACGCCGCCCGACGTCCCCGAGGCCAGCGCGATGACCCAGATGATGGCCTTGACGACGACGATGCCGACCACGGCCTGCATGGCCAGGTGATTTTGCAGCAGGTCGCCGATCACGTCGTAGCCCACGCCTAGCGTGCGCGGCTGGAAATATCCGCCGATGCCCACGGCCACGGCGCCCAATGCGGGCCACCACATCCAGTGAATGGGGAGCTTGCCGAACAGGTCTTCCACTTTGTAGAGCGAGCTGGAGAGCCCCCACGACAACGCGCCCGCGATCAGCCCGGCAATGACCGCCGAGACGATGCCGATCGGGCCGATGGGGAGCGTCTGCAGCGGAAACAAGGCGCCGCTGCCGAGAAACAGCGGCCGCGTGAAGCCCGCCACGGCGCACGCGATGGCGACCGGCAGCAGGCTGCGGGGCCGCAGCTCGAACAGCAGCAGTTCGATGGCGAGCAGCACGGCGGCCACGGGCGTGCCGAACACGGCGGTCATGCCGGCCACGGCACCCGCGACGAGCAGTGCCTTGCGTTCGGCACTCGAGAGATGGAAAAACTGCGCGATGAGCGAGCCGATCGCGCCGCCCGTCATGATGATCGGGCCCTCGGCTCCGAACGGCCCGCCGCTGCCGATGGCGATAGCCGACGCGAGCGGCTTGAGCACGGCCACCTTCGGCGACATCTTGCTCTTGCCGAACAGAATCGCCTCGATGGCTTCCGGGATGCCGTGGCCGCGGACCTGCTCCGAGCCGAAGCGCGCGATCAATCCCACCAGCAGCCCGCCGATCACGGGCGCGGCCACCACGAGCCAGCCCAGCGTGTTCCCGGCCGGGGAGTGATTCGCCGTCGAGAAGGTCTGGAAGAAAAACAGGTTCGTGAAAAAGCGGATGAGGTGCAACAGAAAGTCGGCGGCAACGGTGCTCAGTGCGCCGCCCACGGCCGCGATGGCGCTGATGCGCAGAAGCCGGACATCGGTTGCGAAATCGCCCTTGTGATCGCCGTGCTCACGCTGCTCGCTCATGATTCCCCTTGGCGGGCACCGGGAGGTAGGTGGCGCCCACGGAGTATTTATATCACAACGTGATTTAACCCCGTGGTGTAACGAACTGAATTTATTCTCCGCGATTACCATCGCCTGGCGTCGAGCAAGCCGGGCCACGCGGTGGCGCCCCGGCCGGGGAGGCCGATGCCGCGCGGCCATCCCCGGACCGGCGCTGCGAGCTTACTTCGTCAACAGATCGTCCTCGAGTGCGCGCAAGCGCTCGGGATAGCGCGTCCGCAAGGTCAGGAACCACGCCAGCCCCAGCGCGAGCAGCCCGAGGAACACATACGGCAGCCGTGCATATACACCGTCGGGCACCGGATACACACTGCCCGCGAGCGGGATGGCCAGCAGCACCACGGCCACGATGCTGACCAGCACGTGCACGCCCCTGAGCTTGCCTTGGCGGCGCAGATACAGCGGTGCGCCGACGGCGACCAGCACGTAGGCGAGCAGCCAGCCATAAGTCGCGATCGAGCTCAAATAGCCGTACGAATCCAGCAGCGCCGTGCCATGCGCGGTGAACACCAGCGCCGTCGCGAGCGCCAGCACGGTCACGAGCGCGACGGCGATATGCGGCGTGGCGTTGGTCTGGTGTGCGCGACCCGTCGCCTGGTGCAGTACGCCCTGACGACCGAACGTGTAGACGATGCGCGCCGCCGCGTTGATCGACGAGAAGAACGCCGCGAAGAAGCTCAGCGACACGCCGATATCGATCAGCACGCCAATCCAGCCCGCGCCAAGCCGGTGCGCGAGCACGGCGAGCGGACCGTCCACGCGATCGAGCGAGGGCGTATGACCCTGGAACGCGCTCACCATCCCGTAAGCGCCCACCACGAAGAAAATCGCCGGCCCCAGCACGCTGATGAGCACTGCGCGCGGAATCGCCTTGAACGCGTCCTTGGCTTCGGCGCCGAGCACGGTAGCGCTTTCGAAACCCGTGAAGCTGAAGAACGCGAGCACCATGCCGAGCTGCAACTGGCTCGGCCTCACGCCTTCGAGCGAGATCTGCGCATGATCGACGGGATGGTTGCTGCTCGCGATGGTGCCGATCACGACCACGCCGATCAGCACGAGCGTGGCCAGTTCGACCAGCAGCGTGAAGCGCGTGGACAGCCGGATATCGCGGAACGTGATGTACCACGCCGCAAACGCGGTCACGACCGTGAAGGCGAGCGTCGTGCTCAGCGAGGTCGTGCTGCCGAGCAGGCCCACTTCGCGCCCGAGCACGAGAAACGTGCTGATGGTGCCCTGGAGGATGCCCGCCGCGGCCACCGCGTAGGCGATCAGAAGCGACCATCCGCAGATGGCGCCCCAGATCGGGCCGATTCCCGACGATACATAGGAATACAAAGCACCTGGCGAGGCCGAATCGCGCGCGAAGATCGAAATGCTCCACGAAGAAAACAGCAGCGCCACGATGGCGAACAGATAGGCGAGCCAGGTGCCGTTGCCCGCCGTCGCGAAGACCGCGGGAATCAGCACGCCGATGCCGCCCGACACGCCCACGAGGCCGATCGACTGCGCGATCAGCTCAGGCAGGTTCAGGTAATTGCGTCGCAGCCCGCCAGCATGGGCCGTTTCGGCCAGCACTGGTGCCGCTGGTGCCGCGGGTGTATTAATCGCTTCCAAGGTCATGGGTCTACTCCCTGTTCAATTGGCGTCCGGTCGAAAATGCCTGGACTCAGATACGGAAACGCGTGCCGTAATGGCTGTCCTGCAAGGCGTCGCCGCGGCCAAACAGTTTTTCGCGCAACGTGCCTTCCCGGTAGGCGCGCTTGTACACGCCACGCCGTTGAAGTTCCGGCACGAGCAGATCCACGATATCGGCGAAGCTGCCCGGATTGACGACCGCGCCGACATTGAAGCCATCCACGCCGGTCTCCTCGATCCACAGTTGCAGCGCATCGGCCACGGTTGCAGCCGAGCCGACGAACACGGGGCCATCGCCGCCGATGCCGCAGTAATCGGCGATCTCGTTGACGGTCCAGGTCCGCTCGGGATCGGCCGTGGTGAAGGCCTCGACCGCCGACTGGATCGCATTGCTCTCGACGTGCTCCAGAGTCTGCTGCGGATCGAACTGGCTCAGGTCGATGCCGGTCCAGCCCGACATCAAGGTGAGCGCGCCGTCGCGGCTGATATGGCGGCGGTAGTCGTCGAATTTCGCGTGGGCTTCGTCGTCGCTGGGCGCGAGCACGATCGTGATCTGGTTGAAGATCAGCAGGTCGCCGGCCGCGCGGCCCTCGCGCACGGCCTCGGCGCGCAGCGCGTCGACCTGGTGGCGCAGGATGGCGCGCGTCGGCGCCGCCACGAATACGCATTCGCCGTGGCGCGCCGCGAACTGCCGGCCGCGCGACGAGGCCCCCGCCTGATACAGCACCGGCGTGCGTTGCGGCGAAGGCTCGCTCAGATGGCAACCCGGCACGTTGAAGAACTTGCCCTCGTGGCCGATCTCGCGAACCTGCTGCGGATCGACATAGACACCGCGCTGCGCATCGCGCTTCACGGCCCCCGCCTCCCAACTGCCTTCCCAGAGCTTGTAGCAGACCTCAAGATATTCGTCGGCCAGTTCGTAGCGGTTGTCGTGCGTGAGTTGCGCCGCGTGGCCGAGATTGCGCGCGCCGCTCTCCAGATACGACGTCACAATGTTCCAGCCGATGCGGCCGCCGCTCAGATGATCGGCCGTCGACATGCGCCGCGCGAACGGATACGGATGCTCGAACGATACCGACGCCGTAACGCCAAAGCCGAGATGGCGCGTCGCGGCCGCCATCGCCGGGACGAGTTGCAGCGGGTCGTTGATCGGTACCTGGGCGGCGTTGCGCAATGCCGCGTCCGCGCTGCGGCCGTAGACGTCGTACACGCCGAGCACGTCGGCAATGAACAGGCCGTCGAACAACCCGCGCTCCAGCGTCGTCGCGAGATCGATCCAGTACCGCAGGTCCGTGTAGCGGTGCGACTGGTCGTCGGGATGCCGCCACAGTCCCGCGCTCAGATGGCCGGGACTGTTGATCGTAAAGGCGTTGAACCTGATTGGCTTGCTCATGCGCTTCAGTTCCAGGAGTGGCGCGCCGGCTTGATGCCGTTGAGGTAGTAGTTGCCGATGGCGTGATACTTCCAGCGCACCGGATCGTGCAATGTGTGGACGCGCGCGTTGCGCCAGTGGCGGTCGAAGTTGTACCTGGCCAGCGTCGATTTGCTGCCGCCGAGCTCGAACAATTTGCTCGCGGCCAGCAGCGAAATTTCGGTGGTGGCGATCTTCGCCTCGCCCACGGCGATCGCTGCCTGCGCAACGGTTTCCTCGTTGGGATCGCGCCGCGCGATATCGACGTAACGTCCGGAACGTTCGAGCATCGCCTCCGCCGCATGGACGCGATAAGCGAGGTCGCCGATCTGCGCGATCGTCAGCGGGTCCAGCGCGGCGCGTTCGACGCCGCTATCGATCCACGGGCGCGCATGCTGCTGCACGAACTCGATCGTGTCCTGCAACGCGGCGCGCGCAATGCCGAGATCGATGGCGGCCGTCGTGATCTGCGCGAACGGGCCCGCAAAGGTCGGGCGGTCATAAGAGCGCTGCGTGTGGAAGATTTCGAATGCGCCCACCCGCACGTTTTCGGCAATCACGGTGCCGCTCGCCGTGGTGCGCTGGCCAAAGCCGCTCCAGTCGTCCACGATCGTGAGGCCCGGCGTGCCCTGCTTCACGAAAGCGAGCACGGCCTGGTCCGCTTCGTCGAGCGCGAGCACGGGAATCCAGTGCGCGTAGAGCGTGCCCGTCGAATAGAATTTGCGGCCGTTCAGGACGTAGCCGTCGCCGTCGCGGCGCACCCGCGTCTGGATATCGAGCACGTTTTTGCCGCCTGCCTCAGAAAACGCGTTGCCATAGCGCGCGCCCCTGAGCACCAGGTCGAAGAAGAAGCGCTTCTGTTCCTCGGTGCCTTCGAGGCGAATGTCTTCGATCAGGCAGAAGTGATTCTGCGGAATCTGGCCGATCGACGGATCGGCCTCCGAAACGATGGCGATCACTTCCGCGAGCGTGACGTTCGACACCTCGGCCCCGCCGTATGCCTTCGGCACGGTAATGGCCCAGAGTCCCGTCGACGAGAAAAGCTCGATTTCGTCGTGCGGCAACTGGCGTTCGCGATCGCGCAGCGCGGCGTTTTGCTTGAGCTTGATGGCGACTTTGCGCGCCACGGCAAGCGCTTCGGCATCCGAAGTGATAATGGGAACCGTCTGGATGGGTGTGGCTTGCGGCGCGGTTTCAATAGCGTCGGTTGTCATGGGTTTCCTGCGATGCGAGATGGAACGGCTAAGGCGGAATACGGGGCCCCGCAACGACCTGTGCGAAGCCGCGTCAGGCCGATGCCGGAAAGTCAACAGTCTACGAATGCCCCGTGAGCCGCCCTACCATCTAGTTTTCGAATGCTTATGCCGATTTGTTATTTTCCCCGTCGCCGTGGCTGCATCAGAGTTTCGCCGTGAACGTCACGCCGAACACGCGCGGGTCGCCGTAAAGCACCGGATATGCGCCATAGGACGGCAGCAGTTCGAGCTTCTTGTAGACCTTGTTGGTCAGGTTGGTAACGTAGCCGGTGAGGATGTACTTCTGGTCTGGCGTCACATACGAAACGTGCGCGTTCAGGATCGTGTAACCGCCTTGCCAGAGATGTGAATCGGACTGCCGGGTCGCGCTGAAAAATTCGAGGCTCCGGTAGTTGACGTCGCCGCCCAGCGCCACGCTGCCGTATTCGAGCGGCACACGGTATTCGCCGCCCACGTTGATCGTCGTATGGGGCGAGCGCGCAAACGTGTTCCCCACCGCCGTCTGCACGTAATCGAATTGCGTATAGCGCGTATTGAGCAAGCCGAGATTGGCGAACAGATACACGCTGTTGATGGGCTGCGCCTTCAGTTCGAGTTCGAAGCCATCCGCGCGGCCCTGCCCCGCATTCGAGAGCGTCGATACCGGCGCGCCGCCAAGCGGATTCGGCGCGAGCGCGAAGACCTGGATGTCGCGATAGTCATAATGGAACACGCTCGCATTGGCGATCAGGCGCTTGTCGAACCATTCGCTCTTGATGCCGGCCTCGTAGTCGGTCAGGTACTCGGGCTGCACGGTCGACACGGTGCTCTGCGTATACGCGCTGCCGTTATAGCCGCCCGAGCGGAAGCCGCGCGCGTAGCGAACGTAGGCGCGCACGTTGTCGGTGAGCGCATATTCGGGCGTGAGATCCCAGGTGGGCGCGCGCCACGTGTTGGTCTGGTTCTGACGCGCGCTGACCGCCAGCGGCGACGTGATAAGCGACGGCGCCCACCACGCGTTGGTGTCGCTGAACGACACCGGCCCATCGTTCTGCAGTCCTGTGAGGTTGATGTTCTTGCGCTCGATCGTATAGCGCAGGCCCGCGGTCACGTTGAAGCGGTCGGTGAAGCGGTACTTCACGCTGCCGAACACCGCGGCGCTCTGCGTGTGCTGCGTCAGATCGGTCAAATGGTAGTACGTTGAAGACGGGCCGCCAGGCGCATCGGGCAGGCCGCCGCCCGCGCCGTCCTCGCTCAGTTCCTCGGTGAAGAAGTGCGCACCGGCGATCCAGCTCAGGCGCCGGTCCTGCGGCGACTCCAGGCGGAACTCCTGCGAAAACTGGTGGCTCGCGAGGTCGTCATGCGAGCGCGCCGCGTCGTAGGGCGAATAATCTTCGTCGTCCTGATACCAGCGATTCAAGCCTTCGAGCGCCGTGATCGAGGTGAGCGTGAGCGCGCTGTTGATGTGCCAGTGCGCGGTAAGCGAGCCGCCATAGCTGGCAATGTGGTCGCTCGACGGCGCGTTGAGCGAAACCGTATAGGGATCGCTCGAACCCACGAAGCCGAACTGGTTCGCCCCGCCCGCGCCGGTGCCTTGCGCATGCCACGGATCGCCGCCGCCCGTGTAGTTGCGGGCGTGAACGTTGAGCAGGAAGTCGGCGTTCGAAGTGGGCACGGCGAGCAACTGGAAGCGCACCGCGTTGTCGTGGAAGCCGCCGAAGCGGCCGCTCGCGTCCGCATTCGTGAAGTAGCTGTCGCCGTTCTCGTGGTAGACGGAAACGCGTGCCGCCAGCACGTCGTTGCTGCCGATCGGGCTGCCAATTGCCGCCTCGACCAGCTTCGTGTCGTACTGGCTGAAGCCCACCTTGCCGTAGCCGCTCACGTCGAAGGTCGGCTTCTGCGAGGTCACGCTGACCGCCCCGCCGATGGTGTTCTTGCCCCACAGCGTGCCCTGCGGGCCGCGCAGCACTTCGATATGGTCGAGGTCGAAAAGCGGAAAGCCCTGGCCGAACACGCTGTTGATGTAGACGTCGTCGAAGTAGACGCCGATCGGGCTCAGCGAGAGGTCGGACGGATCGTTGCTGCCCACACCGCGCAGAAACCAGCGCGGACGCTCGCGGCCTTCGGTGGACTGCCCGCTGAAGTCAGGCACGTACTTCGTGATGTCGTTGACGACACGCAGCTCATTGTTCTTGATGGCGTCGCCGCTGAGGGCGGTGACCGCGACCGGCACCTCCTGAATGCTCTCCTTGCGCCGCCGTGCGGTGACCGTCACGGTGCCGAGACTCGTCACGTGCTGCGCCCTGGCGTCCTTGCGCGCCGCCTTGCTGGCGCTCGTCCCCGACGCGGGCGTGGCCGCCTGCGCGGGCGCGCCGTCCGCCACGTTGTTTGCCGCGCTATCTGCCGCGCTTGCGGGCGTGCTCATCAGGCCACCAGACAGGATTCCCCCGAGCGCTACGACCAGTGCTTTCCTCTTGTACATTGACTTCGTTATCCTTATTTATGAGTTGCGGATTTTCGTGACGCGCTACCGCGCCTGACATCATGGAGAGCAAGACGAATGCCAGCGGCATAAGCGCTTGCGGACGGTGCTTCGCTGGCTTTTTTGGCGCCTGGTGTTGCTCACGCAACCATCGATTGCTGCACGCATGTTGCGGCCGCAACACAGGCACGGGCAAGCGCCACGCAAAAGCGAAGGGCCGCGTGCGCGGATGCGCGACGCGGCCCACGGAATTCAAAAAATTACTAAGTAGTATGAATCAACAGAAGCGTGAGATCGATCGCATGCGGCGTCAACTGGAAGCCTCAGAGCACCGTGGCCGCCGCCCGGCTCGGCGCGCGATGCGCGCGCGCCCGTTCGAGCGCGCGCGCATCGACCCAGGCGCGCACGTCGAAGTCCGCGGGGAGAAAATCCCACTCCACGAGAAAGCGCTTGAAGTGATCGAGCGCCGTAATCGACGACTCGTCGAGCCCGGTGCGCAAACGGCGATGCACGTCGTCGCCATAGGCAAGACGCAGCCAGTCGTGAGCGGAACCCGTCTCGCGCCCGAGATACGCGAGCACGTCGTCCTTGTGACTTTGCGCCCAATCCCCGACGTCGATCACGCGCGCGAGAAAGCGCGCCACGATCTCCGGGTGCTCGTCGAGCGTCGCTGCATTCACGGTCAGCGGCCGGGGCGAGCCGTTGTTCACGCGCACGTGCGGATCGGGATGGAAGCCGATGTCCACCACCGCCTCGGCGCCCAGCAGCCATGCGGTCTCCAGCCCGAGCGAGCCCTTCACGTAGATCGCGTCCACGTCGCCGCGCAGTAGCGCCGCGGCTTCGGCGGCGTAGAGCGTTCGGCTCGTGACGCTGGCCGGATTGCTGAACAGCGTCTGCACCATCGAAGCCGGCTCTTGCGCGCCCGCGCCGGGATCGCCGGCACTCGCGGCGGCCACGTCGACCCACTCCACCTCGTGCGTGCCGATTCCTTCCAGCGCGAGCACGCTCGTGAAGCCGCGCAATGCCGCCGCGCGGAAGATATCGATGCGCGCCCCGGCGCGTTTCGGCAGCGCGAGGCGGCGGCCCCGCAGATCTTTCGGCGAGCGGATGCCCGCTTGCGGCAACGCGACGATGGCCTGCGCTTCGTCGACCCACGTTAGCGCGATCACGCGCGTATCGGCGCCCGCGGCGCGGGCCCACAACGCCGGAATGCTGCCGCCCTGGCGAAACGAGTGGTCGAGCGCGTGGTCGATGTGCGATGCGCGCAGCGCGGCGTGCCGCGTCTCCTGCAGCGAACGCACGGTGATGCCGTCGCGCGCGAATTCACTGTCGAGCCAGCCGAGATGGGCGGCGATGCCGAGCGGCGTCGGCACCGGACAGCGCGTGTACCAGATCGACTGGATGTTGCTGCCATGCGTATTGCTCATGTGCTCCTCAGGTCCATGTGATGGGAGTCGGTCCGTGCGCGGCCAGGCCTCGCTCAACCGTTGCCGGTCGTCAGCACCGAAAGCCGCGTGATGCCGGCATGCTCGATCGCGGCCATCAGCTTCGCCACGGTGCCGTAGGGCACGCCCTCGTCGGCCTGCAGGTTCAGCGCGATGTCGGGGCGGTTCGCCTTCAGCGCGGCAAGCTGGGCAGGCAGCACGCTCAGGGCGGTGGCGCGCTTGTCGAGCCAGATCGTGCCTTTGGCGTCCACGCTCACCGTGACCGCGGACTTCGAATCCGCGGGCGCGGTCGCGACCGTCTTCGGCAGATTCACGTGGACCGCGTTGTTGAGCAATGGTGCCGTGACGATGAACGCGACCAGCAGCACCAGCATCACGTCGACGAGCGGCGTGATGTTGATTTCGCTGAGGACGTCGTCGTTGTCGGAGGAAGTGGAGAAAGCCATTATGCGTATGCCTCGTTCACGCGCTTGAGCGCGGGTTGGGTGCGCGGCGTTGCGCCCTGCACGCGGAAGCCCGCCTTTTGCGCGAGCGTGACGAAGTCGGTGGCGAACGCATCGAGGTCCGCCGAAGCCGCCTTCACGCGCCGCACGAAGAAGTTGTAGGCGAGCACGGCGGGCACCGCGACCGCGATGCCGATGCCGGTGGCCACGAGCGCTTCGCCGATCGGCCCGGCCACTACGTCGATGCTCGCCGACTGGCTGTGCGCGATGGCCGTGAGCGCGTGGATGATGCCGAACACCGTGCCGAACAGGCCCACGAAGGGCGCCGTGCTGCCGATGGAGGCGAGCACCGCGAGCCCCGCTTCCTGGCGGCGGCGCGCGTGCTGGATCTGCTGGCGCAGATGCCGTTCGAGCAGGTCGTGGCGGCTCCAGCTATGTTCGAGGTCGTGGGCGTTGGCCGCGTGAGCCGTGCTGGCGCCATTCGCCGCGTGGCCCAGGTTGGCCGCGTTCGCTTCGTCGGCGCCGCGCAGCGCATCGAAGCCCGCGCCCGCGAGCAGGCCCGCTGGGCTCTTTGCGTCGTCGAGCGCGGCTGCGGCCTGAAAACCGCTCGCGGCCCAGAACGCCTTCAGATAGCGGCGGTTGCGCGCGCTGTCGCGATACGTCTGTAGCGCCTTCGCTGCGATCAGCGTCCAGGTGAGGACCGAAAAGAGGCCCAGCAGCCACAGAGCGCCCTGGACGATGAAAGTCGTGGAAATGCCGTTCATGATGTATTCCCTGGTTGGGGTTGTGCGTGTGTCGGGGGGGCGTCGGTGATGGGTTGACGGTGCGGCCTCAGCCGAGCTTGAAATCGATCGGCACGTTGACCCAGCCGTCCACCGCGGTGTCGCCGCGCTTCGCGGGCACGAAGACCCAGCGGCGCACGGCAGCGAGCGCCGCGTCGTCGAGCAGTCGGCGGCCGCTGCTCGTTTTCACCTCGACGCTATCGGGCGTGCCGTTCGCGAGCACGTGCACGCGCAGCAGGACGTGCCCTTCCCATCCCTGGTCCTGCGCGATCGGGGGATAGTCGGGCGCGGGATTGTGCAGATAGGCGGCGTCGCCCACTGGCGCGGTTTCTCGAACCGGTGCCGCAGGAACTGCCGGCGCGGGCGGCGCGGCGGCGGCCGGCTGCGCCGGGGCCACGGCACTCGGCGCGGGTTGCGGGGCCGTGGGCTGAACTGGCTGCGGGGTCGCCGGTACAGGCGCGCGTGGCGGCGCCGCACGGCGCTGCTGCTGCAGCGGTCGCGGCGGCGTGGCCTGCGGCTTCGGCGGAACCGCTGCGGGCGGTGGCCGCCGCGCCTCGGGCAAGGGCACGGGCGGGCGCGTCAGCTCGACGGTCATCGGCAGCGGTCGCGGCGGCTCGATGGGCGCCGTGTCGCGCTGCGCGTGCGCGAGCCACGCAAGAACCGCGTGCAGCACGACGATCAGCAGCCCCACGCCCGCCCATTCGATCCAGGCGCCGCGCGAGGCACGCGTGCCCCGGCTCGCTTGCGCGCGCAACGATACAGCGGCACCGGCACACGACGGCGCGCGGTCCGCGCCCGCCACGCCCGCCGCCGTGAAAGCCAGTTGGCGGCGCCCGCGCGAAGCCCATGCAGGGCTGGTCGACAGCGACATCTTCGTACTCCTTTAGAACCTGCGCCTCGCGCAGCTACGCGAGCCACGCGTGACGATGGCGGCCGATGCCGGCGAGCGGAACCGGATCGATCCACGCGCGCGCGTCGAAGTCGTGGTCGAGAAAGCCCCACTCGAACAGGAAATCCTTGAACGCCACGAGCCCATCGATCGAGGTCTGCGCCAGGTTGGTTTCCAGATGCCGGTTCACCTCGGCGCCATAGGCGTAGCGGACCCATTCGTCGGAGGCGCACGTCTCGCGGCCGATATAGGCCACCGTCTGCGCGGGATGCTGCGTCGCCCAGTTGCCCGCGCCCACCACGACCGAGAGGAAGCGGCTCACCAGATCGGGCCGCTCGTCGATCAGCGCCTGGTCCACGGTCAGCGTGCGCGGCGTGCCGTTGCCGGTGCGCACGAGTGGATCGGGATGCGAGCCCAGATCGATCACGACCTGCGCGCCAATCAGATGCACCGTCGAGAGCCCCGAGACGCCCTTGACGAAAATGGCGTCGACATCGCCGCGCACGAGCGCCGCGACTTCGAGCGCGTACTCGTGCGCGCCGCGCGCCGCGAACGTGCCGGCCGGCCCGCTGCGCCGCGCGCGGCCGCCTTGCGCCGTCTCCGGTAGATCGACCCATTCGGCGTCGCCGTGACCGAGCCCTTCGAGTTCCAGCGCGCTCAGAAAGCCCTTGAGCGCGGCGGCGCGCCAGAAGTCGATGCTGATGGCGTGACGCGGCAGGCCGAGGCGCCGCCCGCGCAGGTCGCGCAACGTGCGAATGCCGCGCTCGGGCAAGGTCACGATCGCCTGAAACTCGTTGGTCCACGACAGGCCGATCACGCGCGTATCGGCGCCGCGCGAGCGCGCCCACAGCGCCGGAACGTTGCCGCCCTGGCGAAACGAATGCGGCAGGCTGTGATCGAAATGCGACTCGCGCTTGTGCGCCTCGCCGGTTTCCTGGAGCGAGTTGAGCGCGATGCCGTCCGGGCCGAACTCGTCGTCGAACCAGCCGCGATGCACGGCGATGCCGAGCGCGGTCGGCACCGGGCAACGCGTGTACCAGAGCGCTTGGGTAGCGCGCGTTGGCAAGGCCGGGGCCTCGTGGGAAAGAGCGGTGGCAGTCATGTTTTTTGCGGTTCCCTGGCGGGGTGAATGGGCCCTTGCGGGCGTCGGTCTCTCATGCCTGCGCCACGCGCAACGCGGCGGCCGTGCGCCGCGCGTCTCGCGCGCCTTCGACGAGCGGCAGCACTTCCTCGCCCACGCGATACGCCTCTTCCAGATGCGGATTGCTCGCGAGAATAAAGGTGGAAACGCCAATCTCGACGTACTCAGCAAGCCTTTGCGCCACCTGTTCGTGACTGCCGACGATCACGCAGCCGGGGCCGCCGCGAATCTGCGACATGCCGGCCCAGAGGTTCGGTCCGACGATGAGCTCGTCGAAATGCAGGGTGTTGCCCTGGTGGAGCGCGAACTGCCGCTTGCCGCCGACCGATTCCGAATCGCCGAAACCGCTCGTCTTGCGCGCATGGCCGAACCGCGTCGTGTCGCTCACGGTGGCGAACATCTGCCGAAGCTCGGCCCACGCCTGCTCCTCGGTCTCGCGCGCGAGAATGTCGATGCGCATGCCGTAGCGCAAGTCGCGCCCGGCGCCTTGCGCGTCGAGTGCGCGGCGCGCGCTGTCGATGATTTCCTTCTGCTTGTGCAACGGCTCGCCCCAGCTCAGATGCACGTCGCCGTGCTTCGCGGCGACGGCCAGCGCCGCCTCGCTCGCGCCCGCCAGATAGATGCGCGGCACCGGCTGGCTCGCGAGCGGCGGCAACAGGCCGCCCTCTTCGACGCGATAGAAGCGCCCGTCGAAGCTGAACGGCTCGCCCGTCGACGCACCCTTCACGACGCGGAGAAATTCTTCGGTGCGTGCATAACGGCTGTCGTGATCGATGAAGTCGCCATAGGCGCGCTGATCCGCGCCGCCGCCACCGGTCACGACGTTCCATTCCACGCGCCCGCGGCTGATGCGCTGGAGGCTCGCGGCCATCTGCGCGGCGTAGACGGGGTGAAGGAAGCACGGCTGCAACGCGATCAGCAGGCGCAGATTGCGCGTTTCGCGTGCGAGCGCGGCAGCGACCACCCACGGTTCCTCAGTAAAGCGAAAGATCGGAATCAGCGCGCCGTGAAAGCCCGCGAGGTCCGCCGCGCGCGCCACCTGCGAGAGATAGTCGATATAGCCGAAGTCGTCGTCGCCGTGCTTCGGCGCCACGCGCGATGCCCCCTGGCGATTCCATTCGCCGCGCGTATGCAGATCATGAGCGCGGCGCCCGTCACCATGCATCGGCAGACGCCACAAAAATTCCACAGCCATTGATTCGCTCTCCTGTTGATTTCGCTCTGGAGCGGTGTGCGCCTGATACGGCGCGGCCCGAGTTCGCATCCCTATAAGCACGGGTTGTGCCAGTTGCGCGACGCATCCCGGCGTGCGTCGCGTGCAGGTCATGCGGGACAGCGCGAAGCACGGTTTCGGGCTGCCTCGTCGAGGCGGCGCGGGCCGCCATCGCGCCTGGCTGGGCGGTCATCGCGTTGTTGCTGGCGCAACAGCTTCGCGCGCCGCTGTTGCTGGCGCAGCAACACCGGGCCAATGGAAAACACGGTCACGGTGGTCGCGAAGCTCGTTGCGAAGCATCCCGAACCGGCCGTCCCCACCACGAGAAGAACGACACAGCGGGACGACACAGCGCTCGCGAACCATTGGCCCGGAACTTGCGTGAACACGCCCGGCCCCGGCGCGACGAGCGCGCGCCGCAACAGGCCGCTCAAGCGAAAACTTCAAATGGACATCACACATGACAGACAAGCCCGATTCGACATCGGCCACGCAGCCGCCGCTCTGGTACGCACGCTCTCCCGTACCGACGCCGCTCGGCATTGCCGTTCACCTCGGCTGGCTCAATGGCGAGCTCTCGGCCGACGGCGTGGCGGTGCGCTCGCTGCGTGAATCGGCGGACCACGACGCCTCGTCGATCAGCGATCACACCCTCGCGCACTCGTTTCGCCAGGGCGGCAGCATTCCGGCCATGTGGGCGCGCTCGAACGATGCGCGCACGCGTGTGATCGGCCTGTCGTGGGTCGACGAAGCCCAACTGATTCTGGCCTTGCCGTCTTCGGGCATCCGCTCGGTGAAGGACCTGCGCGGGCGGCGCATCGCGATTCCGCAGCGGGCCGGCGACCGCATCGACATCTTTCGCGCCTCGGCGCTGCGCGGCTTCTTCAATGCGTTGAGCCTCGAAGGGCTGACGCCGCGCGACGTCGAGCTCGTCGACGTGCAGGCGCGCACGCTGCAGGCCGTCTCGACCGATCGCGCCGCCGAGCTGTTCGCCTCGCCGCAGGGATTCGCCAGCCGCGCGCTCTACGCGGCCGAGGCCGCCGCGCTGCTGCGCGGCGCCGTGGATGCGATCTACGTGAAGGGCTCGACGGGGCTCGAGATGGCCGAGCTGATCGGCGCCCGCGTGGTGATCGATATCGGCTTTCACCCGGACCCGCGCATCCGCAACAACAACGGCACGCCGCGCCCGCTCACGGTCAATGCGGACGTGCTCGCCCAGCATCCGGACATCGTCGCGGGCTTTCTGAAGCTCGTGGTGGCCGCGGGCGAATGGGCACGCACGCATCCCGACGAAACGGCGCAGTACGTCTCGCAGGAAACGGCTTCGTCGATCGACTGGGTGCGCGCGGCCTATGGGGCCGACCTGGGCCGTCACCTCGGCGTGAACCTCGAGCCCGAATCGATCGCCGCGCTCGAAGACTTCAAGAACTTCCTGTTCGAGTGGGGCTTTCTCGAAGCCGATTTCGCCGTGGCCGACTGGATCGATCCCTGGCCGCTGCGCGAAGTGCTGCAACCCGCGCTGCAGCGGCGCGCCTGATCGCCCACGCGCCCACTCTCATTCCCACGCCAGATCCACCGGCTTGAACTTCCCGAACATGAAACGACACTTCGCTCGCGCCTTTCTTGCCCCCCTTCTTGCCACCTTTCTCCCCCGCTTCGCGCGCCAGTTGCGCGGTGGCGCCCTCGCGTTATCGGCCGCCCTGCCGTTCGCCGCCGGCGTGGCGCACGCGGACGAAGCGCCCAAGGTCGTGCGCATTGCCGTGGTCGCCTTCTCGAACGGCGGCAAGACCCAGTACGCGGGCGCGTCGGCGCTGATCGACGCGGACAAGTCGCTCGAAAAGGCGCTCGCCGCGCACAACATCAAGCTCGAATGGGTGCCGGTCTCGACCGCCGCCGTGGGCACCCTCGTCAACGAAGCCTTCACGAACCAGAGCATCGACTTCGCGGCCTATGGCGATCTGCCCTCCGTCGTCGTCAATGCCGCGGGCACGCGCACGAAGCTGATCGTGCCGGGCGGCGTGGGCAGCAACGCCTATCTCGTCGTGCCCGCCAATTCGACGGCGAAATCGATCGCCGATCTCAAGGGCAAGCGCATCGCGCTCAATCGCGGGCGGCCGTGGGAAGTGCCGTTCGGCAAGCTGATCGCGGCGAACGGGCTCAAGCTCTCCGACTTCCGCATCTTCAACCTCGATCCGCAAGCGGGCGCGGCAGCCGTGGCGGCGGGACGCGTGGACGGCTTCTTCACGCTCGCCGACGCCTGGCCGCTCGTCGACAAGCAGGTCGGCAAGATCATCTGGTCGACGAAAACGGCACCCGACGACTGGAAGATGCGCGCGGAGCTCTGGGGCGACGCGCGCTTCGTCGCGCGCTATCCCGAGCTCACGCAACAGGTCGCGAACGCCTACGTGCGTGCCGCGTGGTGGATCTCGCAGCCGCAGAACCGCGATGCGTTCGTGAAGATCCTCACGGCTTCGGGGCAACCGGAGAGCGTCGTGCGGCGCGAATACGACGGCGAGAAGCTGCCCTGGAAGGATCAGTGGTCGCCGCTGTTCACGCCCGCGCTGAGCGCGCACTACCGCGACGTGGCGGCCTATAGCGTGCAGGCGCGACTCGCGTCCGAACCCGTGGACGTGAACAGCCTGCTCGCGCCGCAATTCGTCGCCACGGCGCTGCGCCAGCTCGGCATCGAGCACTACTGGGACGATGCCGCGACTGGCGTCGCCAGCCGCTGAGGCCGCGCCACGCATGACTACTCCTGTCGATATGGCGGCTTCGTCGTTGCGGCGATCGAGTGCCGGGACAGCAAAAGCGGCGATGAGCGCGACCGCCACCGCGCACGCGGTGGCCCGCCCGCGCCCGTCCGCGCGCTGGCCACGGGCGCTCTATAGCGCGTCGTTCTGGTGGCTGCTGCCGTGCGTGCTCGCCGCGCTCTGGTGGCACGCGAGCGCGCAGCACTGGGTGGCGCCGCAACTGCTCGTGCCGCCGCAGCGCGTGGCCGTCACGGCGCTCGCGCTCTGGGCCGATGGAGAGTTGCCGCAAAATCTCGTGATCACCTTGCGCCGTCTCGCCGTCGGCTTCGCGTGCGGCGCCTCCCTCGGGACGGCCTGCGGGTTGCTGCTCGCCCGCGGCCGCCTGTTCGCCGATTTCGTGCGTCCGCTCTTCGACATCCTGCGTCAGGTGCCCACGCTCACGCTGATCCCGGTGCTCGTCATCGTGATCGGCATCGACGAGCCGTTGAAGATCGTCGTGGTCGCCAAGGCCGTGTTCTTCCCCGTGGCGCTCGCGGCTTATGGCGGCGTGCGCGACGCGCCGCGCGGCCTGATCGAGATGGCACGGCACTACGGGCTCGGTCGCGCGGCGCTGCTGCGCGACGTGCTCGTGCCGGCCGCGCTCGGCCCCCTGCTCACCGGCATCCGCATCGCGCTCGCGCGCGCGTGGCTCGCGCTCGTCGCCGTGGAATTGCTGGCCGCCGACAGCGGCATCGGCGAAATGATGGAAATGGCGCGCCAGATGCTGCGCATCGACATCGTGCTCGTCGACGTATTCGTCATCGGCCTGATCGGCTTCGCGCTTGACCAGGCCATCGCGCTCGCGCAACGCTGGTCGTCGCGCTGGCAATCCCCCGCTCGCTGAAACCGGTTGCGCTCATGACCCTCACGCTCACCCTCGTCGCCCTGCTGCGCCGCGCGCGCGGCTTCGTGCTGCCGTGCGTGCTGCTCGCCGCCTGGCAGATCGCCGCGCATCGCGACGCTGCGCATCAATACGCTTTCGTGCCGCTACAGCAGATCGCCGCCGCCGCGATCGAACTGATCCGCAGCGGCGAACTCTTCATCGATCTCGGCGCGAGCCTGCGGCGCACCACCCTCGGCCTCGTGCTCGGTGTTGCGAGCGGCACCGCGCTCGGCGCGGCGATGGCGTTGAGCCTGCGCGTGCGCCAGTTGACCCAGCCGCTCTTCCAGGCGCTTCGCCATGTGCCACTGCTCGGCCTCGTGCCGCTGCTGAGCTTGTGGGCCGGCACCGGCGAATTCGCCAAGGTGTTCGTGATCTTTCTGGCCGCGCTCTATCCGATGACGACCGCGAGCGCCGACGGCTTCGGACGCGTGGACCGGCGCTATTTCGAGCTCGCACGCACCTGCTCACTCACGCGCGCCGCATGGCTGCGTGACGTGCTGATACCGGCCGCCCTGCCCGATCTGTTCGCGGGCGTGCTGCAAGCGGTGCCGTTCGCCTGGATCACGGCGACCAGCAGCGAGCTGTTCTTCAATGCGGGAGCGGGCGTGGGCAACCTGATGCAGAACGCGCAGGCCGGCGCGCGCGTGGACGCGCTGCTCGTGTGCGTGCTTGGCGTGACCGTGCTCGCGGTGGGGATGGGCGCGCTGTGCGAGCGCGCGGCGCGACACGTGCTGCGCTGGCGCGATCAGGCCTGACGGCAGTTGCGATGGGGGCCGTGGCCCGGCTCTTCGTTCGAGGCTTCGCCGGTCTCGGCGGCTTCGTTAGCTTCGCTGGCATCGCGCAGCTTGAGCAGGCCGAGCTGTGCGAGGCGCGCGCGCACGATATTGCGCGAGAGATCGAGCAGCCGCGAGGTGCGTAGCTGGTTGCGCTCGCTGTAGTCGAACACGCTACGGTAGACCGTTTCTTCGATATGCTGCCAAAGCCTTGGCGTGCCCAGCTCCAGCAGATCGACGATGGCCGCGCGCAGCGCCGTGGTCGCTTCCGCCACGTCGCGCGGACGGCGATTGCCCGCCGCCGCCTGCGCGGTCTCCGCAGCGGGCGCGCCCGCAACGCCTGCCGCCGGCACAGCGGCAGGCGCGAGCGAGAGCGCCGAGAACTGCAGATCGGCGACATCGATCTTGCCGCCCGTGCTCACGAGCAGCGCATGATGGATCACGTTCTCCAGCTCGCGGATATTGCCGGGCCACGAATGCGAGTGAAGCCGCTCGAACGCGGCCGTCGTGATGGCGGGCGGCGTCACGCGCAGGCGCCTCGCGTAGGTATCGAGAAAATGCGTGATCAGCGGCCCGATGTCGCCGGGCCGCTCGCGCAGCGGCAACAGGCTCAGCTTGACGACGTTGAGCCGGTAATACAGATCTTCGCGAAAGTTGCCCGCGCGCACCGCGGCTTCCAGATTGACGTTGGTTGCCGCCACCAGGCGCACGTCGATCTTCACGGGCTTGCGCGAGCCCACCGGCACGACCTCGCGCTCCTGCAGCACGCGCAGCAGCTTCACCTGCGCCGCCAGCGGCAGGTCGCCCACTTCATCGAGAAACAGCGTGCCGCGATTCGCGGATTCGAACCAGCCCGGCTGACTGTTCACGGCGCCCGTGAAAGCGCCGCGCTCGTGGCCGAACAGCTCGCTTTCGATCAGCGTTTCCGAGAACGCACCGCAATTGATGGCCACGAACGGACCGTCGCGACGCTCGCTGAACGCGTGCACGAGACGCGCGATCAGCTCCTTGCCCGTACCGCTTTCGCCGGTGACGAGAATCGTGGCATCGCTCGGCGCGACGAGTTGAACGCGCTCCAGCAGGATGCGCGACTTCGGGTCGTCGAAGGTGAGGGCTTTCGCCCGGATAGTGATCGCGTGCGAAGCGGGATCGGCGAAACTGAATATGGCCATGGAGCGACCAGCGCGAAGAACGATGGAAGCCCCGACAATAGCAATACCGTCTCGCCGATGAAACCAATTCATCGAGCTATCAGTATATTGAGAGCCGGATTGCGGTCGCGCCGGCCGGCCCGGCTCGCGCTCAGGCGAGACCCGTCATCTTCCATTGCTGCTCGAGGGCGCCCGGGCCAAACTCCTTCGCGCCACCAAGCGGCTCCGCGAGGCCCTGAAAATAAGCGCCTTCCTCGAGAATCAGAATGTATTTCGAAATCTCGAGAATGCGCTTGCCCCAGAACGTGGCGCCGCCATTGGCTTCGAGAATCGCGGGCACATCGGGATCGCGCTGGAGGGTATCGAGAATGAAGCGCGGCTCGCCGGGGCGCCGGTCGACATAAAGCGGAATCTCGCGCGCACGCGTGAAGCGCTGCGCGGGCGCATAGCGGATCGGCAGCGTGCGATGCGCGCTCGCCCACGCGCCGAGCCAGGGCGCGTGAACGTGGATCACCACGTCCACCTGCGGCGCTTCGCGGAACACCTGCGCATAACGCTGGCCATGGCCGCCCGCACGCTCGTGGCCATGCACCACCTTGCCGTCGAAGGTCGCGACCACGGCTTCGACGTCCTGCACCGGCGCCCACGGCGACGGCGCCGACACCGCCACGACCCAGTCCTTGCCCGGCACGCGCTGGAATGCCTGGAAGGTGTTGGTCGCCGAGAGGGTGCCGCTTTCCTTGAGCACGCGCGCGGCCTGCGCGAATTCGCGCGTAACGCGCTCGACGAACGCGACGAGCTCGCCGCTTTCCTGCGTCGGTGTTGGTGACATGTCATTTCCTCTGTGATGTGAGCACGCAATGTTGCGCGCAGCGGGCACGTGGTTCGACGCACGCCCGTTGCGGCCAGCATGAATTAGCATCAAGTATGCCAATGGGGATTGGTCAGCGATGGACCGTGTGGCGGCGCTTTGCGGGCTAACGGTGTGCATCGCGCGACACCGCGCTCACGCGGATTGCTGCGTGCGCAACAACGTGGCTTGTTTGGTTGCTGGGCGGGAAGCAATCTGGACGTCGTTCGTCGACGCGACAGTGCGCGTCGCGAATGCGGCTGTTGACACAGGGATCTTCAGTCTGCCCCTCTCGCCGGCGGAACGTCTTGCGGCGAGAGGGAAGTCGCACGGCTTATGCGTGTTTACCTGGGTACTCAAGCACTAACCGCCATGCGCACCGGATTCCGATACTCACGAAGCCATTGCTCGCGCTTGCTCGCGGCGGCACGGATATTGTTCTCCTTCACATGCCCAAAACCGCGAATGTCGTCGGGGATGCCCGCAAGCTTGAGCGCCACGGCCAGGCGTTCGGCGTCGAGCGTCGCGCAGAATTCGTCGACGAGCGCGATGTAATCGGCAATCAGTTGCCGCTCGCCGCGCCGCTCCGCCGTGCGGCCGAACACGTCCAGCGCCGT
Source organism: Paraburkholderia sp. J63 (assembly GCF_905220245.1). Classification (NCBI taxonomy): domain Bacteria; kingdom Pseudomonadati; phylum Pseudomonadota; class Betaproteobacteria; order Burkholderiales; family Burkholderiaceae; genus Paraburkholderia; species Paraburkholderia sp. J63. Next base: position 469,935 of record NZ_CAJMZF010000001.1, on the reverse strand, counting down.
GCCGCGCAGCCCCTTCATGCGGGCCAGCGCACGCAGCGCCGGCAGCACCCACGGGCCGAAGCGCCGCTTCTGCATGCGTCCCTGTTCATCGCGTTTCGCGAGCAACGGCGGCGCGAGGTAGAAGCTGAGCTTGTAATCGCGGCCCGGCTCGCCCTCGAACTGCTCGCGCAGCTTCGCGAGGTAGGCGGGATCGGCATAGAGACGCGCAACCTCGTATTCGTCCTTGTAGGCCATGAGCTTCGCGAGATTCACCGCTACCGCACGCGTGAGCGGCAGCTTCGCATTTGCGTTGGCTTGCGTTTCCTTCGCGCGAATCCGCTCGATCACGTCGCGATAACGCTTTGCATAAGCCGCGTTCTGATACGCCGTCAACAAGGCTTCGCGCGAGGCGATCACCGTGTCGAGCGACTCGGGCATGCGCACCACGATCGCCTGCGGCGCGGGCTTCGCTTGCGCCTGAATAGCCGCATCGCCGTGATGGGCCACATGACGCCCCCAGTTGAACGCCAGGCGATTCTTCTCGACCGCCACGCCGTTGAGCTCGATCGCGCGCAGCAGGCTCGTGAGCTCCAGCGGCAGCCAGCCCTTCTGCCAGGCATAGCCCAGCAGCAGCGGATTGCTGTAGAGGGTGTCGCCGAGCAGCGTCAGCGCGAGCGCGTTGGCGTCGATGAACGCACATCCCTCGCCGATGCTGTCGCGCAGGCCCGCTTCAGTTTGCGCGCCAGGAAACGACCATTTCGGATTCCGTACGAAATCGGCGGTAGGCGTCGCGCCGCTGTTGACCGCTGCCACCGTCACGCCATGCTGCGTGCGCGAGAGCACGTCGTTCGAGGCCGTCACCACCACGTCGCAACCGATCACGAGGCGCGCTTCGCCCGTGGCGATGCGCGTCGCATGGAGCGCGCTGGGCGCCGAAGCGATCTGCACGTGGCTGAGCACGGCGCCGCCCTTCTGCGCGAGACCCGCCATGTCGAGCACAGTCACGCCCTTGCGCTCGATATGCGCGGCCATGCCGATCAGACCGCCGATGGTCACGACGCCCGTGCCGCCCACACCCGTGACGAGAATGCCGTAGGGCCGTGCGAGCGCGGGCAGCGTGGGCGCCGGCAGCGCGTCGAAATCGGGTGCGGCAGCGCTACGCGCGGCCTGCGGCTTGCGCAGTTGCGCGCCTTCGGCCGTCACGAAGCTCGGGCAAAAGCCCTTCACGCACGAGAAGTCCTTGTTGCACGACGACTGGTTGATCTTGCGCTTGGTGCCGAGCGGCGTGTCGAGCGGCTCGACAGACAGGCAGTTCGATTGCACCGAGCAGTCGCCGCAGCCTTCGCAGACCGCGTCGTTGATGAAGGCGCGGCGTGCCGGATCGGGATAGGTGCCACGCTTGCGGCGGCGGCGCTTCTCGGTCGCGCAGGTCTGGTCGTAGATCAGCACGGTCGTGCCGGGCACCTCGCGCAGCATGCGCTGCACGGCATCCAGCTCGTCGCGGTGATGAACCTTGACGTCCGCGGGAAGCACGACGCGCGCATCGTATTTCTCCGGCTGGTCCGTGACGATCACGATACGCTTCGCGCCCTCGGCATGGACCTGATGCACGATCTGCGGCACGGTCAGAACGCCGTCGATAGGCTGGCCGCCCGTCATGGCGACGGCGTCGTTATAGAGAATCTTGTAGGTGATGTTGGCATTCGCCGCGATGGCCGCGCGAATGGCAAGCAGTCCAGAATGAAAATAGGTGCCGTCGCCGAGATTGGCGAACACGTGCTTGTCGCCGGCGAAGTGCATCTGCCCGATCCACGTCACGCCTTCGCCGCCCATCTGGCTGAAGGTCTCGGTCTTGCGGTCCATCCAGATCGACATATAGTGGCAGCCGATGCCCGCGAGCGCGCGCGAGCCTTCGGGCACGTTGGTCGAGGTATTGTGCGGGCAGCCCGAGCAGAACCACGGCTTGCGCTCGACGCTCACCTGGGGCTTCGCCGCCTCGCGCTCCTTCGCCTCGATGATCGCGACGCGCGCGAGCATGCGGGCGCGCACGTCCTCGGGCAGGTCCGCGCGCGCGAGCCGCCGCGCGATAGCCTTGGCGATGAGCGCGGGCGACAGCTCGTAGTGCGCGGGCAAGAGCCAGTTGCCGCGCGGCACCGACCATTCGCCGCCTTCGTTGTCGCGCTCGTCGAACTTGCCGTAGATCTTCGGGCGCACGTCCTCGCGCCAGTTGTATAGCTCTTCCTTCAGCGCGTATTCGAGGATCTGGCGCTTTTCCTCGACCACGAGAATCTCTTCGAGACCGGTCGCGAATGCGCGCGCGTCCTGTGCATCGAGCGGCCACACGCAACCCACCTTCATGACGCGCAAGCCGATCTGCGCGCAGGTTGCGTCGTCGAGACCGAGGTCGCTGAGCGCCTGGCGCACGTCGAGATAGGCCTTGCCCGCAGTCATGATGCCGAAGCGCGGCGCCGGCGAATCGATAACCACACGATTCAACTTGTTCGCACGCACATAGGCGAGCGCCGCATACCACTTCTCGTCCAGCAAGCGGGCTTCCTGCACGAGCGGCGTATCGGGCCAGCGGATATTGAGGCCGCCCGCGGGCATCGCATAGTCGTCCGGCGTGACGATCTCCACGCGCTCCGGATCGAGGTCGATCGACGCCGTGGATTCGATCACGTCGGTCACGCACTTCATGGCCACCCAGAGGCCCGAGTAGCGGCTCATGGCCCAGCCGTGCAGACCGTAGTCGATATATTCCTGCACATTGGAGGGATAGAGCACGGGAATGCCGGCCGCGATGAACGCATGCTCGGACTGATGCGCGACCGTGGACGACTTGGCTGCGTGATCGTCGCCCGCGAGCACGAGCACGCCGCCATGAGCGGCGCTGCCCGCCGAGTTCGCGTGCTTGAACACATCGCCCGTGCGGTCGACGCCGGGCCCCTTGCCGTACCACATGCCGAAGACGCCGTCGCGCGTGGCGCCGGGCCACAGGTTGACCTGCTGCGAGCCCCAGACGGCGGTCGCGGCCAGATCCTCGTTCACGCCCGGCTGAAAGACGATGTCGTGTTCCTGCAGATGCTTTTTGGCTTTCCACAGCGACTGGTCGAGCGCGCCCAGCGGAGAGCCGCGATAGCCGGAAATGAAACCGGCTGTGTTCAGGCCCGCCTTACGGTCACGCGCCTGCTGAAGCATCGGCAAGCGCACCAGCGCCTGGGTGCCACTGATGTAAACCCGCCCGCGTTCGAGCGTGTACTTGTCGTCGAGCGAAACCGGGATGGCCGGCGAATCGATCGTTACGTCCTGTGCAACAGGGTCGCGCGCATTCATGGGGATGTGTCTCCGCTGATGATCGTTTTCCGGCGAGTATAGAAAGCCAGATTCCTATCGTAAAATCACAAATAGGCAAACCTGATATGCGAAAAACAGATGGCATTCGATCTCACTCTGCGGCAGTTGCGCTACTTCGTCGCGGCGGCGCAAACGGGCCAGTTCTCGATGGCGGCGGCCAACGAGCACGTTTCGCAATCGGCGATCACCAACGCCGTGCTCGCGCTCGAAAGCGGGCTGGGCACGCGCCTGTTCGAGCGCCTGCCCCATGGCGTCGTGCTCACGCCGGACGGTCAGGATTTTTATAACCACGCCCGCCGCGTGCTGGACGCCGCGCGTGATGCGGTGCACAAGCCGCCGTTCCGGGCGCACGACATGCGCGGAACCGTGCGCATTGCCGCGACCTATACGCTGCTCGGCTATTTCCTGCCCGAATTGCTCGCGCGCTTTCGCGCGACTTACCCATTTGTGGATTTCGACCTGCAAGACCGCGAGCGCCCCGAGATCGAAAAAGCGGTCCTGAACGGCGACGTGGAGATCGGCGTGGTGCTGCTCTCGAACGTCGACCGCCTGAGCCGCTTCGGCAGCCAAGTGCTCAATCGTTCGCGACGGCAATTGTGGGTCGCGCCCACGCATCCGCTCGCGCGCATCGACGCACCCTCGCTCAAGGACATCGCCGCGCATCCCTACATTCTGATTACCGTGGATGAGGCCGAGCAGTCGACGCTGCGCTACTGGAAGAAGAAAAGCGCCAAGCCGAATATCGCGTTTCGTACTTCGTCGATGGAAGCGTTACGCGGGCTCGTCGCGCATGGATTCGGCGTGACGGTGCTCTCGGACATGGTGTTCCGGCCGTGGTCGCTCGAAGGCAAGCGCATCGAGGCGCGGCCCGTGCTCGACGCGATTCCGCATATGGAGGCCGGCATGATCTGGCAGAAAGACGCGCAAATGAGCGGCCCCGCGGCGGCGCTTCAGCAGTTTTTGATTCATGCGTGTGGGGCGTGAGTGCGTTGATTTCACCGACTCGCCGCACACCGCCGCGAATCCTTCAGCCGCTCCAGGCGCCCCAACAGTTCTTTAGCCTGCTTCTGCGCATGCGCGCTCAACGTAGGCATGGCCAGAATCGCCCGGACTCTGGCCTGCCAATAATCAAGGCTGGCCATCGGCCCGGTTTCACGCGTGCGTGCGCTCACAGCCGACTGCTCCAGATGGCTGAGAACATGATGAATGTGCGCCAGATCCTTCTCTGCAAAATCGTAGCTCACGATCGATCCTCGTTGTTTTTATGCTTCGTGATCCTTATCGTTAGATGCATGACACACTCCCGACACGCACCTGATGCACACCTGCCTCACCTAACGCACGCGAGACACCGCCCTCAACAGCGCGTCACCGCGCGGCGTCACGCGCGCAAGCGCGGCGCCCGATTCCGGCGACCCGATATCAATGAGCTCCAGCTCGCGAAGCGCGCCCAGCTCCATCCGGTCCGGCTCGATCCGGTCGGGCGCATTCTTCACCAGCATCAACGTAGCAAGCTCGTGGGGACTCAGCATGTCACTCCTCCCATCGGGAAAGCCAAAAACAGAACAGGCGTGCGCATGCAGCAGCAGCGGCTGCATGTCAGCACTGTCGATGGAGCGCCGCGAGGCGCGACGGATGTGGGCTATCTGGGTGACAGGCCACGCTCTCGGGACGCGCGTCGTCGTCCCTGCAAGGGCATGGCCGCTGCGGACGCAGCGAGACCGGTCAACGCGAGCCGGGTGGCCGCGCGGGATTCCGGCGGGGTGGCAAATGATTGTCTATCAGGAACATTCACGCATCGTCTCCCGTTTCGCACCAACAACCTGGCCGTTGCCACAGCGGCCAATGGTCGGCTTTACGGCCGGCAGGAAGCCCTGCCGCCGTCACGCCGACGTGCTGGCAAATCTAGAGACTTCATTCTAACTTTGTTAAATCTGTCCCGTTCATGCATCCGGTTCAGGAGTTTCCCCAATTCATGCGGGAGGCCGTGTCATGGTGGAAAGCGTGGCAGGGGTGGAAGCGGGCGGCAGCGCCACCGCCGGGGCGCCGCCACCGGATGGCCGCTGTTCGTGAAGCCATGCTCGAAATCCTCGTGCGCCGCGGAAAAGACGGCGGCGATCCGCTTGCTCAGGTCTCGTCCGGTCGCTTCGCCGCGTCGTTCAGATGCTTCGGTATGCAGATCATTCCAGAAACCGCATGGGCTGGCCGCCGCTGGCAACAATCAGCGGAACAAGCCACCCAGGCGCGTATGCGCGAACCTCGCGACTATGCCGATTTCTGCATCGGCACTGTTTATTTTCCACAAGACCCGGCAACGTCACCATTCGTATATTGCTCGCAGCCGACCGAAAACCGGGACGCGAGGAGACCCGTGCCCGCAGGCCCCCAAGGGTGCACGCGTGCGGGCGCCAGCACGAGCCATCATCGAGGAGCACAACAACAATGCAATTGCATCGCACAGTCATATCCGCCGCATGCGTCCTGGGCTTTACCCTGGCAGGCGCGCCCTGCTCGTTTGCAGCGTCGCCGGTCGAAGTGAAGATCGGCTTTGCCGCGCCGCTCACGGGCGGCCAGGCCCACTACGGCGCCGATTTTCGCAGCGGCGTGGAGCTCGCGATCGACGACATGAACGCCACCAACCCGGTCATCGGCGGCAAGCCTGTGCACTTCGTGCTTGACGGGCAGGACGACCAGGCCGACCCGCGCACCGGCACGACGGTCGCGCAAAAGCTCGTGGACGACGGCGTGGCCGCCGTGATCGGCCACTACAACTCGGGCACGAGCATCCCGGCCGCGCCGATCTACGCCAAGGCCGGCATCCCCGAAATCGCCATGGCCACGGCCCCCACCTATACGCGCCTCGGCCTGCCCACCACGTTCCGCCTGCTCACGTCGGACACGCAACTGGGCAGTGTGCTCGGCGACTACGCCGTGAAGGGCCTCAAGTTCAAGCGCCTCGCGATCGTGGACGACCGCACCGCTTATGGCCAAGGCGTGGCCGAGGAGTTCACCAAGGCCGCGAAGGCGGCGGGCGCCACCGTGGTCGATCAGGAATATACGACCGACAAGGCCGTGGACTTCCGCTCGATTCTCACGAAGATCAAGGCCGCGAATGTGGATGCGGTGTTCTACGGCGGCGCCGACACCCAGGCCGCGCCGATGCTGAAGCAGATGCGCTCGCTCGCGATCAAGTCGACGCTGATCGGCCCGGACATGGTCCAGTCCGACAACCTGATCAAGATTGCGGGCGAAGCGGCCGAAGGCACGCTGGCCGCATCGGAAGGCAGCCCGCTCGACAAGATGCCGGGCGGCAAGGCCTTTGCCGATCACTATATGAAGCGGTTCAATCATCCGGTGGAACTGTACGCGCCGTATGCCTATGACGGCACGATGGCCGTGTTCAACGCGATGAAGACGGCGAACTCGACCGATCCGCACGTGTTCCTCACGGCGCTGAAGGCCACCAACATGAAGGGCGTGACCACCACCGAGCTCTCGTACGACCAGTACGGCGACCTCAAGTATGGCGGCGTCACGGTGTACAAGGTCGTGGGCGGCAAGTGGGTGCCGCTGCAGACCGTGGGCACGAAGCAATAAGCCTTGGCAAGCCCGCGCGCGCTGGAAGCACGGTTGCGCGCGCGGGCGATGACGACTTTGTGGACAACGTCGCGAATAACGTCGCGGATGACTTCGGCGCCGCACTGCGCTACGCTATCAACTCCGATACACGAAGTCGTCGTAAAACCCATGTCACACATCAGTACAGGCGTCGAATACGGGCTCCATTGCCTGCTCTATCTCGCGGGCACGCCGGCGGGCGTGCGCGAAGCGAGCGTCCGCGATCTCGCCGAAATGCAGGGCGTACCGGTCGACTATGCCGCCAAGCTCTTCACGCGCCTTGCCAAAGCCGGCATTGTCGAATCGACCGAAGGCATCCGCGGCGGCTTCCGGCTCGCCAAACCCGCGCGTGACATCTCCGTGCTCGACGTCGTGGACGCCATCGACGGCGACAAGCACCTGTTCGACTGCCGCGAAGTGCGCGGCCAATGTGCGGTTTTCGAAGACGAGCCGCCCGCGTGGGCCACGCGCGGCACCTGCTCGATTCACGCCGTGATGCAGGGCGCCGAGCGCGCCATGCGCGCGGAGCTCAAGCAACATTCGCTCGCCGATCTCGCGAGCCGCGCCTATGCGAAAGCGCCGGCCAGCTACCCGCATCGCGTGGTCAACTGGTTCACCGAGCGCGCCGCCAATCGCCGGGGTCAGTGACCGCGCATCGTCCTGATGCGAAGAAACGCGGAGACCTCCAGCGAGGTCTCCGCGTTCATCTAGTTACACAGCAGTCCGAAAGAATCAGGCAACCACGATACGAAGCGGGTCCGCGGCGGCCAGTGCCTCAGCACGGTCTGCACGAGGCGGATAGATCCATTCGGAGTTGATCTGATGCTTGAGCTTCTTCGCCTCCACGCCCTGCAGCTTCACTTCGCGCTCCCATCCTTCGGTATAAACCGCGCCCCACTGGCCGAGATCCAGACACGTCACGTACTTCGGCTGGCTATAGGGAATCGGCTCAAGGCCGAGCAGATCGGCCGCCGCGTTGTGACCCGCCGAGCGGCCCAGGTTCATCGCGTGCTGGCACGACATCATCGTGTGATTGCCTTCGTCGTCGGTGGCTGCGCGCGCGACGTCGCCCGTCGCGTAGACGCCGGGCACGCCCTCCACCGCGAGATTGCGATCGACGTAAAGACGCCCGGTGGCGTCGAGGCGGCCCGGAATCTGCGCGGTCAGCGAGCTCGCGCGCAGGCCGGCCGTCCAGATCACCGTGCTCGATTCGATGCGCTCGCCGTCCGCCGTGGTGACGCCGCCCGCATCCACTGAAGCCACGCCGGCGCCGAGCTTCCAGGTCACGTCCAGCGAACGCAGCGCCTCTTCAATCACAGGACGCGGGCCCGCGCCCAGATCGGGGCCGATCGCATCGCTGCGCTCGACGATGACCACCTTCACCTTTGCGTTCGCGCCCAGCGCCGCGCGCAAACGCGCCGGCATTTCCGCCGCCGTCTCGATGCCCGTGAACCCGCCGCCCGCCACCACGACCGTGTTGCGCGCGGGCGAGTCCGGCAGGCTCGCGAGCGCGCCGATGTGCGCTTCGAGCTCGACCGCCTCGTCGGTCTGGTCCACGCTGAACGTATGCTCGGCCAGCCCCGGAATCGACGGGCGGAACAGCCGGCTGCCCGTCGCCAGCACGAGGCGGTCGTAGCCGAGCGTGGAGGCCTGGCCGTCCGCGCCCGCCACGTCCACGGCGCGGCGCTCCACGTGAATGCGCTCGACCGTGCCCTGAATGAACTTCACGTCCGTGGCGGCGAAAATCTCCGTGAGCGGTGCGCGGAAGTTCGCGGGGCCTTCTTCATACAAACGCGGACGCACGTGCAGATGCGGATCGGGCGCGACGAGCGTGATCTCCACGTCCGTTCGCCCCTGCTCGTCGAGCAGACGCGCCGCGCTCAATGCGCTCCACATGCCGGCAAAGCCGGCCCCAATGACAAGAATACGCTTCGACATGTTGCCTCTTCAGTGAATGGATACGTGGAGCCGATGGCGCTCGCGCCTTGCGTGGCGCGCGCCGCAGTCTCCGGTCAAGGGAATCCGCGCCGCACCTGCGCAACGCATAACTCGGATTCTATGAGTCGTAGTTAAAAGACGCAAGCCCTCAGTTTGCGACGCACTGTTGACGAATCGGGCAACGATGCCGCGATCGCGCGATGGCGCGGCAGCGCCTGCACGAGGATTGCAAACGAATCGCGCCAGTGGGTAGCTTCGGCACCCTGGCTTTTCTGAACTGCTACGATGGTTTTGACGGCGCGTCCTGTGCCGTCGAAACCATCGATTTCCGCCCGGTTTATATCGTTCGCCTTCGGCGATGCTGCGCCGAAGCGCGAACTTCTTTCTGTCACATGGGCGCCGGATCATGTTGACCGGCCATTGCCTGTGCCGATAACGTCAAAGGAGCATGACCATGCCGTACGTTATGACGAAGGACAACGTCGAGATTTTCTACAAGGACTGGGGTCCCAGGGACGCGCAGCCCATCGTCTTCCATCACGGTTGGCCGCTATCGTCCGACGACTGGGATGCGCAACTGCTCTTTTTCGTCCAGCACGGCTACCGCGTCGTCGCGCACGACCGGCGCGGCCATGGCCGCTCGGCGCAGGTCTCGGATGGGCACGACATGGACCATTACGCCGCCGATGCGTTTGCCGTTGTCGAGGCACTAGACCTGCGCAACGCCGTGCATATCGGCCATTCGACGGGCGGCGGCGAGGTGGCCCGTTATGTGGCCAGGCATGGCCAGCCCGCCGGACGCGTGGCCAAAGCCGTGCTGGTCAGCGCCGTCCCGCCGCTCATGCTCAAGACCGAAGGCAATCCCGAAGGACTCCCAATCGAAGTCTTCGACGGCTTTCGCAAGGCGCTGGCCGACAATCGCGCGCAGTTCTTCGTCGACGTTCCGGCCGGCCCGTTCTACGGCTTCAACCGTCCCGGCGCGGCAATCCATCAAGGCGTGATCCAGAACTGGTGGCGCCAGGGCATGATGGGCAGCGCGAAGGCGCATTACGAAGGCATCAAGGCGTTCTCGGAAACGGATCAAACGGAAGATCTCCGGACGATCACGGTCCCCACGCTCGTGCTGCATGGCGAAGACGACCAGATCGTGCCGATCGCCGATGCGGCGCTAAAGTCGATCAAGCTGCTGAAGAACGGCACGCTGAAGACCTACCCCGGCTTTTCGCACGGGATGTTGACGGTCAATGCCGAGGTCCTCAACGCCGATCTCCTCGCGTTCGTGCGCGCGTAGCGGGAACGATAGAGACAAGCACAACGGCACGAGCCCGCGTCCGCGGGCTTTTTGGGGCGGCAGCCGCGATGACCGGCCAATTGCCGCCCCAAGCCACCCACCAGAGGCCGTGACCCGCGCGGCACCAGGCCGAAGCGATCCGGCCCTCTTCCCTGCCGATTCACCAGTCTTCCCGCGCTCCCATTCACGCCTCCGTGTGACGGCGTTTGCCTATCAGCAACCACGCCAACGCGTCACGCACGCCTCCATCTTGAATAGACAACTTCCGCCGAAGCCCCGCCCCACGCGGACCACTGAAAGCGCCCACTAGTTCCATTTAAGGCGCCTTTGCGTAAACCCTGATATCTGCCAAGTTGTCTATACAATATGCTCCAACTGTGGCGGCAATCCCAGACCGTCTTAGCTTTCAATTTCTTTCAGTGGAGGAAGTCCGTGACTTCGCATCGCCAGGACAATCATCGGGTTACGGAGCTGTGCATCACCCCCGGAACGCTCACGCTCTCGCAACTTCGCAGCGTCTACCAGAACCCCGTGCGGCTCACGCTCGACACGAGCTCCCACGCAGCGATCGACCGTAGCGTGGCCTGCGTCGAGCAGATCATCGCGGAAGACCGCACGGCCTATGGCATTAACACCGGCTTCGGTCTGCTCGCTTCAACGCGCATCGCGCGCGAAGACCTCGAAAACCTCCAGCGCTCGCTGGTGCTCTCGCACGCCGCGGGCGTGGGCGAAGCGCTCGACGACGCGCTCGTGCGCCTCATCATGGTGCTCAAGATCAACAGCCTCGCGCGCGGGATCTCGGGCATCCGCCGCTCGGTCATTAACGCGCTGATCGCGCTCGTGAACGCCGAGGTGTATCCGCACATTCCGGTGAAGGGCTCGGTGGGCGCCTCGGGCGACCTCGCGCCGCTCGCGCACATGTCGCTCGTGCTGCTCGGCGAAGGCAAGGCACGTCACGACGGCCGCTGGATGCCGGCCACCGAAGCGCTCAAGATCGCCGGCCTCGAGCCGCTCAGCCTCGCCGCCAAGGAAGGCCTGGCACTCCTGAACGGCACGCAAGCCTCGACCGCCTACGCGCTCAAGGGCCTGTTCCATGCCGAAGACCTCTACGCCGCCGCGAGCGTGTGCGGCGCACTGAGCGTGGAAGCCCTGCTCGGCTCGCGCGCGCCCTTCGATCCGCGCGTTCACGCCGCGCGCGGCCAGCGCGGCCAGATCGACGCCGCCGCGGTGTATCGCCATCTGCTCGGCGAATCGAGCCAGGTGGGCGCATCGCATGCGAACTGCGAGAAAGTTCAGGACCCCTATTCGCTGCGCTGCCAGCCGCAGGTCATGGGCGCCTGCCTCACGCAGATCCGCAACGCCGCCGACGTGCTCGAAGTGGAATCGAACGCCGTCTCCGATAACCCGCTCGTGTTCCCCGAGGAAGGCGACGTGATCTCGGGCGGCAACTTCCACGCCGAACCCGTGGCGATGGCGGCCGACAATCTCGCGCTCGCGATTGCGGAAATCGGCTCGCTCAGCGAACGCCGCATCTCGCTGATGATGGACAAGCACATGTCCAAGCTGCCCGCGTTCCTCGTGGCGAACGGCGGCGTGAACTCGGGCTTCATGATCGCGCAGGTGACGGCCGCGGCGCTGGCCTCGGACAACAAGGCGCTCGCGCACCCCGCCAGCGTGGACAGCCTGCCCACCTCGGCGAACCAGGAAGACCACGTCTCGATGGCGCCCAACGCAGGCCGCCGCCTCTGGGAAATGGCCGATAACGTGAAGGGCATTCTCGCGATCGAGTGGCTGGGCGCATGCCAGGGCCTGGACTTCCGCGAAGGCCTGAAGACCACCGACGCGCTGGAAACGGCCCGCCATATCCTGCGCCAGGTCGTGCCGTTCTATGAGAAGGACCGCTTCTTCGCGCCCGACATCGAAGAAGCGAGCGCGCTGATCGCCCGGCGCCATCTAAACGCGCTGCTGCCGGCCGCCGTTCTGCCGAGCCTGTAAAGGTTCGCGCTCCGTATCAACGGCCCTCGGCGTTGCCGCGTATCGCGCGGCAACGCTCAGGGCCGCATGCAAGAGAAGACGAAGCGGGCCGCTGTGAGCCACGCCGACCCTAGCCACGTCGGCGCGAGCCATGCCTGCCGGCCCGCTCAAGGAAAGAGACAACTTGGAAAATCTGCAGCGTAATCTCGGAGCCCGCCATATCCGCTTCCTCGCGATCGGCTCCGCCATCGGCACCGGTCTCTTCTACGGATCGGCTTCCGCGATCCAGTTGGCCGGCCCCGCAGTCATCCTCGCGTATATCCTCGGTGGCGCGGCCGTCTACATGGTCATGCGCGCATTGGGCGAGATGTCCGTGCGCAATCCGATCTCGGGCTCGTTCAGCCGCTATGCCGGCGATTATCTCGGCCCGCTCGCCGGCTTTCTCACCGGCTGGACCTATATCCTCGAAATGATCATCGTCGGCCTCGCCGACGTCACGGCCTTCGGCATCTACATGGCCTTCTGGTTTCCGCATGTGCCGCAGTGGATCTGGGTGCTGGCGATCGTGCTGCTGATCTGCGGGCTCAATCTGTGCAACGTGAAGATCTTCGGCGAAATGGAGTTCTGGCTTGCCCTCGCGAAGATCCTAGCCATCGGCGCGATGATCATCGGCGGCGCCGCCATCATCGTGCTCGGCATCAGCATGAATGGCGAGCAGGCGCATGGGCTCGCGAATCTCTGGACCCATGGCGGCTTCGCACCGCACGGCATGGGCGGCCTCATCGCCTCGCTCGCGGTGGTGATGTTCGCGTATGGCGGGATCGAGATCATCGGCATCACGAGCGGCGAGGCGAAGAATCCCGAAGAGGTGCTGCCGCGTGCGATCAACGCCGTGCCCGTGCGTATCCTGCTGTTCTACGTGCTCACGATGGTCGTGCTGATGGCCGTGTTCCCGTGGAGCAAGATCGACGGCCAGGGCAGCCCGTTCGTGCAGATTTTCACGGGACTCGGCATCAAGTCCGCGGCGACGATCCTGAACGTGGTCGTGATTTCGGCGGCGGTTTCGGCGATCAATAGTGACATCTTCGGCGCGTGCCGCATGATGTACGGCATGGCCGCGCAAGGCCAGGCGCCGCGCATCTTCACGACCACGTCGCGCGCGGGCGCGCCCTGGGTGACGGTGCTCGTGATGGGCGTGGCGCTGCTCGGCGGCGTGCTGCTCAACTACCTGATTCCGGACCAGATCTTCCTGATCATCGCGTCGATCGCGACCTTCGCCACGGTCTGGGTCTGGTTGATGATCCTGCTTTCGCAGGTGGCCATGCGCCGGCGTCTGTCCAAGGACGAAGTGCGCGCGCTGAAGTTCAAGGTGCCGCTGTGGCCCGTCGGCCCCGCTATTGCCATCGCGTTCATGCTGTTCGTGATCGGCATTCTGGGCTACGAGCAGGACACGCGCATCGCGCTGTTCGTGGGCATTGGCTGGATCGCGGTGATGACGCTGGGCTGGTGGCTGTGCAGCAAGCTCAACGGCCCCACGGCATCGGCCGATGAAAACCGAGAGATGGTCGAGCAGAACTAACGCGTTTTACGTACCACACTGCAACGCGCCCCGTAGCCGGCATGGCTGGTTACGGGGCGCGTTTTTTTGTCTATAACTCACAAGTAGGTGGCGCCGAATAAATATTTAGTCACTCATTTTCTCGCGGCAGAGAGGCAAATATGAAGTTAACCGCTTCGGAATGGCTTGACCGTGCTGAAGTGAAATTCGAATTGTACGGTCAGGCCAAAGGATCGCCCGTGTACCTGACGATGGGCCAGCAACTCATTGGAACTTACGCGGATCTCGAACACTATCGGGCGCGCGATGGCGCGGCAAACGGCAATGCCTGGCACCAGGGCTGGCAAGCGCACCATATAGTCGAGGAACACGATCTCGGGCGCCTTCATATCAAGCACCTGGCCCCGTCCAGAGACGATCAATTATGCGTGCTCTTACCTGAAAGAGCGCATATCGGGCGAATAAACAGCATATTGCGCAGCGTGGCGCCGCTAAGAGATATCGTGTCCCCTGAATATTTACTTAGGTCATACAAGGAAGCGTATGACTTGATCGACGATTACTCAGGCGGCGGCCAGGTCTTGATCAAAAGAGAGCTGGTTTCGATCGTGCATGCCACCTTTCGCGCGTATCAGCTCATTTAGCTTTGCGGCTCGGCAGCGAGTTCGTCGAGCCGCGAGAGAAATAGCTGCAAGGTAGGCGAGGTGTTGGCGCGGTGATACCCCACCACGAGATCGACCGTGGGCGCCTCGCCTTCCAGCGGCCGGCTCACGACCGACCACGGCAGCAGATTGTTCGCATACTCGGGCATGAGCGCGAGGCCGCGCGTGGACGCCACGAGCGACATGGCCATCGCGAGATTGTCCACGTCGTGCTCGGTGCTCACCTCCACGCGGTGCGCCCGCAGATAGCCCACGATTACCTCGTGCAGCACGCGCGCCTTGTTGGACGCCATCACGAACGGCTCGCCCGCGATGTCTTGCGGGCGAATCGCGGCTTTCGCCGCGAGCCGGTGATCGCTGGGCATCAGCACAACGAGCCGCTCACGGTTGACCACGCGGTATTCGAGGTCGAAGCCGGGCTCGGCGCGCAGGAAGCCGAGATCGAGCTTGCCGCGCGCGAGCGCGTCCGCCACGTCGGGCGAGTAATAGCTCGACACCGTCACATCGACATTGGGCAATTCCTCGCGCAGCACGTTCATCGCGCGCGGCAGCCAGGTCATTTCCTGGCCCGTGAGAAAGCCGAGCGCGAACACCTTGCGCGCGGGTAGCGCCGCGCGACGCGCGGCCTCGGCGGCGGCGTCGACCTGGGCGAGCGCAAGCCGCGCGTGATCGAGAAACGCCTTGCCCGCCGCGGTCAACTCCACGCCGCGGGCGCTGCGGCTGAACAACTCGACGCCCACCTGGTCCTCCAGATCGCGGATCTGGCGGCTCAGCGAAGGCTGCGACGTGAAAAGCCGCTGCTCCGCGGCCACCGTCAGGCTGCCGGTTTCGGCCACGGCCACGAAATACCGCAGATGCCGCAATTCCATCGCTCCCTCCGTCCGAGGCCATGCCTCGCAGGTATGCCGGCAAGCCTACAAAGTCTTTTTCCGCTGCGCAAGCGCGCTCTAGAGTTGCGCTCATGGCAGTGCGCGGGGCAGCAAGAAAGCAACGGCCGCCTGCGCAGTCCGGCCCGAGAGCCATCGCTCGCGGGTATGGCTCAACCCATTCAATCCATTGATCAGGAGATTCGACATGTCCCAGCTCACCGGCAAGACCGCGCTCGTGACGGGCGCCTCGCGCGGCATCGGCCGCGCCATCGCACTCTCGCTCGCCCGCGCCGGCGCGCAGGTGCTCGTCCACTATGGCAGCGCCGAGGATGCCGCGGACGCCGTTGTCGCCGAGATTCGCGCAGCGGGCGGCAAGGCCCAGAAAGTGGCCGCGAACCTGCGCGAGGCCGAAGGCCCGCATCAACTGGCCAGGCGCGTGCGGGCGATCGTGGGCGACCGGCTCGACATTCTCGTCGCCAACGCGGGCATCTCGAAGTCGGCGCGGCTCGAAGACACGAGCGTCGAAGACTTCGACGCCCTCTTCGCCGTGAACGTGCGCGCCCCATATTTCCTCGTCCAGCAACTGCTGCCCACGATGTGCAAGGGCAGCAGCATCGTGCTGCTTTCCTCGCTCGCCGCGCGCAGCGCCGTGGGTGCGATCTCGGCCTACGCGGCCAGCAAGGGCGCGGTCGATACGCTCGTCGCGCATTTCGCCGCGGCGCTCGGCCCGCGCGGCATCCGCGTGAACGCGATCGCCCCCGGCGTGGTGGCCACCGACATGTCGAACTTCACGAAGACCGAAACGGGCCGCGCGACGGCGCTGGGCATGCAGGCGTTCAAGCGCATCGCGCAGCCCGAGGACATTGCCGATGCCGTCACGTTCCTCGCTTCCGACGCGGCGCGCTGGGTGAGCGGCGACACGTTGCGCGTCGACGGCGGCTCGCGGCTCTGATCGCCTGATCTTAAATCGTAGCACGCACAACTTCTTTCATTATTCTGGATTACGAACCAATATACGGAGAACCGTCATGACGACCCTTTTCACCCCTGTGAAGGTTGGCCCCTACACCCTCTCGCACCGCGTCGCGCTCGCGCCGCTCACGCGCATGCGCTCGGAAGCCGGCGACGTGCCGGGCAACTTGATGGCCGAGTATTACGCGCAGCGCGCGAGCGAAGGCGGCTTGCTGATCGCCGAAGCGACGCCCGTCTCGGTGCGCGGCAACGGCTATCTGGGCGCACCGGGCATCTATGCCGATACGCAGATCGCCGGCTGGAAGCGCGTGGCGAATGCCGTGCACGCGAAGGGCGCGCGCATTTTCCTCCAGCTCTATCACTCGGGCCGCCAGTCGCACAGCGACCTGCAACCGGGCGGCGCCGCACCGCTCGCACCCTCGGCCATTGCGTTCGACGGCAGGGCGCACACGAAGGACGGCTGGCAAAGCGCCACGCCGCCGCGCGCAATGACGCTGGAGGACATCGAAATCGCCATCGACGAATTCCGCGCCGCCGCTGTACGCGCGCAGACGGCGGGCTTCGACGGCGTCGAGATTCACGGCGCGAACGGCTACCTCGTCGACCAGTTCCTCCAGGACGGCTCGAACCGGCGCACCGACGCCTATGGCGGCTCGCGCGAGAACCGCGCGCGCTTCCTGCTCGACGTGACCGCAGCGGCGGCCTCGGTGTTCGGCGGCGAGCGCGTGGGCGTGCGCATCGCGCCGGGCGGGACCTTCGGCGGGATGGCGGACAGCGACCCGGCGGCCACCTTCGCCCACGCCGCGCGCGAACTCAATGGCTTCGGCCTCGCGTGGCTGCACGTGATCGAGCCGCGCGTGGCGGGCGGCCAGGAAGTGGCCGAGGGCGCACATGCGGTCGCCGCACGAGCTCTTCGCGCGCACTTCCATGGCCCGATCGTCGCGGCCGGCGGCTTCACGCCGGAAACGGCAGCCGCCATCGTCGAGGCCGGCGACGCCGACCTGGTCGCCTTCGGACGCCACTTCATCGCCAATCCGGACCTGCCGCACCGCATCCGCCACGGCCTGGCGCTCAACGCGTATGACCGCAGCACGTTCTATGGCGGCGATCATCGCGGCTATACCGACTATCCGGCTGTGCCGGAAACCGTCGCCTCGTAACCCGTACACGCAGTTCCCAGGTCCATCAAAGGCCGCCATGCCCAGCAGGGATGGCGGCCTTTGCGTCTTCGCGCGCCCCATCTGGGCGGCGCATGGAACGGCGGCAACAAGCCATGCTTTCCAGGCATGCCCACCCACTTACAAAGTCTTTTTCCCGCGCCTCTCTCGCCACTAAATTAGTTTCCAGCAGCAGCGTTTCACCCCCTTCCCAAGTTCTCAGGAGAACGATCATGTCGAAGCTCAACGGAAAGACCGCCCTCGTCACCGGCGCATCGCGCGGCATCGGACGCGCCAGCGCGCTGGCCCTCGCGCAACAGGGCGCCTATGTGCTGGTCCACTACAACCAGGGCGCGGCAGCCGCGGACGAAGTCGTCGAGGCGATCCGCGCCGCCGGTGGCCGCGCCGACAAGGTGCAAGCCCACATGGGCGCCGCCGACGGCCCGCATACGCTCGCCGCACGCGTGCGCGAGATCGTGGGCGAGCGCCTCGACGTCGTGGTCGCCAACGCCGGCATCGCGAAGGAACTGAGCATCCAGGACACCACCGTGGCCGACTTCGACGAGCTTTTCGCCGTCAACGTGCGCGCGCCGTACTTCCTCGTGCAGCAGTTGCTGCCGGTGCTCGGCGTCGGCAGCAGCGTCGTGCTGCTCTCGTCGCTGGCCGCGCACGCCTCGGTCGGACAGCTCAGCGCCTATGCGGCCACCAAGGGCGCCATCGACACGCTGGTCCTGCATTTCGCCGCCGCGGTGGGCGAGCGCGGCATTCGCGTGAACGCCGTCGCGCCGGGCGTCGTGGCGACCGACATGTCCGCCTTCGCGCGCACCGACGCCGGCCGCGATTTCACGCTCGGCCTGCAGGCGCTCCAGCGCGTGGCCAACGCCGACGATATCGCCGACGCCATTGCCTTCCTCGCCTCCGACGACGCCCGCTGGATCACCGGCGACACGCTGCGCGTGGACGGCGGCTCGAAGCTCTGAGCCAGCGCCCCGGCATCGGGACAACCCCTCGCCAAATAATCAGGCATCCGAAATGAATACGAACGAACTCAAGCTGCTCTCGCCCGTGCAAGTGGGCCCGCTGCAACTCGCTCACCGCGTCGTGCTCGCGCCGATGACGCGCCTGCGCTCCGCGCCCGACGACAGCCCCAGCGCGATGATGGTCGACTACTACCGCCAGCGCGCCTCGGCGGGCGGCCTGCTCATCACCGAAAGCGCGCATCCATCCTACGACAGCCGCGGATATATCGGCGCGCCGGGCATCTATACCGATGCGCACGTCGAGGCCTGGCAGAAGATCACGCAAGCCGTGCACGCCAAAGGCGGCCGCATCTTCATGCAGATCGCGCACGATGGCCGCCAGTCGCATGTGGACCTGAGCTGGGGCAACGCACCGGTCGCGCCCTCGGTGGTCCCCTACGAAACCACGGTGTTCACGCAGAACGGCTGGGTGCCGAACTCGCCGCACCGCGCGCTGGCGCTGCACGAGATTCCCGCGCTGGTGCAATCGTTCCACCGCGCGGCCGAGCGCGCGAAAGCGGCCGGCTTCGACGGCGTGGAACTGCACAACGCGAATGGCTATCTCGCCGATACCTTCCTGCAGGACGGCACCAACAAGCGCACCGACGCCTACGGCGGCAGCATCGAAAAGCGCGCCCGCTTCTCGCTGGAGGTGGTCGACGCATTCGCCTCCGTGTGGGGCGCGGACCGCGTGGGCGTGCGCGTCTCGCCCAGCGGCCGCTGGGGCGCGATTTCGGACAGCGATCCGCAAGCCACGTTTGGCTACTTTGCCGAGCGTCTCGACGCTTATGGTCTAGCTTATCTGCACGTGATCGAGCCGCGCGTCATGGGAACCGAAACGCTCGTGGAGGGTGAGGCGCCGGTGGCGGCGTCGTTCCTGCGCCGGCACTTCAGCGGCCCGATCATCGCCGCAGGCGGCTTCGACCGCGCCGGCGCCGAGCAGATCCTGGCGCGCGGCGACGCGGACCTCGTGGCCTTCGGCCGCTGGTTTTCCTCGAACCCCGACTTGCCCGAGCGCCTGCGCCACGGGCAGCCGCTCACGCCCTACCGTCGCGATGCGTTCTGGGGCGGCACCGAGCGCGATTACAGCGACTTCAGCACCTACGAAGAAGCGCAAACCGTAACCGAATAACCCCCTTCCTTCGAAAAGGATGACTGCCATGAATACGAAGACCATCAAGATTCCCGGCCCCGACCATCCGATCACGATCGAGCCAACCGGCTCGCGCGTGGTCGTCAAGGCGGGCGGCCGCGTGATCGCCGATACGCGCGCGGCGCTGACGCTGCGCGAAGCAAGCTACCCCGCCGTGATCTACGTGCCGCGCGAAGACGCCGACATGAGCCTGCTCGCGCGCACCGATCACTCAACCTGGTGCCCGTACAAGGGCGACTGCGCCTATTACTCGATCGTGCCCGGCGGCGAGCGCGCCGTGAACGCCGTATGGACCTACGAGACGCCGCACGCGGCCGTGGCCGCAATCGGGAATCACCTTGCGTTCTATCCCGACCGCGTGGATTCGATAGAAGTCCTGCCCAACTGATGACCCTCACTGGAGCCGCAACATGAACACCCAACCAGTCGTATTGATCACCGGCGCGCTGACCGGCATCGGCCACGCCACCGCCCTCGCCTATGCGCGCGACAAGGCACGCGTGGTCGTTTCGGGCCGCCGCGACGAGGCCGGCCGCGCACTGGCGGAAGAACTCCGCGCACTGGGCGGTGAAGTCGAATACATTCGCGCCGCCGTCAGCAAGGAAGATGAAGTGCGGGCGCTGGTCGAAGTTGCACCTATCTCGTGGCCATGGAGCGTCAGTTTCGGCAGTGCCAGAGTCGGGCGACTTAGCAGCTTCGACAACGGATAGGACCAGCCGACACCAGCGCCGCCATAGTGGAATTTATGATTGTGTCCTTCGGGGTCCGTGAGCACGAACATCCCCGACGAAATAAGAACAGAACCCGCTCCACCGGCACCGCCCGCGCTCGTGAAAAACTGCCAGTCACTTTCCTTCCTGAGATTGATCACGTCTTTGGCCCCCATCCTCTAGATGTAAGGTTTCGGAATCCCGCGATGGCAAAACCAAGCGCCATTGCCAGCAGGAATAGCGTCGTGCCCCAGAGACTCCCGAATGTGTCCAGTCGCGCACTGCGCGCGGGGTTTTCCTGCCGGTATCGGACCTGAACGTGATCACCCACGTTTTGTGTGATATCGCCGTTCGCGTTAAAGTTGATGACGTTCCCGCCTGAATCGGTGAACGTGACTCTCGGGTGATGAGGGCCGATTGGTATATCGACCACGACGCCATCGGCTGCCAACGTGGAGGCGATATAGTCAGTCGCTCGATTGATAGAGAAGCCAGTCATGACTACGAACACGGCACTAATACCTAGCGCGAAATAGTTGAACTTCGCCATTATCGGTCGATGTTTTCCTTGATATCGAAAGCGGCCGTAACGGTTCCCGCACTTCCGCCGATATTGCTTTGTACGATGTATTCCTGTTTGACGCGAGCAAACGAGAGCACTACGTGCTCCCAGTATTTTCCGGCTCCGCAGGTAGGCTCAACGCTGGTGATAACCACATCGCCAGGTAGTTCGTCCAATGTCGAGGTCCAGCCAAAACGAGCTGCCGACATTCTAGCGCATGAAATGCGGGGCTTTCTCGGACCTTACTGCACCTGGCTGCGCAGCACCCTGGCCGCGGCCACCATGTTGGTCAGCGCGGGAATCACTTCCTGCCACTGGCGCGTCTTCAGCCCGCAGTCCGGGTTCACCCACAGGCGACCGGCCGGAATACGCTCGGCGGCCTTCTGCATCAGTTGCACGATATGCGCCTCGGTCGGGATGTTCGGCGAGTGAATGTCGTACACGCCCGGCCCGATTTCATTCGGATACCTGAAGTTGTCGAACGCGTCGAGCAGCTCCATGTCCGAGCGCGAGGTCTCGATCGTGATGACGTCCGCGTCCATATCGGCGATCGACGCGATGATGTCGTTGAACTCCGAATAGCACATGTGGGTGTGGATCTGCGTTTCGTCCTCCACGCCGTTCGCCGTGATGCGGAACGACTCCACGGCCCAGCGCAGATACTCGCCCCATTGCGCGCGGCGCAACGGCAGACCTTCGCGCAGCGCGGCCTCGTCGATCTGGATCACGCGCACGCCGGCCTTTTCGAGGTCGAGCACCTCCTCGCGAATCGCCAGCGCGAGCTGGTAGCACGAGACCGAACGCGGCTGGTCGTCGCGCACGAACGACCAGTTGAGGATCGTCACCGGGCCCGTGAGCATGCCCTTCATCGGCTTGTTCGTGAGCGACTGCGCGTAGGCGATCCACTCGACCGTCATGGCCTTGGGGCGGCTGATGTCGCCGTACAGAATCGGCGGCTTCACGCAGCGCGAGCCATACGACTGCACCCAGCCGAACTGGCTGAACGCGTAGCCGTCGAGCTGCTCGCCGAAGTATTCGACCATGTCGTTGCGCTCGGCTTCGCCGTGCACGAGCACGTCGAGGCCCAGCTTTTCCTGTTCGCGCACGCTGCGCTCGATTTCCGCGCGCATCGCGGCCTGGTAGCCCGCATGGTCGAGCGCGCCGCTCTTGAACTGGCTGCGCGCCTGGCGGATTTCGGCGGTCTGCGGGAACGAGCCGATCGTCGTGGTCGGGAACGCGGGCAGCTTGAGGCGCGCGGCCTGCTTCGCGGCGCGCTCGGCGTAGGCGTGCTGGCGATTGCCGAGCTGCGCGTCGATGCGGGCAATCGCGGCCTTCACCGCCGGGTTGTTCACGCGCGGCGAGTTGCGGCGCGCCGCGATGGCGGCCGCGTTGGCGGCGAGCGCGTCGGCGACCTTATCACGGCCTTCGTTGAGCGCCGTGGCCAGCACCTTGAGCTCGTCGAGCTTTTGCAGCGCGAACGCGAGCCACGAACGGATTTCGGCGTCGAGCTTCTCCTCGCTCGCGAGATCGACCGGCACGTGCAGCAGCGAGCACGAGGGCGCGAGCCACAGACGATCGCCCAGTTGCTGCGCCAGCGGCGCGAGCCATTCGAGCGTGGCGTTCAGGTCGGTCTTCCAGATGTTGCGGCCGTTGATCGCGCCCACCGAGAGCACGCTCTGCGCGGGCAGCTTCTGCGCGGCCAGCGCGAGTTCTTCGCGGGCGTTGATCGCGTCGATGTGCAGGCCGTCGACCGGCAGACCGCAGGCGAGGTCCAGGTTCTCCTGGAGCTGGCCGAAGTACGTCGTGAGCAGCAGCTTGACGCGGCGGTCCTCAAAGCCCTCGTATGCGGTCTTGAACGCTTCGCGCCACGCGGGATCGAGTTCGGTCACGAGCACGGGCTCGTCGATCTGCACCCACTCGACGTCCATCACGCGGAAGTAGTCGAGCAGCGCGCGGTACACGGGCATGATGCGCGGCAGCAGCGCGAGCTTGTCGGAGTCGTCTTTGGCCTTGCCCAGCCACAGGTACGTGAGCGGCCCGACGATCACGGGCTTGGCCTTCACGCCCAGCTCGCGCGCTTCGCGCAGTTGCTCGGACAGGCGCGAGGTGTCGAGGTTGAACTGCGTATCGGCCGTGAATTCAGGGACGATGTAGTGGTAGTTCGTGTCGAACCACTTCGTCATTTCGCCGGCGGCCACACTGCCGCAGCAGCCTGCGTGCTCTTCCGCGCCCGCTGCCGAGCGGCCGCGCGCCACGCGGAAGTAGTTGTCGAGCTTGTCGCCGTGGAAGCCCTGCACGCGCTCGGGCAAGTTGCCGAGCGTGAAGCTCATGTCGAGCACCTGGTCGTAGAACGCAAAGTCGCCCGCAGGCACGAGATCGAGACCCTTCTGGTCTTCCCAGTGGCGTGCGCGCAGTTGCGCGCCGAGCGCCTTCAGTTCGTCGCGCGAAGACTCGCCCTTCCAGTAGCGTTCGAGGCCGAACTTGAGTTCGCGTTTTGCGCCGATGCGCGGGAAGCCGAGATTGTGCGTAGTGACCATGTGCGCTGCCATCCCTTGAAAAGTGCTGAAACGTTCGAGAGTGGAAGCGATGATAGGGCTATGTGGCAATGAATAAAAATGGCATTATTTCATCCATCCATTAGTTTTGTTCATTCATTGCCGTTTGGCTTTTTCCATGCTCGAACGCTGATGCGCGACACGGCCCACGGGTTACCGGCGATAATCAGCGGAGCTGAATCGACTTGACGACTTGAGAAACGGAGAAGGAATGGGCAAGCAAGGCTTTACCACAGACATCGTTCACGGCGACAGGATCACGGGCACCGAGCATGGCGGCGTGCGCCAGCCGATTCATACGTCCGTGCAATATGGATTCGAGCGCGTCGAGGATCTGATCGGCGTGTTCCAGGGCACCAGGAAAGGCGGCTTCAATTACGCGCGCCAGGGCACGCCCACGACCGCCGCGCTCGAGCGCAAGATCACCCAGCTCGAAGAAGGCACCGGCACGATCTGCTTCGGCACCGGCATGGCCGCGATCACGGCCACCTTCCTCACGCTGCTGCGCGCGGGCGATCACCTCGTGTCGAGCCGCTACGTGTTCGGCAACACCAACAGCCTGTTCGGCACCTTGCGCACACTCGGCGTCGAAGTCACGACCGTCGATGCGGGCGACGCCGAAAACGTCAAGAACGCGATCCGGCCCAATACGCGCATGGTGTTCGTCGAAACCATCGCGAATCCGGGCACGCAGATTCCCGACCTGCAAGGCATCGGCGACGTGTGCCGGGAGCACGGCCTCGTCTACGTGGTCGACAACACGATCACCTCGCCCGCCCTGTTCAAGCCGAAGGCGGTGGGCGCGAGCCTCGTCATCAACTCGCTGACGAAGACCATCGCGGGCCACGGCGCCGCGCTGGGCGGCGCGGTCACCGATACGGGCCTGTTCGACTGGAGCGCATACCCGAACATCGCCGACGACTACCGGCGCTCGGCCGCAAAGGAACAGGGGCTCCTGCAGATCCGCAAGAAGGGCCTGCGCGACATGGGCGCGGCCTTGTCGTCCGAGCAGGCACACTCGATCGCGATGGGCGCGGAAACGCTCGCCTTGCGCGTGAAGCAAAGCAGCGACAATGCGCTCGCCCTCGCGCAGTTTCTCGAAGGGCACGCGGCCATCGGCAAGGTGTTCTACCCTGGCCTTACGAGCCATCCTCAATACGAGCTTGCGCAGAAGCTGTTCAAAGGCGCGTCGTGGCTGCTGTCGTTCGAATTGCTCAACGCGGAGCGCATGATCGATGTTGTCAACGCGCTCAAGCTGCCGATCAAGGCGACCGGCCTTGGCGACACGCGCACGCTCATCATTCCCGTCGCGCCGACGATCTTTTTCGAAGCCGGTGCGGAAACGCGCAAGGCGATGGGGATCTCCGACGGCATGCTGCGGCTGTCCGCCGGCATCGAGGATATCGACGACCTGATTGCGGACTTCGACCAGGCGCTGAAGCTGGCAGCGTAAGCGTTGGCGTCCCGGCTTGCGCGGACCTCGCCACGAGGCGGGCCCGCGCATGCGCGCTCGGCTCGGCGCAGATCAGCCTGGATCAGGTCAGAGGCCGCTAACCGTCTTGACGGTCACCCACTGGCCGTTCTTCACCTGATACACGGTGGACGAACCGTTCTTCAGCGAGCCGTTCGCGTTGAACTCGATATGGCCGGTGATACCGTCGAAGCTGATGCCTTGCAGCTTCGCGCGATAGTCGTTGGGCTTCGTCGAGTTCGCGGCCTGCATCGCCTTGATGGCGGCCCACGCGGCGTCATAGCCGAACGGCGCATACGAGAGCACGTCCTCGCCGAACTTCTGCTTGAAGCGTTCGGCGAACTTCGAACCGACCGGCGTGCTGTCGAGCGGACGGCCGTATTCCCATGCCATCGCGCCTTCGGACACGTCGCCCGCGAGCTTGATGAAGTCGACGTCCTTCACGCCGCCGCCGCCCACGTACTGCGCCTTGATGCCGAGCTGGCTCATCTGCTTCATGATGCCGGCCGCCTGCGGATTGAGCGCGCCCACGAAGATCAGATCGGGGTTCTTGCTCTTGATGGTCGTGAGCTGGGTCTTGAAGTCCGTCGCCTGATTCGTGGTGTATTCGCGGTCGACAATATCGCCGCCGTGCGCCTTGACCGCCTTCACGAACTC
Source organism: Paraburkholderia sp. J63 (assembly GCF_905220245.1). NCBI lineage: Bacteria > Pseudomonadati > Pseudomonadota > Betaproteobacteria > Burkholderiales > Burkholderiaceae > Paraburkholderia > Paraburkholderia sp. J63. Next base: position 444,436 of record NZ_CAJMZF010000001.1, on the reverse strand, counting down.
GTCGGCCTCGCCCTGGCCGAAGGCTGTGCGGTCGTCGATCACGGCGATGCGTTTGGCCTTCGTCGTCGTGACCGCATAGGCGCCTGCGGTGCCCGCGTTCTGCGCGTCGCTCGAAATCACCATGAAGATGTTCTTGAAGCCGCGGCCGCTGATGACCGGGTTCGTGGCGGCCGGATCGATGTCGGGCAGGCCCGCCTTTTCGTAGAGATCGGAAGCGGGAATCGTCGTGCCCGAGTTGAAGTGGCCGACGACGACCGACACGCCCTCGTCCACGAGCTTTTGCGCGACCTGCACGCCGACGCGCGGGTCGGCCTGATCGTCCTCGGCGACGAGCTCGAACGAGACGGGCTGGCCATTGATCTTGACGCCTTGCGCCTTGGCGTCGTCGAGCGCCATCTTGACGCCGTTCTCCAGATCCTTGCCGTAGTTGGCGTTAGGTCCGGTCAGCGGAGCGGCGAAGCCGATCTTTACGACGGTATCCGCTCGGGACGCGAGCGGGGCAACAGCGAGCAGTGCTCCAACGGCAATGGCGCCAGGGGTAAAAATCTTCGCAAAACGCATGTTGTTTCCTTTTTTGTCGGCAAGCATGGGTTCACTGCGCTTCGAATGAGAAACGCCGCGCGGGGCACTGAAAGCGAAACGAAACAAAGCGAAACCAACTATAGGAAGCCAATATCGCCCCGTCTTGTCCTTTTGCGACGATTCCTATGCGCATTTCGGCACAGCAGGCCAAATGGAATCAATCAGGACAAATACGCCTATCGGTGCGCGATCCAACAGTCTGATGAATGGTTGGCTGGGGTAAACCACGGGCCTTGGCTGTCGCGAGCGCGGCCCGGCCTGGGCGAGCGCATCGGAATATGTGCGTTAGCGCACATATCGCCCCGATCGCGCGAGGATCAAATGTGGGATTGGCGCCAACCCCAAACGGCATTTCCGGCTGCGACGAGGCGAATACCCTGCGCGACAAACTCGTCGGTCGGGCCGTATCGAATTCGAGGTCTGAAATGATGGACGAAGACTCCTCCGGATTCGCCGACGAGCGCGGCGAGTCGCACGACCTCGAAGTGCACATCGACGAGCTCAAAAAGATCGATGAAGTCAGACAGAAAAGCGCCCAGTTCCGCGCCAAAGGCAACGACGCGCTCAAGGACCTGATCGACGGAAAAGTCAAACCCGTTAGCACAACGCACTATGAGCAAGCCAAGGCGGTGCGCGTCGCGCTTCAGGTCTCCCGCGCCTTCGAGGAGCCGCCGAAATTTCTCGAGAACCTGACCTGGGTTGGCGACCTGGGCGGCTTGAGCAGCGAAGGACGTTCGATCCTCGTTGCCGCGGAATCCATGCGCGCCTTCGTGGCGACCAACGAACATACCTTGTCCAAACCGGTGATGCGCTGCTGGTACTGGATCATCCGCGAGCTGTTCACGGCTTCGGAGCCGGACTGGGCCGTGGGCGGCGCGAGGGCGGGACATGGCGGCAGGGTGACGGGCTATACGACGGCGCACTGCGTTTATGCGGTGATGGAACTGGCGAATTCGCTGCTGGCCACCAATGAGGTATGCCGCTATCTGTCGAACGTTTCGGACAAGCTGAAAAGAATCTCGGCGTCGAATATTCCGCCCCAGTGGCAAGCCATCGACCGGGAAAGAATCGCGGTGTCGTGCGAAAACGCCTTGAAGCGGCAATTGCCGTTTCTCGCTTTCAAGCTGGTCAAGATCGAAGACGCCAACGGCAAGCGAAAATCGCTCACGGGAGAAAACGTCGAGCAATACGTCGACACGATTCTGAAGAATCACGTTGCCGAGGCGCTCACCAACGTCAAGAAGGACCTCAGGGCGCTGGTGAGCGAGATCGCGCGATACCGCAAGTCGGAGGGCGGCCAGCGCAGCCATGCACAGTCCGAAATGGGACATAGCACGGCTTTCGCGGGCATACGCAAGGCGTCGGCGCGTGCGGTACTGGCCGTGCGGGCGCTCAAGGCCTGCGATAACCAGTGGGCCGTCGCGGGCGAGCAGTTCAGGCTCGCGGGCATCGCGCTGAGGGACGGCTTGTCCGCGGCAAAGCAGTATCTTTCGGGCGTTATCGACGAGCAACTGGCTTCGAGCGCGCTCGGCGACGGCAGCCAATGGGAGCCCTCGGAACTCGCCTTCGCGGCCAATGCCTATGTCGCGTTGACGAAGCACGAGCCCGCGCGCGACGACGAGCGGCTCCAGCGCGCCGCGTCGCTGCTGCAGAGCAGCTTTGGCGCCGACGGGACTGTCATCGTGCGCCGCAGCTACCATATAGAAGGCACCACGGGCTATCGCGCGGCCAACAGCGCCGTGGTGGCCGCCGCCGCGGAGTTCCTGCGCGCCGTGGATTTCCCGCTCGACGTCAAGTTCGTCCCTCGCCTGCTGCCCTCGCTGATCCGGCGCGCGATCACGACCGAGTTCGGCATCGTCGGCTGGCCGAGGGGAACCGGCAGCGTGGACATGCTCGAAACCGCGTCGGCCGTCGAAGCGCTCGCCGCGGTCAATCGCCTGCTGGACGACGGCATCAATCGCATCATCCTCGATCACTTTTCGGTCAAGTATCCGCAGGCGGGCGGATTGAATCTGGACGACCTGTTCTATCCGGATTACGGCCTCGCGTGCGCGGCCGAGCCCAAAGACGCCGCCGTCAAAAAGCTTGTGCGCGTCAGTTGCGCCATCCGGTTTCAGCACATGCAGGCGCACGTCAATCGCACCGGCACCAGGTCGCTGCACTCGCTGGTTTTGCACGGCCCGGCGGGAACCGGAAAGACCACGCTCGTGGAAGCCCTTGCGCAGACATGCGGGGTGCCGATGGTCGAGGTCACGCCCAGCGATCTGGCCAAGAGCGGCGAGGCCAAACTGGAGCGGCGCGCGCGAACCGTTTTCGAGGCGCTTTCGTTACTGACCCATGTTGTCGTGCTATTCGACGAGTTCGATCCGATCTTGCGCCGCCGCGACGCGACCGGGAAAGACAAGTTCACGTACTTCTCGTTCCTCACGCCGGGCATGCTGCCGAAGCTGAAAAATCTCAGCGAAAAGGCGAGGAAGCAATCGGTCGCCTATGTGCTGATTACGAATTTGCTGGGCACGCTCGATGAGGCCGCCGTGAGAAAGGGCCGCTTTGAAGAAAAGCTGGCCGTCTTTTCGCCTGATCCGCTTTCCCGGCTGGGCCGCCTGACGATGCTGGCCAACCAGATCGCGGCCGCCGGCGGCAAAGACGCGGCCGCGCCGAAGCCGGACAGATTGCGCGAGGTCGCTTACAAAACGGGCGGGCTCGGCATGCCCGCGTTGACCGAGGCGGGCTGGTACGTGAAGCCGCGCAAGGATAGTCCCGACGAGATCTGTCCGATCAACTATATCTTCGGGCGCACCGAAGCATTCAGTGTCGATGACCCCGAGCCCGAAGACCGCTTCGACGGTGCGATGCGAGGCCAGGGAAAGGCGGCCGAGCGCGAACGCGACCAGTGGCAATGGGTGTATCAATGGGACAAGGCAGTCAAGAAGCTGCCCGCGGCCGATGATCTCGACGTGCTGGCGTCACGGCCCAGCGAGCTTGCGCCGCCACGGCGCGTTCAGAGGAAGACGCGCCGGCAGTCGTGACGGAGGCCTTCGGCAGGGATACGGTCTTGCTGCGAACGCCCACCGCGCCTAATGTTTAACTGCGGTTTAAAGGCGGTTTAACTACGATTTAAACGTGGTTTAACTGCGCCTTAAACGCGGGCACGGAGCAAGGGCCAGGTCATATGCACTGCTCAAACTGCGGATTCGACAACCTCACCGGGGCCAGATTCTGTGAGGCTTGCGGCGCCATGCTGTTGCGCGCCTGCCCGCGCTGTGGGCATGAAGCCAGCCCATCGGCCCGATTCTGCAGCGCCTGCGGCGCGCCCCTCGCCGACACGCCAGCCACGCCCTCCGCACGCGCCCCCGCCGATTCGTGCCCCCTCCCCGCGCCCATTCAATACACGCCGCACCACCTGGTCGAACGCATCCGCGCCGAGCAGGCGGCCATGGAGGCACGCGGCGAGACGGCCGGCGAGCGCAAGATGATCACGGCGCTATTCGCCGACATGGCCGGCTCCACGGCGCTCATCCACAATCTCGATCCCGAGGAGGCCCACCGGCTGATCGAGCCCGTCGTCGCGCTGATGATGGAGGCCGTCCACTACTACGAGGGCTATGTGGCCAAGTCGCTCGGCGACGGCATTCTCGCGCTGTTCGGCGCGCCCATCGCTCACGAAGACCACGCGCAGCGCGCGCTCTACGCGGCGCTGCGCATGCAGCAAACGATGCGCCGCCACAGCGACCGCATTCGTCTGGAGAAAGGCATCGCGCTGCAGATTCGCGTAGGGGTCCATACGGGCGAGGTCGTCGTGCATTCGATCCGCACCGACGACCTGCACACCCATTACGATCCGGTCGGGCAAACGATCCACATTGCGTCGCGCATGGAGAGCATCGCCACGCCCTCGTCGATCCTCGTGAGCGACTCCACCCACAAGCTGGCCGAGGGCTATTTCGAGTTCAAGGCGCTGGGCGCCACGCAGGTCAAGGGCATTCCCGATCCGCTCGTGGTCCACGAGGTCCAGGGGCTCGGCGCGTTGCGCACGCGCTTGCAGCTCGCGGCGCATCGCGGGCTCGCGCGGTTCGTCGGTCGGCAGGCCGAGCTCGATCAGTTGCGCGAGGCGCTGGAGCAGGTTCAGCATGGACGCGGGCAGGTCGTGGCCGTGGCGGGCGAAGCCGGGGTCGGCAAGTCGCGGCTCTTCCACGAGTTCAAGGAGCGCTCGCGGCGCGGCTGTCTGCTGCTGGAAACGTTTTCGGTTTCGCATGGCAAGGCCTTCGCGTATCTGCCGCTCATCGATCTGCTGAAGAACTATTTCCAGATCGCCGCCCAGGACGACGAGCGGCAATGCCGCGAAAAAGTCATGGGCAAGGTGCTCACGCTCGAACGCAGCTTCGACGATCTCGTGCCCTACCTGCTCTATCTGCTCGGCATTGGCGAGCGCGGTTCGGCGCTGCCGGAAATGGACCCGCAGATCCGGCGCGACCGCACCTTCGAGGCCATCGTCAAGCTGCTCGCGCGCGAGAGCGAGGATCAACCCGTCGCGCTGCTGTTCGAGGACCTCCAATGGCTCGATCGGGAGACCGAAGCATTCCTCGCGTGCCTGATCGAGCGCTCCACGCACGCGCGAATCCTGCTGTTGCTGAACTATCGGCCCGAGTACAAGCCCGGTTGGGCGGGCCATTACGTCCAGCTCAGGCTCGAGCCGCTGCGTCCGGCCGAGGCGCAGGGGCTGCTGGCCGCGCTGCTGGGCAACGATCCCTCGCTCGCCGCCCTCAAGCGGCTCATTCAGGAGAAGACGGAGGGCAATCCGTTCTTCATGGAAGAAGTCGTCCAGACGCTTGCCGAAGAACAATCGCTGCTCGGCGAACCCGGCCGCTACCGGATCGCGCACACGCCCACGGCTCTGCACATTCCCGCCACCGTGCAAGGCGTACTCGCGGCGCGCATAGACCGGCTGCCCGTTGCCGAGAAAGAGCTGTTGCAGACGCTCGCCGTGATCGGCAAGGAGTTCCCGTTCAGCCTGCTTCAGTGCATATGCATCGGTGAGGTCGCGCAGACGGACAGCGATCTGCGCCACCTGCTCGCGCGCCTCGCGGCTGCGGAATTCATCTACGAGCGCGCCGCGTATCCCGAGGTCGAATATTCGTTCAAGCACGCGCTGACCCAGGAGGTCGCCGGCCATTCGCTGCTCACGGAGCGGCGCAATGTATTGCACGAGCGCACGGCGCAGGCCATCGAAACCTTGTTCCCCACGCGGATCACCGACTATTGCAGCGAACTCGCGCACCACTATAGTTTGAGCGGCAATATTCCGAAGGCGGTGGAGTATTTGCACCGGGCCGCGCAACAGGCCGTTCGGCATGCCGCGCATCTGGACGCGATGCGGCACCTCCGGGCCGCGCTCGAACTGCTCAAGCGTCTGCCCGATACGCCCGCCCGCGGGCGTCGAGAACTCACGCTGCTGCTTTCGCTGGGTCCCTCGCTGATGGATGTGCAAGGCTATGGCGCGCCCGAGGTGGCGGCCACTTATACGCGCGCGCTGCAATTGTGCGAGCAGATCGGCGAGACGTCCGGGCTCTTCGCCGTGCATCTGGGATTGAGGATTCACTACATCTCGCGCGCCGAGTACAGCGCCGCGCGCGAGCTCAGTGAACGGATGCTGCGCATGGCCGCCGATGAAAAGGACTCCGGATTACTTGTCGAGGCCCATAGCGCGCTCGGTGTGTGCCTGTTCTTCCTCGGCGAATTCGCCGCGGGCCGCGAGCATCTGGAGCGCGCGCTGGCGCTCTACGACCCGGCGCAGCATCAGGCCCATGTGTTCACCCACGGCGTGGAGCCCGGCATCCGTGCCCTGAACTATCTGGCGCTGACCTTGTGGCATCAGGGCTACCCCGATCAGGCGTACCAGCGCAGCCTCCAGGCGCTGGCGATCGCACGGCAACTGGCCTACGGGCCGACCCTCGCATTCGCGCTGGCTTACGCCACCGAGTTGCACCAGCTTCGGGGCGAGGTCTCGCTGGCGCTCGAACACGCCGAAGCCGCGATGGCGATCACGTCCGATCAAGGGTTGCCCTACTGGCTCGCCTGGGGGACCGCGCTGCGCGGCTGGGCGCTGGCCCGACAGGACCGGCTTCAGGAAGGGATTGCGCAGATGCGCGAAGGCTTGGCCGATCAGCGTGCCCATGGCGGCGAAGAGGGGCGCTCGTACTTTCTGGCGCTGCTTGCCGAAAGCTACGGGATCGCGGGAGACCGGGAAGCGGCGCTCCCGGTGCTCGAAGAGGCCCTGTCGATCGCCACTAAGGCGGGCGAGCGTTACTACGAGGCCGAGTTGCATCGGCTAAAGGGGTGCTTGCTGCTCGGCGATGGCCGATCCGCGCTCGGCGCTCAGTGTGGTGAGGAGGCCGAGGGCTGTTTCCGCAAAGCGCTGGAACTGGCGCACGAACTGGGCGCGAAATCGCTGGAATTGCGCGCGGCGCTGTGCCTCGCCCGCCATTGGCAGCGCGCGGGCAAACTGGCCCAGGCCCGCGCGATGCTCTCCGAAATCTACGATGGATTTACGGAAGGCCACGATACGGCCGACCTGCAAGACGCGAAGGCATTGCTCGACGAACTCGCGATAGTCGAAGGGAGTCCTCAACATCTTTCGTGAAGTGAGCAACCAGGCGCCGGGTGCCCGCGCAAGCGGCGCCATGCAAAACCAACCCGCAGGCCCGGCTTAATCGCTCAACGCATCGAGCCGCTCGACAATGTCGTCGAACGATGGCCGCCTCTCCACCTGCTCGCCAAGACAGTCCGCCATCAGCGCGTCGAGCCCGGCGGCGCGATCGTCGGCGTTCCCGGTCAGCCGTTGCACGAGTTCTTCGAGCAGGCACCCGAACGCGCGCACCTCGATGCGTTCGAGCGCCTGGGCCCGCGCGCGGTCGGCGACATCGTGAAACGACGCCGCGCCGAAGTCGCCGAGCAGGACGTGCCCCGCGCCGTCATGCAGGATGTTGTGGGCGTAAAGATCGCCGTGCATGATCCCGCGCCGGTGCAGATGCCGCGCCGCCGACGCCATCCCGCGCGCGATACGCAACGCGGTCGGCCGGTCGAAGCGCACGTCGTCGGCATAGACGTCGCGCGTGCACGATGCGAGGCTCGGCGGCCCCGCGAGATTGCGGAACGCCGGATCGATCAAGGCCATCACGAGGCCATGCTCGTCGAGCGGATGCCCCGTGATCTTGCCCAGCACCGGGATGAGATTCGGATGCGCGCCCGCTTGCAGGCAGGCGGCCATTTCGAGGGCCGGCAAGCCGTCGCTCGTCACCGCGCCCTTGAACAGCTTCACGGCGACGGCCTCGACCGGATGCCCGTCGCGCAACAAGCGCGTCGCGCGATGGATCACGCCCGAGGCGCCCTCGCCCAGCGTCTGCCCGAGCGCGAGCGTATGCCAGTCGATATCGGGCACCGCTGCGTCGGCCATGGCGGCCTGCTCGCGCGCCGCGTTGAGCGGATTGCCGGCGTAGGCGAGCCACGCGAGACGCGGCAGGCGCAGCAGCCATTCGGGCAACGCGTCGAGATGGTTCGCGGAGATGCGCAGCAACTCCAGGCGGCTCAATGCGGCCATCGTCCCGGGTAGCACGCGCAGCCGGTTGCCGGCGAGCATCAGCTTCTGCAGATGCGCGCGCTCGCCGATCTCGGGCGGCAGCGCCTCGATGGCGTTATCGGTGAGGATCAGCCAGCGCAATTGCGGCGGCAGCGCGCTCGCTGGGACATGGCGTATCTGGTTCGTCTTGAAGCCGACCATGCTGAGCGCTTCGCACTCGCCCAGCACCGCGGGCAATTCGGTGAACGGATTATTCGAGGCGAACAGAATGCGCAACTTGCGCAGCCTCGGCAGATCGTCGGGCAATGCGCTGAGCGCATTGCCGGAGAGGTCGAGCGCTTCGAGTGTGTCGGCGAGCTCGAAGATCTCGCGCGGAAATTCGCTCAGCCCGCAGGCGAGCTTGAGCTGTCGTGCGCCGGCGAGCTGTCCGTCGCGCAGTTGTTCGAGGGTGGAGGTCTTCACGCGTGGATCGATCGGCGAATGGCTTTAAACAAGGGCAAAAAAACGCAGACCGGCGCGCAACGTGGCGCCGGCCACGGCCATTCTAGCGGCAGACGCCGGGCGCGCCATCGCTATTGCGCCCGTTCGAGGTCTTCAATCGCGGCGGCCAGAAAGCGCGCGGCCTCGCCGCCCGTGACCACGCGATGATCGAACGTCAGGCTCAGCGGCAAAATCCTGTGCACGGCGGGCGCGCCCTCGTGTGCGACGACCTGGTCGTGGATGCGCCCCGCGCCCAGGATCGCGACCGTGGGCGGCACCACCACGGGCGCCGCGTATTTACCGGCGATCATGCCGAAGTTGGACAGCGTGATCGTGTTGCCGCGCATTTCCTCGGGCGGAATCTTGCGCGCGCGAATGTCGGTGCGCATGCGCTCAAGTCCGGCGCGCAGGTCGGCCGCGTCGCGATGCGCGACGTCGCGCAGCACCGGCACGAACAAGCCCTCGGGCAGATCGACGGCGATGCCGAGATCGATTTTCGCGAGCACGTGGCGCCGCTCCATCTTCGCGTCGAACCAGGCGTTCAGGCCCGGCTCCGCGCGGCACCCGGCCACCAGCGCGCGGACCAGGCGAATCGTCACGTCGGTATGGGGCGGCCACGCGTGAATGTCGGCGTCGTCGATGACAGTGGCGGCCGCCACTTCGTGCTGGGCGCGCGCCATGTTCTGCGCCATCGCGCGCCGCACGCCGCGCAGCACCTCGGGCGGCCCGAGCTCGGCGAGGAGTCTCGCCGCGCGTTGCACGTCGGCGGCCGTGATGACGCCCTCGGGCCCCGAAGGCGTCACCATCGCGAGGTCGATGTCGAGCTTGCGCGCGAGCGCGCGCACCGCGGGCATCGCCTTGATGGCGCCATGTGCCCCACCCGCGCCGCCGCCGGGCACGGCAGGCGCCTCCTCCTGCATGGGTTGCGTGCCCACTTCCATGTGGCCGACCACGGTGCCCGCATCGGCATCGTCGGCGCCTTCGCCTTCGAACGCGGCCAGCGGCGCGCCCAGATGCACGATGTCGCCGGGCTTGCCGAACAGCTTTGCGATGCGGCCCGCTTGCGGCGATGGAATCTCGACAATCGCCTTGGCCGTCTCGACCGAGACGAGCGGCTGATCGGCGCGAATCTCGTCGCCGCTCTTGACGTGCCATTCGACGATTTCCGCTTCCTGGAGGCCTTCGCCCAGATCGGGCAGCTTGAAGATCTTCATGGTTTCACTGCGCCTCCAGCGCTTGCCTGACGGCGGCGACGATGCGCGCCGTCGCCGGCATGTAGTGGCTTTCGAGCCGGTAGAGCGGGACCACCACGTCGTAGCCCGTCACGCGCTGCACCGGCGCAAGCAGCGTATAAAGGCCGCGCTCGGCGATACCGGCAGCAATCTCCGCGCCCACGCCGCCCGTGCGCGAGCCTTCGTGCACGATCACGCAGCGGCCCGTTTTGGCCACCGAGGCGAGAATCGTCTCCATGTCGAGCGGCTTGAGCGTGGCCACGTCGATCACCTCCGCGCTCACGCCCTCCTGCGCCAGCCGATCGGCGGCCGCCAGCGCCTCCTGGAGCGCGCCGCCCCAGCTCACGAGCGTCACGTCCGCGCCGTCGCGCAGCACGTAGCAGCAGTCGAGCGGCAGCGCTTCGCCGTTGTCCTCCACGGCCTGCCTGAAGAGACGATAGAGACGCGTGGGCTCGAAGAAGATCACCGGATCGGGGTCGCGGATGGCCGCCAGCAGCAGGCCATAAGCGCGCGCGGGCGACGACGGGGTCACGACGCGCAACCCCGGTATGTGCGCGAACAACGCCTCGGGGCTTTCGGAGTGATGCTCGGGCGCGTGGATGCCCGCGCCGCTCGGTGCGCGCACCACGAGCGGGCACGCGAGCCGGCCGCGCGTGCGGTGCCGCAAACGCGACGCATGGTTCAGCAAGTGGTCGATGGCCGGATAAATGAAGCCGCTGAACTGGATCTCCGCGACGGGCCTCAGGCCCATCGCCGCCATGCCGACCGCCGTGCCGCCGATCGCCGTTTCCGCGAGCGGCGTATCGAGCACGCGCTGCGCGCCGAAGCGCGCCTGCAAGCCCGCCGTCGTGCGAAACACGCCGCCGTTCACGCCGATGTCCTCGCCGAGCAGCACGACGTCGGGGTCGTGCTCGAGCGCCCAGGCGAGCGCGAGATTGATCGCCTCGACCATGTTCAGATCAGCCATGGCCGTTCTCCGCAGGCGGCGCGAGCTCGGCAAAACGCTGCGCCATCGCCCTTTGCTCGCGCAGCGCGAGCGGCAGGACCTCGTGGAGATGATCGAACATCGCGGCCACCTCGGGCGGTGCGACCGCGAGATAGGCCTCGACAGCCTCTTCGACCTCGGCGCGGCAGGTCTTGCCGATCTGCTCGTCCTGCGCCTTGTCCAGCACGTTCATGCGCATGAGCCAGAGCCGCAGGCGGCGCAGCGGCTCGTATTCCCACTGCTGGCTCAGCACTTCGGCGTCGCGATAGCGCGTGGCGTCGTCGGCCGTCGTGTGGTCGCCGAGGCGATAGCTGAGCGCTTCGATCAGAGTGGGGCCTTCGCCGCGCCGGGCTTTCGCGAGCGCGGCCTCCGCCACCTCGCGCACGGCGATCACGTCGTTGCCGTCGACCTGCAAGCCGTCGATGCCCGCGGCGATGGCTTTTTGCGCGAGTGTTTGCGCCGCGCTCTGCCGGCTGCGCGGCAGCGAAATCGCCCACTGGTTGTTGTTGATGATGAGCACGAGCGGCGCGCGCCACGCGCCGGCGAAATTCATCGCCTCGTAAAAATCGCCCTTCGAGGTCGCGCCGTCGCCGAAGATCGTCACCGCGACGCGCGGCTCGCGGCGCAGCAAGAACGCATAGGCGGCGCCCGCCGCGTGGCAGACCTGCGTCCCGATCGGCACGCAGTTCGGAAAGTCGAGACGCGGCACGCCGAAGTCGCTGCCGCGCTCGTCGCCGCCCCAATAGAGCAGGCTTTCCGTCATCGTGACGCCGCGCAGCAATTGGGCCGCGTGATCGCGGTAGGAGGGAAACAGCACGTCTTCGGGCCGCATCGCGCTGGCCACGCCCACGCCTGTCGCCTCCTGGCCCAGCGACGAGGCAAACGTGCCGAGCTGGCCCGTACGTTGCAGGGCCACCGCCTTGGTGTCGAACGCTCGCGTCAGCACCATGGCGCGATAGAGCGGCAGGAGCGCGGCGGGATCGCTTGCAAAGGGCGGCAGCGGTTGAACGGGCTCGCCGTCGGGGCCGAGATACTGCGTGTAGCCGATTTGAAAACTGGCAGCCGTGGTCATGACGGCCATCTCCTTGGTGTTTTCAAATATCGTAGGTCTTCTTGCGCGTGCGTGCTGGTGGGTGGTTATGCGTGGATATGCGTGCCTGTGCGTGTGTTTTCCCTACGCCGCGCTGAAAACCACGGCGCCCTGGTTGGCGACCTGGGTGAACGCCCGCACGAAGCGGTAAGTCTGCCCGCCGATGGTGAGCTCGTTGAACCCCGACTGCGTGACGCCCAGCACGGCGCTCGCCATTGCGTTTCGAATCGCGCCGTGACGTGTCCAGCCTTCCTCAGGCTCGCTCGCGTCGCCAAGGAAAATGTCGCTGCTCTCCGCGTGGCTGCGAACCAGAATCAGGCTCTGCCCCTTGTCCAGCAGCAGTTCGAGATATTCGGCGAGCGTCGCCAGCGCCTCGGCATCGGCGTGGTGAGGCTCACGAGAGATTGAGGTCATAGGGCACCTGCGCTGATTCGCTAATTCGTTTTAGTTCGCTGATTCGCCGGTTGTGGCGGGTTGGAACGACGCTTTCTATCCCGCTTTCTATCCTACACGCCCGCGTTGCAATTGCGCGCGGATATGTACCGCGGCGATGCACGGCGCTCAGGGGATTAGCGGTGAATAGTGGCCGAGGCGCGACGCGCCAGTTCGCTGTGGCAGGCGTACCATCAATCATTACCCCGCGACCATCGTCGCTTGAGCAAAGGGGAGCCAACATGAGACGTCTTTATTTCCTGGCACCTGACATTCCCACCGCGAGGGCCGTCGTGGACGACCTGTTGCTGGCGCGCGTCACGTGGCGGCATTTGCACGTGCTCGCGAACCATACGGTCCAGCTCGATCAATTGCCGGGCACTTCCTTGCTGCAAAGCAGCGACGTCGTGCACGCGCTCGAGCGCGGCGTGGCGCTAGGCGGCGCGGCGGGCGCGATCGTGGGTCTCGCGGCGCTCGTGTTTCCGCCCGCGGAACTCGTCATCGGCGGTGGTGCCGTTGTGGCATTGACGCTGGCGGGCGCGGGCTTTGGCGCATGGACGGCCGCCATGATCGGCGTGGACGAGCCCAACACGCGGCTCGAACGCTTTCGCGAGGCCATCCGCGACGGGCAGTTCCTGATCATGGCCGACGTGCCGGCCTCGCGCGAGGAGGAAATCGCGCAGACGGTCGCAAAGCACGTTCCGAAAGCCGATCCGGAAGGCGCAGAACCTACGACGCCGATTTTCCCGTGACCTTGACGGCCACTCCGGGCGGCTACTGGTCGTGTGCAAGCGCCTCTAAACGGGCGTCGCCCGCGTCTTTCGCCGCGCGCTGATTGGTGTAGGTTTCGTCGGATACCAATACACGGCGCACGTCGCGCGCCGCGAAGTCGACCAGCGAGATAACCCACACCCAGCCGCCCGTCCGCTCGGCCGTATGCACGAATGCGCGCACGTCGCCCTTGTCACCCTTATCGCCCTTGTTACCCGTGTTCATGTGACCTCCGTTGAAGAACCCCATGGAGAGCATGACTCGTGCCGGCCAGGCCCGCTATGACGGTTTCGTTGCATGAGTCGGCCCACGCGTCGTTTCATTTTAGGCAATGGGGATAGGGATACTACGCGATCGGTGCGTCCCCACGGGCGTTTATATGTCACTATTTAATCGCTGCGTTTGATCCTGAGATCACGCGTCACGCGTCGCTCATGAATTTGCTTCGTTTTCCGAATTATATTCGGTCCCCCAACCGCAAGCGCCCCACTCCCCTTCACGCGGTAAAATTCCGCGAAACCTCACGTCCTACCTCGTGGAGCCCGTCATGGGAAGCGAATGGCGACGCCGCATCAAGCTGTTTATCCAGCGCTTCTGGCAGCCCACCAGCGCATGCATGACCTGCATGCCGGGGAGCTGGGGCAACATCATGAGCCTCGCGCACTGGGCCATCGCATTCAGAACGGGATTGCTCACCGGCGTGCTGGCCGTGCTGCTGACCTTCACGCCGGCGTCGAAGCTGTATGCGAACCGCTATGGCAATGCGCTCGTCGTCGGCTGTCTGACCGCGTTGGGCGACGCCTATTCTCACAAGAGCCACTATCGCATTCCCGTTCTCGAGCACCTTCTCACGGGCTGCATGTCGGGATTGTTCGCGCTCGCGGCGTCGTGGTTATTCGAAGACCGTGCGCGCCGGATTCGCACCGCATGGCTGTATTTGTTCGGATAATTCAGTGTATTTTCGATGCCTCACGCTGGACGCGGCGCGTCCGCGGGCGGCGTGCCTTCATGGAACAGCGTGGCGAGCTGCGCGCGCAATTCCGGCGTATCGGCGTGGCGATGAATCGTTACCGCGTGCTGCACCGCGGCCTCTAGAAGCTCCTTTTGCGAATCCGCGGAGATGGCAACCGTGCAGTTCATCTCGCTGGGGAACTCCCTGCAGTCGATATACATGCGAGTCATATCGGGGCTCCTGGTTAATCAATTAAATGCATGCTTCCGGCCATGCCGGAGCACACGAACAAATTTTAGGTTCCGTGCAAACAGCTTGCTAGAATATCGAGAGACGACGCGACATTCACGACATCTCGCGCCGGATCCGGCCGGGTATTCTTCATAACGATTCAGGATTGCTAACCATCCTGAACGCTCCGGCAACCTGATACAGCCGCGCCCCGTTCACAGAACATCCATCCGCGAGGCTGCGCAGCTTCGCCTTCCCTGGCGCGCGAGCTGCCTTCACGAAAGCCCGCTCTTCCTGCTTTCCCCACGGGACATCTTGCGTCCCGCCCAGAGCAACCCGCATCCAGAGTCCGCAGATGACGCCGGACCGGTCTGTTGCGCCGCCCGCCGCCGTTGGACCGCGCCATGCGGCCTACGCGTTTCTGCCCAAATGAGAGGTGTGCGATGTCGAGCCTGCCGAGCGATTCCATCGAAACATTGAAAAGCGCGCTGCGCGGTCAGGTGCTGCAGCCAGCGGACGCGGGCTACGACGAAGCCCGGCAGATATGGAACGCCATGATCGATCGGCGCCCCGCGCTGATTGTCCGTTGCCAGGGCGCCGCCGACGTGCGCTGCGCCGTGAACTTCGCCCGCGACGCGGGTCTCGCGATCGCCGTGCGCGGCGGCGGCCACAATATCGCGGGCAGCGCGATGTGCGACGGCGGGCTCGTGATCGATCTCTCGCCGATGAAATCGGTGCGGGTCGAGCCGTCCACGCTGCGCGCCTATGTCGAACCGGGCGCCACGCTGGGCGACTTCGATCACGAAGCGCAGGCGTTCGGTCTCGCCACGCCGCTCGGCATCAATTCGACGACGGGCGTGGCCGGTCTCACGCTCGGCGGCGGATTCGGCTGGCTGAGCCGGCGCTTCGGCATGACCGTCGATAATCTGCTTGCCGCCGACGTCGTGAGCGCGGAGGGCGCACTGCTGCGCGCGAGCGCCGACGAGCACGACGATCTCTTCTGGGCCATTCGCGGCGGCGGCGGCAACTTCGGCGTGGTGACGTCGTTCGAGTTCGCGGTTCATCCAGTGGGCCCCAAGATCTACGGCGGGCTCGTGGTGCTGCCGCTCGCGGCCGCGCGCGACGCCCTGGTGAAATACCGCGAAGCCGCGGCCGCCATGCCCGACGAGCTGACCGTCTGGAGCGTGCTGCGTCTCGCGCCGCCGCTGCCGTTCCTGCCCGCCAGCGTGCACGGCACGCCCGTGATCGTGTTCGCGATCTGCTACACGGGTCCGCTGGAAAACGGGCCGGCCGCCGTCGAGCCCGTGCGCGGCTTCGGCCCCGCCTGCGGCGAGCATCTCGGGCCCATGCCTTATGCAGCGTGGCAACAGGCCTTCGATCCGCTGCTCACGCCGGGCGAGCGCAACTACTGGAAGTCGCACAACCTCGCCGAGATACCGGACGGTCTCATCGACGCGCTCCTCGCCGCGATCGACACGTTGCCGTCGCCGCAGTGCGAGATCTTCTTCGGCCAGATCGGCGGCGCGACGCAGCGTGTGGCGCCCGAGGCCACGGCCTATCCGAATCGCGACGCGCTTTACGTCATGAACGTGCATGGCCGCTGGACCGATCGCGCCGACGACGACCGCTGCGTCGCCTGGGCGCGCAGCTTTTTCGAGGCGTCGGCGCCTTATGCGCTCGGCAGCGTCTATGTGAACTTCCTGACCGAAGACGAGGCCGCGCGCGTGGCGTCCGCCTATGGTCCGAACATGGAACGGCTCGTTGCGGTCAAGACCCGCTACGACCCGCACAATCTCTTCAGCCGTAACCAGAACATCCGGCCCGCCGCCCATTCGTAGGGTGCATCTAGCGTGAGCCGCTTTGGCAAGCCCTGGTAAGGAGAATCGTTATGCCAACCTATGTGGTACTCGCGGAATTTACGGATCAAGGCATCCGCACGATCAAGAACAGCGCGCAGCGCGCCAGCCAAACCGCCGAAATGGCCAAGGCCTACGGCTGCGAGATGAAGCAGATCTACTGGACGCTGGGTCAGTACGACATTGTCACGGTCATCGAAGCCGCCGACGAGGCGGGCTTCATGGCGTTCGGGCTCGCCCTGGGCTCCGCCGGCAACATCCGCACGCAAACGCTGCGTGCCTTCAACAAGGATGAATTCAGCGCGATGCTCGGCAAGATTGGCTGACGCGTGCAAGCCGTGGCGAGCGTGCGATCCTGCGCGCTCGCCTTCGCCGTCTCGACGCTATGGGTCCACAAGATGGCGCTTAGCTTGGCGCGCCGCTTTGCTTCGTGCGCCGCCTGCGCCTGCGCTCCCACCAGCTCATGCAATTCGCCACGGCGGCCGCAATGAACGTGACGAGCGTGGAAGTGGACGACGTGATGAGTATCCGCTCCTCGGGTTCCAGTGGCGTCGCTGCACGTTGCGATGAGGATGCGAATGACGTTGCCGGTGCGCTCGCCGGCAGGGCTCGCGACGTGTCGTTCGACTGCACGGCAGTCACTTGCTGAGGGTGATTCGCCGTCTTGTATCGAACGAAAAGCGCGGCGGTCACGCAGAAGAACCCCACGAAAAGCCCAAGGAACAAGCGGCAAAACAACTCCAGCCTGGTGGCGTTTCCCATGGTTGCCTCCCTCGTCTTTTATGGTGACCGCCCGTCTATATTGCGCCGGAAACGTTCACGGCGCTCATGCGGGCGTTGAAAGACGAAAGGGCAAACGAAGCTGTTATGGTGCGATACCAGCGCGATCAGGCAAGAAACTCCACCGCGCCCGTTCCCAGGTTGTACATCGCACCGACGATCCGGATCTTCCCCTGGGTCTCCAGCTCCGCGAGCACCGGACTGTTCTGACGAATATTGGCGATGGTCATTTCGACATTCTTGCGCGCGACCGCGTTGACGAACGTGTAGTTCGATGCCGAGCGATCGCCTTCATAGGTCGTGGCCTGCACGGCGGGTTTGATTCTGTCCAGCAAGCCGGTGAGATTGCCCAACTCGACGTTGGCAATGGCGCCCTTGATGGCGCCGCAGGCCGTGTGTCCCATCACGACGATGACCTTCGCCCCGGAGAGCTTGCACGCGAACTCCATGCTGCCGAGGATGTCGTCGTTCTCGACATTGCCCGCGACGCGGCAATTGAAAATATCGCCAATCCCGAGATCCATGATGACTTCGGCCGGTGCGCGCGAATCGATGCAACTGAGCAGCACCGCGGCGGGAAACTGGCCGCCCGCACTCGCCCGTTGCTCGCGAAGATAATTGCGCGACTTGCGCTCGCCGAACTGGAAGCGCGCGTTGCCCTGCTTCATGAGCTCGATGATCTGCTCGGGCGTCAGGCGTTCGCGTTGCGCCTTCGTCAATGCGTCGGCGCGTGCCGGCGTCGTGGCGGCCGGACCCGTCGCGAGGCCAACGACCGCAGCCGTACCCGCGAGCTTGAGAAATCGCCTGCGCCCCGAACCGCGGTATTGCTTCGGATACCACACTATCTTGCACATGGCCGGATTCCCCCGATTCGATCGACGCGCTTCACGAATACGGATTCAATATAGGCCATCGCAAGAGCGGTTCAAGCGAGGTTCAAGCGCACCCGGCCCCATCATGCGGGGTCAAGGGTGCAGACCGAACATCCCGCGCCAGATTGCGCTGAAGAAGTCCGTCTGGGCGCGGCCGGCGCCCGGCTCGTCACTACGCGCGCGCGGCTCGGCGGATTGCGGGCGCTCCTCGTGCGCTGGCTCGCTCGTTTGCTCGCTCGTGGCCGTGCTCGCCTGACGCGACAAATGCAACTCGACCGCACCATCGGCAATACGCCCAGCCAGCTGCGCTTCGCAATCACGCCCGAGCAATACCCCGAACACCACGTCGCGATTGTGCCCCTCCCCGGCAAAGCGCATCGCAACGGCCACGTGCCGCGCGTACTCCGCGTCGCGGGCGGCCTGCACGCGCGCCGCTTCCTCGTCGCGCTCGCGGGCGAGGCGCTCCATTTCCTCGGCGTACACCTCATCGTAGACGCGGCGCTGCTCGGGATCGGCGAGGATCGCGTAGGCCTCTTTAATCTCCTGGAACTGCGCATGCGCGGACGCTTCGCGCCCCACGTTGCGGTCCGGATGTACTTTCATCGCGGCCCGCCGGTAAGCGCGCTTGATTTCCGCGTCGCTCGCGTCCGCACGAACGTTCAGCAAGTCGTACAACGTCGCCATGGCTCACATCGATCGAAGTGGATGTCACGTCGATCGTAGCATGCGAGACGCGCCCCCACGGAGCGGCCGCCGATTGTGAACGTTGCAATCTCAGTCGTCGAATTTCCCGGCCTGAAGCGCGTCGTCGAAATCCGTGATCCACGGAGCGAAGTGGTCGGTATCGTAGGTTTCCGTCTTGCCGTTGGTGATGCGCGTCACGCAAACCTGGCGGCTCGCGGCCTTGACGCCGCCGGCCGGATCGTCGCCCCGGTGAGTGAAGCTGAACTCGCCGAGCTCGAACCCCCGGCTCGTCAGCACCGCCTTGACGTCTGCCTGTTCATCCCAGGAAAACCCGGCAAAGTCGTGGGCAGTCATGTTCATCTCCTCGGCGCGGCGAGCGCAAATATCCTGGCACGGTGACGGGGCGAAACGGATCGAGCGGCACGAATCCCCGTCGCTCTTGCCGACACATTGCCATTGTTCGGCCAAAGTTGCCATGGGGGACCATCAGGGGCCATCAGGTGCCGTCATGCGCGGCGCTCTACGTTCGTTCCCAAACGTTTAATGGAACGACGGAGAACGCCCGGCTAAAGCGGAGCGCCCGCGCGAGCTCAGGACCCGGTCTTGAACCCCAGCGCGGCGGCCTTGGCGCGAAGGTCCGCGAAGCGGTCCGAGGTCGGATTGTTCGCGAGCTCCGCCTGATCGATGGCCGATACCGCGCTCGACGCCGCGGGCGCCGTCGCCCCCGCGCAGACCGCGCCGAACGGACCCTGCGCGACGTTGAACGCCGGGGCGTCGGTGCGCGCGGCATCGGTGAAGTCGAGCGCATAGGCGAGGTTGAGCGTCGCCGAATCGGTGCCGCGCACGCCAAGCGGTTGCAGGCCGAAACGCCATTGCAGCAGCGCATGGATCGAGCTCGGATCGAACGGATAGCGCGTCACCGTGCCCGCGCGTACGCGTGGGCCAATGAGCGCGAGCGGCACGCGAAAACCGAGCTTGCCGTCGTTGCCGAGCGCAAGCTCGTTTTTGCTGATCGGCCTGACCGGCGGCGCCACGTGCTCGAGAAAGCCGCCCCATTCGTCATACACGACGATCATCAGCGTGCGGTTCCACGCCGGGCTCGTGCGCAGCGCGTCATAGACCTGCGCGAGAAACGCCTCGCCATTGCGGATGTCCGCGTGCGGATGATCGTCGGAGGAAACGCCCTGCTCCTCGCCGGCGAAGGCCGGGTCGACCATGCAGAACGGCGGCAGCGTGCCTGCCGCCGCATTGGAAAGAAAGTCGGAGAACGGGTGGGAAATGCCGAGGTAGCGCTCGCCATAGAGCGCCGTGAACGGCACGTCGTGATAGTAATAATTGCAGCCCACGTTGGCCGCGCTCAGGTTGTCCCAGATCGTCGCGAGCGAGCAGTTGTCGAGACTGTCGTCGAGGCGGTCGGTCGTTCCGCTATGCAGATAGATGCGGTTAGGAAACGTGCTGGTCAGGATGCCGCTGAAATAAAAATCGCCGATCGTGTAATTGCTCGCGACGGCGCTAAAGAATTCGAGGTCCGCTGATGTGTAGTAGCCAATGGGCAGCAAATCGCCTTGCGTCTGGCTCGTGCCTGGCGTAAGCAGCCAGCCGTTCATCGCGCCGGAAGCCAGCTGCGTGCGCGCCCCGGCGTAGCTGTGATTGGGATCGTTGTATGCGCACGCCTGGTAGCCATAGGCAGAATTCGCGGAAAGCGGGAACGGTGTCTGTGGCGTGCCGAAGGCGTCGGTGAACTGCTGGTTCGAGGGCATGCCCTCGGCGCCGGGCACCCAGCTCATGAAGTGGTCGAACGAGCGATTCTCCATCGTCACCAGCACGATGAAGTCGATGCCCGAACTCGCGGGAACGGGCAGCGAGGGACGCGGCAGGCTATAGCGGTCGCCGGCATCGGGAGAGGGAACGTCCACGACCGAGGGCGCGGGTGCGCCGCCGTCGCCGCCTGACCCGCCACCGCCACCTCCGCCGCCACCGCAACCCGATAGCGCGACACTGCCGGCAACCGCGGCCACGCCCGCCAGAAAGCGACGGCGGTCGTATCGATAAAGCAGTTTATTCCCGTCTTGCATGGCAACGTCTCCCTGGCAGGACGCCGCGCGTCTGACGACGATGAAGCGCCCATAAAACGCCAATAAAGCGCCGATGAAGCGAACACGCTCGAACAGCAGGACGCCGATTCATAGCAATGTTCGCTCCCGGCTTGGCCGATGCGGCCGCGGGACGACCAGGGAATGCAGTCCCGCGCGACAGGGAACGCCGCGACAACGACAACACCACGACAACACTACGACACCGCGAGGCATCACCCTCGCGGCACAACGATTAGACATCCGAACAATATCGGCCCGGCAACGGGAAATGCCGGGAAATACAGGGAAAAGGAAGGGCTAGATCATCCCCATCACGACGAGCACGATCACGATAATGAGGACGACCCCCAGCGTGCCAGATGGTGCATAGCCCCACGAGCGGCTATGTGGCCACGCGGGAAAAGCGCCGATCAGCAGCAGGATCAGGACAACCAGAAGCAAGGTGCTGAGCATGATGCCTCCATGTTTATCGAAAATGACCTGCTATGTGGAGCAATGCGAGTGCCTGACGCCCCGCGGCCGGCTCCCGGTCTTCACCCCGCGGGCGTATCGAGCACCTGGCGAATGGCCCGCGCGAGTTCATCGAGCCGGTACGGCTTGCTGATGAGCGCCACGCCCGGATCGAGCTTGCCGTCGTGGAAAATGATGTCGCGCGTGTAGCCCGATGCGAACAGGACCCACGCATTGAACGGCGGACCACTGGCGATCCGTGCGAGTTCGCTGCTGCGCACCGTGCCCGGCATCACGACGTCGGTGAACAGGAGATCGAAGTGCTGACGGCTCTGAATGATCCGGAGCGCGGAATCGCCGTCCTGGGCGGAAAGCACCTTGTAGCCGAGCTGCACGAGCATTTCGATCGCGGTCATGCGCACGTCGGCATCATCCTCGACGATGAGCACCGTTTCGCCGCCGCGTTCCTGGCGTGCGACGGCCGGCCGGTGCGATTCGGTTTCCGTGTCGATGCTGCGCGGAAAGTAGAGATCCACGGTCGTGCCACGGCCTTCCTGGCTGTCGATGAAAACGTAGCCCGAGCTCTGCGACACGAAGCCATGCACCATGCTGAGGCCGAGCCCCGTTCCGTGGCCTTCGGCCTTGGTCGTGAAGAACGGTTCGAACACGCGCGCCTTCACGCGCTCGGGCATGCCCCTGCCGCTGTCCCGCACGGAAAGGCGCACATATTGCCCCGTCGGCACGCCGGCCTGCGCGGCGCGTGCGTCGTCCTGGGCCTCGATGCTCGTGACGCTGATATGGATCTGGCCCGGCCCGTCTATCGCGTCGCGCGAATTGATGACGAGGTTCAGCAGCGCGCTTTCGAGTTGACTGCGATCCGCGCAGACATGCCAGCCCTCGTGCCCATCCGTGATGGAAAGCGCGATGGATTCGGGCAAGGTATGGCGCAGCATCTCGGCCATCCCCTCGACGAGGCGCAAGGGATTGAGCACGGCCGGCGCGAGCGGCTGGCGCCGCGCGAACGCCAGCAGTTGCGCCGCCAGCTTCGCGCCTCGCGACACGGCAGCGCTCGCGGCGGCCACGCGCTTTTCGAGCACCGTCGTGCCCCTCGTCGCGAGCTCGATGAGCTGCAGATTGGCCGAGATCACGTGGAGCACGTTGTTGAAGTCATGGGCAACGCCGCCGGTCAGGCTGCCGATGGCCTCCAGCTTCTGCGCCTGCCGCAGTTGTTCTTCCATCGCCACGCGCGCGGCGACTTCGGTGGCCACGCGCTGCTCAAGCGTCTGGGTCAGTTGCAGCAGCGCCGCCTCGGCCTCGCGACGCTGCCTTTCAGCGAGGATCTTCTCCGTGGTCTCGAACACGATGGCGATGACGCCGGCCGGCTGCCCATCGTCCTCCACAACGGGGCTGTAGCTCAGGTCCAGCCACACATCCTCGGCATGCCCCTCGCGGTAGAGCACGAGCTGCTTGTCCTTGTAAGTCAGCGTGCGGCCCGCGAGACAGGTGTCGATCACATGCCGGTTGAACGAAGCGACCTCGGGCCAGCCGACCTCGACCGGCTTGCCCAGCAAGAACGGATGCCGGCCGCCCGCGAACACCGCGTACGCATCGTTGTAGATCATCGTGCCTTCGCGGCCCCAGAGCATCACGAGCGGCGAAGGCGAGGCGAGCAGCAGCTTCGCGGTGGCAACGAGGCTGGCCGACCAGTTTTCGCGCGGGCCCGGCGCGGTGCCGCGCCAGTCGAAGGCGTCGATGCGCTGCGCCATCTCGCCATGCCAGCCGGAGCACTGGCTGGCCATCGAGGGCGAGGTTTGCGCGTCGTCCATGGTTTCCGCCTCTTTGTGCTCCAGATAACATCTGCGGATAGTGCGCAATTCCCGCGCCCGCGCGAACCGTCCTGCCTCAGCGATCGGCCGGCTGGCTGCTCGCCGCCCCGTTGGCCTGCAGCCAGTCGAGGAAATCTCTCATGTGCACGGGCTTGTCGGCGTCCAGCGGCACGAGCGCGTGATAGGTCGTCCCTTCCGAGACCAGCGAGGGAAACGGCTTCTGCACGCGCCCCGCCACGCAATCGGATTCGAGCGTCGGAAACGGGCCGATACCGAAGCCCAGCCCGTCGACCACGGCTTGCAGCGTCACGAAAAAATGGTCGAACCTCAGGGTCCGGTTCGCCCGCAGTTCCGCCTGGCCGACCGCGGCCAGCCACGCTTCCCAATCGCCGGGGCGCGTCTCGCTCGTGAGCCAGGTCTCGGCGGCCAGCGCTTCGACCTCGGTGAGCCCCGTTCGCGCGATCAACCGGGGGCTCGCGATAACCGTGTTGTGCTCCCGGAACAGCGGCCAGCTCTGAAACTGGCCGCCCGGCGGCACGTGGGGCCGTATCGCGACGTCGAAGCTCCCGCGCAAGCCGGGCTCCGTCGACATCGCCGTGGATACGCGCACGTCGACGTCCGGGCACACCTCGGCAAAACGCGGCAGGAGCGGGATCAGCCAGCGCATCGCCACCGTTGCCGAAGCGCTCACGCGGATCACCTTGACGCGCTGATTCTTGCCGTAGCGCTCGGCCGCGTCGCCGATATGGTCGAACGCCGCGCTGATTTCGCGGGCGAACGCGCGCGCATGCGAGGTGGCCACCATGCTCTGGCCCTCGCGCGCGAAGAGCGGCTGGCCGAGCCAGTCTTCGAGGATCGCAATGTGGCGGCTCACGGCGCCGTGCGTGAGGTGTAGTTCGCGCGCAGCCGCCGAATAGCTGCCCGCGCGCGCGGCGACTTCGAACACCCGCAACGCATTGAGTGGGGGAAGTTTGTCTCTCATATGTGAGTTTTTGTGACAGATAGCGCGTGATTTTTTCGGTTGTGTGAGCGGATTGTCCAATTTACGCTTGGACCAAGTCAACCAGAAAGCCAGAAAGGTCCCCCGATGTCCCAGCCCCTTACCGTCAATGCCCGCACCTACCGCCTGCCCGCCGCCCCGACCATCGTGATTTGCGTCGACGGTTGCGAGCAGGAGTACATCAACCAGGCGATCCTGGCCGGCCAGGCGCCGTTTCTCGCGAAACTGGTCGAGTTCGGCACGGTGCTGACCGGCGACTGCGTGGTGCCCTCGTTCACCAACCCGAACAACCTCTCGATCGTGACCGGCGCGCCGCCTTCGGTGCACGGCATCTGCGGCAACTTCTTCTTCGACGAGGAAGCGGGCGCGGAAGTCCTCATGAACGATCCCAAGTACCTGCGCGCGCCCAGCATCCTCGCCGAAATGGCGCGCGCGGGACAGCGCGTCGCAGTCGTCACCGCGAAGGACAAGCTGCGCGCGCTGCTGGGGCACGGCTTGCAGGGGATCTGCTTTTCGGCGGAGAAGGCCGACCAGGTCACGCTCGAACAGAACGGCATCGAGCGCATTGTCGAGCGCGTGGGCATGCCGGTGCCGTCCGTGTACAGCGCGGAGCTCTCGCAGTTCGTGTTCGCGGCGGGCCTCTCGCTGCTGCGCGAGGAACGGCCCGACCTGATGTATCTGTCGACGACCGATTACGTGCAGCACAAGCACGCACCGGGCACGCCCGAGGCCAACGCGTTCTACGCGATGATGGACCACTATCTCGCGGGCTATCACGCCGAAGGCGCGGTGCTGGCCATCACCGCCGACCACGGCATGAACGCGAAGACCGACGCGGCGGGCCGACCCAACATCGTCTATCTGCAAGACCGTCTGGACGAACAGTTCGGTGTACGAAGCACGCGGGTGCTCTTGCCGATCACCGATCCTTATGTCGTGCATCACGGCGCGCTCGGCTCCTATGCCACGGTCTATCTCGGCGACAGCCAGGCGGCCGGCGCGGTGACGGAGTTTCTGCGCGGCATTAACGGCGTCGAGGCGGTGCTGACGCGCGCGCAAGCGAGCGAACGCTTCGAATTGCCGCCGGACCGCATCGGCGAGCTCGTCGTGCTGGGCGAACGGTTGACGGCGCTCGGCAGCGCGGCCAGCCAGCACGACCTCTCGGGCTTGAACGTGCCGCTGCGCTCGCACGGCGGCGTGTCCGAGCAGAAAGTGCCGCTCCTTTTCAACCGCAAGCTCAGCGGGATCGAGAGCGCCCGCCGCCTGCGCAACTTCGACGCCTTCGATCTCGCCCTCAACCACCTCGCCTGAAACTTCACCTCGTTCCTCACAATAACGGCCAGCGCGACATAGATCGCGCGCCGCAGGAGACAGCCATGCCCGTCGATACGCCCGAAGCGTTGTCTTGCACAGCGCTCGAACGCAACGCCCTGTTCGCGCAATACAAATGGCGCGCGCTGACAGGCGTGACTTCTGCTACCTGTTCTATTACACGGGACGGCAAACGCTCGGCTTTGCGGTCGCCGGCATCCAGCACGATTACGGCCTCTCCAAGTACGAGATCGGCTGGATCAGCGCGACCATGCTCTGGTGCTATGCGGGTGGGCAATTCATCAACGGCAATCTCGGCGACAAGCTGGGCGGCAAGACGATGATGATTGCCGGCGCCGTCCTTTCGCTCGCCGCGAACTGGCTGTTCAGCTTCGGCCACACCTTCGTCTTTTTCCTGCTCGCGTGGGGCATCAACGGCTATTTCCAGTCGATGGGTTTCGCGCCCGGCAGCCGGCTTCTGTCGAACTGGTGGGACCACAAGCATCGCGGCTTCGTGTACGGCATCTATGTGGGCTTTTCCGGATTTTCCTCGGTGCTCGCCTATATTCTGCCGGTCCTGATTCTGGGCACGCTGCACTTGAGCTGGGTCTGGATATTCCGTCTCGCGCCGCTCTCGATGCTGCTCGGCGCGCTCGTGCTGCTGCTGTTCGTGACCGAGCGCCCGGAATCGAAGCAGTTGCGCGACGCCGATGAATCGGATAACGAAGCAACTGACGACGCAGCGCCTGCCGACGCGGACGAACCCTTGACGAGCCGCCAGCGCTACATGCTGGTGCTCAAGAACTGGAAGCTCTATATCACCGGCCTCGCCATCGGGTTCCAGAATGCCGCGCGCTATGCGCTCGTGGTCTGGGTCCCGGTGCACTTTCTCGGCCTGCACTGGCAGGCGTCCAGCTCGGTATTCGACCCGAAGTGGATCACGGTGGCGTTGCCCGTGGGCATGGCGCTGGGCTCGCTCTCCAATAGCTGGATTTCCGACGTGCTCTTTCAAGGCAAACACTATGTGGCGATTGTCTGGTACATGGTGCTCGCTTCGGCAACGGCCATGAGCATGATGCTGTTCGGGCACGGCAGCATGGTCGCGATCGGCCTGCTCTTTCTGTGCGGCTTCTTTGTGTTCGGGCCCGCGTCGTCGTTCTGGGCGCTGTGCCCGGACATCTTCGGGCGTCGCGCGGCGGGCACGGCAACGGGCGTGCTCAACACCATGTCGTATGCGTTCGCGGGGATCGGAGAGCCCGTCGTCGGACATATCATCGACGCCTCGGGCAACACGAGCATCATCTTCCCGATCGTCGCGGGGCTCTGCACGGCGAGCGCGGTGATGTCGCTGCTGATCAAGCGCTGATCGAGCGTTAAACACGCCGCCGCGCAGGCGGCACGCCCACGATGGCCTCCAATGAGCAGCAGACATGGCGCAACGCGCTATGCTTGCGGTCTCGGCAAACGTCTCGGCAAGGAGGCCAGCGGGCATGGAAGCAACGGTGACAGTGGTGGGTGTGGTCGGCACGGGCCTGATGGGCGCCGGCATCGCGACACAATGTGCGCTGCATGGCCTGCGCACGATCATGCACGACGTCGATCCCGCGCGCCTCGCGAGCGTGGCCGCGAAGGCCGGGGCCGTGCTCGACGAACTCATCGACGCGGGCCGCATCGACGCCGCCACGCGCACGGCGGCGCTCGCGCGCATCGAAACGAACGCGCGGCTCGACGCCCTCTCCGAAGCGCAATTCGTCTTCGAAGCCGTGCCCGAAGTGCTCGATCTCAAGCACCGGCTCTATGCGCAGCTTGGCGCCGTGCTCGCGCCCGATGCGATCCTCGCGAGCAACACGAGCGGCTTCGAGCCCGACCGGCTCGCCGGTCCGCTGCCCGCGCCCGAGCGCTTCGTGATCGCGCATTTCTGGAACCCACCCCACATGATCCCGCTCGTCGAGGTGGTGCCGGGCAGCACCACCTCGCCCGAAGTCACGGCGCGCGCCGAGGCGCTCATGAGCGCGATCGGCATGGAGCCCGTCGTGCTCGCCCGCGCGATTCCAGGCTTCGTCGGCAACCGGCTGCAGTTCGCGGTGCTGCGCGAGGCGCTCAACATCGTGCGTTCAGGCGCGGCGAGCCCCGACGTGGTCGACCGCGTGATGAAGGCGTCGCTCGGCCGCCGCTGGGGCAGCGTCGGGCCGTTCGAGAGCGCGGACATGGGCGGCCTCGACACCTTCGTCGACATTGCCTCGCATCTCATGCCCGCGCTCGCCAAAGACGAAGACGTGATCGATCTGCTGCGCGATCAGGTGAGCGCCGGACGCGTGGGCGTGCGCAGCGGTGCGGGCTTCTACGACTGGGACGAGGCGCATCTCGCGCGCGTGAAGGCGGCGCGGCGCAAGCTGATTGCGGGCGGTTGAGCGGGCGCGCGCTACGATTAAGTTCGATCGCTCATTGAAGGACACTTCGCCATGTCAACACAGTCATCTCCTCCCACCCTGCTGCTCGTCGGCGCGTCGCGCGGTCTCGGTCATGCGATGGCCGCCGAGTTCGTGAAGCGCGGCTGGAACGTCATGGGCACGGTGCGGGGCGGCACGGCTCGAACCCTGCTCCACGATCTGGCCGACGCGCACCCAGGGCACGTCGAGATCGAGGTCCTCGACATTTGCGAGCCGCTTGAACTGGCGGCGCTGAGCGAGCGCCTTGCGGGACGGACCTTCGACATGCTGTTCGTCAACGCGGGCACGACCAACCGCGACCCGTCGCAGACGATCGGCGAGGTCTCGACCGAGGAGTTCGTGCACGTGATGATCACCAACGCGCTGAGCCCGATGCGCGTGATCGAAACGCTGGCGCAATACGTCGGGCCCGCGGGGCTGATAGGCGCGATGTCGTCGGGGCAAGGCAGCATCGGCAACAACGAGACCGGCGCGCGCGAGCTGTACCGCGGCAGCAAGGCCGCACTGAACATGTTCATGCGCAGCTTTGCAGCGCGCCACGCCGATTCGTCGCGCGCGATGGTCCTGATGGCGCCGGGCTGGATTCGCACCGAAATGGGCGGCGCGGGCGCGCCGTTTACTATTGAGGAGAACGTACCGCGCGTCGTCGATGTCCTGCTTTCGAAGCGGAGCACGCCGGGGTTGCAGTATCTCGACTATCTCGGCCGGACGGTTCCCTGGTAGTTTCCTGGTAGCCTGTTGGCCCGGCTGCGCGCGCCGCACGGCTTCCGCATCGCTCGCCGGGCCAGGACCCACCGCGCAGTCACGCTGCCTTGCGCGCCTCGGCGATACGCTTGGGCGCCTCGGGACGCGCATAGAGACGTTCCAGATACGCCTGCAAACGCGGGAACGCGTCGATCAAGCGGACTTCATTGGCCCAGTCGATCAGATACGCCGTCACGCAGTCGGCCACCGTGAGCCGGTCGCCGACGATGAAGTCGCGCGCGTCGAGATGCGCTTCGAGAATCGCGGCCATCGTCGCGAAATCGGCTCGCGCGAGTTCGATGTCGGCCGGCAGGCGCTGGTCCGGCGGATAGACCAGGGTGTGCCGCGTGATTCGCCATAGCGGCTGTTCGAGCTCCGTCACCGCGAACAGCGTCCAGCGATAAACCTGCGCCCGTTCGTTCAGATCGGCGGGCAGCAATCCTTTCTGCGGATACTTGTCCGCGAGGTACAGCACGATGGCCGCCGATTCGGGAATGACCTGGTCGCCGTCGACCAGCACCGGAACCTTCCCCGCCGGATTGAGGCGCAGGAACTCGGGCCGCTTGTGCTCGCCTTCGAGCAGATTGACCGATATGAACTCGAAATCGGCATCGACTTCCTTGAGCCCCCAGAGCGCACGCTGCGAACGGGTTCCCGCAAATCCGTAAAGCTTCATCACGATCCTCCAGGCTGTGGAAATACGCTTGCATGGCGGGCAACGGCCGCGTCGTTTCTCGCGGCGCTCGCTGCCCCCGGGTCTCGGCCCCTCAACCGCCGGGGATCGGCAGAACGGGCATGACCTCGACGCGATCCCCGGGGAAGATCGCGAAATGCGGATGGCCTTCGAACAGCCTGGCCGCCGCCTCGTGCGAGGTGCTGCGCACAACCGTAAAACCCGTTAGCGCATTGGACGCATCCTCGATGCCGTGCTCGCCGATGCTCTTGGTCTTGCCGAGCGGCCCGCCGAAATCGACGATATCGGCCTTGTGCTCCTCCACCCACGCCTTCCATGCGGCAATGCCCTCGCGCTCCCGGGCATGCCGCGTTTCTTCGGGCTGCGCCCACCACGCCTGCGCGCGCGGGTTGTCCTTGCTACCGATAAAAACGGCGAGAAACAGTTTCTGATCGCTCATGCGGCCTCCAACTGATGAGGAGAGCAACGGGATGTTGCTCGTCCGGCGTTGACAATATAGGTTGATATCAACATAATTGCAACATGGCCAACGTAAAGAAAATCCCTTTCGATACCACGCTCATGGTGCGCGATTGCTGCCTGTGCCTGCACATGCAGCGCGCGGCGCGCAACCTTGCGCGGATCTTCGACGAAGCCTTGCGTCCGCTCGATCTCACGAACGGCCAGTTTTCGCTGCTGATGTCGCTGAACCGGCCGCATCCGCCGGCGATGAAAGACGTCTCGTCGCTGCTGGCGATGGATCGCACCACGCTCACGGCCGCTCTCAAGCCGCTGGAGCGGCGCGGCCTCGTCCGCGTCGAGCAGGACCCGGACGACAAGCGCAGCCGTCTCATCGGCTTGACGCCCGACGGCCACAAGCTGCTCGCGCAGGCATTCCCGGTTTGGCAGCGCACACATGAAGAAGTCGAGCAGCAATTCCCCCCCGGCGAGGTCAACCGGTTGCGCCAGCAACTGCGCGCGCTATCATAGTTTCCGTTCATTCCCCACCCGCCCCGCCACGGAAACACCATGCCCCATTCCGCCAGTCTTTTACTTGCGCTCGCCGGCGTCCTGTTCCTCAGTGTTGCGAGCCCCGGCCCCAACTTTCTGATCGTGACCTCGACGGCAATGGCCTCGCGCTACACCGGCGTCATGACCAGTCTCGGTCTTGCGGCTGCCTCGGGCACCTGGGCGCTGGTCGCGATCGCGGGGCTCAGCCTGATCGTGACGCACGTCGCGTGGATCACTGCGGTAATCCGGCTCGCGGGCGCCCTCTATCTGATCTGGCTGGGAATCAAAATGATCCGCACGGCGCGGCAGCCGCTGCCCGTTGCGGCCGTGGCCGCGAGTTCGGGCTGGGCCGCCGCGAAGAAAGGCTATCTCGTGAGCATGACGAATCCGAAAGCGATTGCGTTCTATGGCAGCATTTTCGCGGTGATGGTGCCGGCCCACGCGAGCGCGTGGTTCGATATCACCGTCGTCGTGCTCTCGATCGGCATCTCGGGCGCGTGGTACGGCTCGATGGCGCTACTTGCCTCCCACCCCACCGTTCGACAGACGCTGCTTCGGCGCAAGGCGGCGCTCGAAACCTCCGCAGGTTTGCTATTGATTGCGCTGGGCGGGCGCATGCTCGTCGCCCGCTGACTGGGGATGGCTGCCGAGCGTCTCGTATTCGATGCGGGTGCGCGTATAGCAGAGGCGAATGCCGCCCTCATGAAGTTTGGCCAGCAACGGGTCGATCGCATCATCGCCAGCGACGACCGTGACGGCGACCGATTGCTCGGCCAGTTCGAAGAAACGCGCGGCGTGGTATTTGCCGTTCGCGTCGATGCCTTCGGCAATCTCGACCACCGTCGCGCCCTGGATGCCGGCATGCTTCGCCTCGCCCAGAATCCATTCGACGACGGGCATATGCCGCACGCGGTGACGCCGGTTGATAACGTAGACGGTGAGCTGACTGCCTTGCATGATCGCCTCCTGGGTTCGTCAGGCGGGCCACGCCATGGCCTCGATAATTAGACTGGCTTCCAACTGCGGGGCTGCTCGCTCGACGAAATGCAGGCGTGGGGATCGTGAGCGGGCCCTTCGGTCCTTGCCTGCCGGATTCGACTGATTTTGTGCAGCCAGAATACTTCTGTATAACTACCGAATCTCCCTGGCCACGTTCTGCAGGCGCCTGAAAGCGTCGTAGCGCGTCTCGTGCAAGGCCGCGATGTGGCCCGCGTCGGGCGCGTAACGCTTGCTGATGCGCGACATGTTCACCATGGCCGTGCGCACGTCGCCGAACACCCCGCCCGCCACGGCGCCCAGCATCGCGGCGCCCAGCAGCACGGGCTCCTGCGCCTGCGTGGCCAGCACGGGCTTGCCCGTCGCATCGGCAAGCAACTGGCGCACGAGGTCGAGCCGCCCCGCGCCGCCGCTGATCACCACCTGCTCGACCGGCGCACCGGCGCTCGCCTGCGCTTCCACGATCTGGCGCAGCCCATAGCCTATGCTGCATACGCTCGCCACGTAAAGCGCCACCAGGCTGTCCATGTCCGTTTCCATCCCGAGGCCCGCGATCACCGCTCTTGCGTGAGGATCGGCGAACGGCGCGCGGTTGCCGAGGAACTCGGGAACGATATGCAGCCCTTGCGCGAGCAGCGCCGCGTCCGACAAGCGGTTCGAGACCAGCGCCGCAAGACCGGCGAGCATGGCCGGCAGCGACTGCCCCTCCTGCGCCGCGCGGGCCTGTGCCTCGGGCGCCAGCGGGTGCATCGCGAGCAGGCGCTCGATCGCGGCGCCCGCCACCGACTGGCCGCCTTCATTGAGCCACGCGTCGGGCACCATCGCCGAATAGTAAGGACCCCAAACTCCCGGCACGAACACGGGCTCGCGCGTGGTCGTCATCGTGCATGACGACGTGCCGAACACATAGCCGAGACTCGACTCGGGATGGCCCTCGGCGCCCACGGTGCCGATGCCTCCCGCATGCGCATCGATCGCGCCCGTGGCGACGGGCGTGCCGGCGCGCAGGCCAAGCTCCTGCGCGGCCTGCGCGGTCAGCCCGCTGCCGAGCGGCGTGCCCGGGTCGACGACGCGCGCGCCGATGCGCGCAAAGCCTTCGTCGGCGAGCACGCCCAAGCCCACGGCCCGAAAATAGCTTTCGTCCCAGCGACGCTCGTGCGCCAGGTAGGTCCATTTGCAGGTGACCGTGCAGGTCGAGCGCGCGAGGTCGCCGCTCGCGCGCCAGGTCAGGAAGTCGGTGAGATCGAAGAACTGCCAGGCCGCGTCGAACACGGCGGGCCGGTGTTCGAGCAGCCACAGCAGCTTGGGCGTCTCCATCTCCGGCGAGATCTTGCCGCCCACGTAGTTGAGCACCGCGTGCCCGGTCGCGTTGATGCGTTCGGCCTGCTCGACCGCGCGATGATCCATCCAGACGATGATGTCGCGCTCGGCGCGCTCGGAGGGTCCCACGGGCAGCGGCTGGCCGCCCTCGCCCAGCACGACCAGCGAGCACGTGGCGTCGAACCCGATTCCGGCAATCTGCTCCGGCGCGATGGCGACCTGCGCGAGCGCCTCTCTCACGGCATGGCAGACCGCGCGCCAGATCTCGGCGCTCGACTGCTCGACGATGGCGCCGCTCGCATGAAACACGGTGATGTCCTGCTTCGCCGAGGCCACCATATCGCCGGCCGGATCGAAGATGCCCGCGCGCGCGCTGCCCGTGCCGACGTCCACGCCGATCACGTAGCGCGCATCGGCGGCGGCGCGGGCTGTGGGGTTCTCAGAGGTCATGGTTTATTGCCAAGGTCCGTACGGGAGTTAGAGATCCACGCTGTTCGGCAGGATCACGAGGTCGCGAATCGTCACGTTGCGCGGCCGCGTGAGCATGAAGAGCACCGCATCGGCGACCTCCTTCGGCTGCATCAGGCTGCCCGCGGCGAGCGCTTCTTCCATTTTCGCTTTCGGCCAGTCGTCGAGCAAGGCCGTGACGACGGGGCCAGGCGCCACCGCGCCCACCCGCACGCCGTACTTGGCGACCTGGCGGCGCGTCGTGTGCACGAAGGCCTGCACGGCGAACTTGGAGGCGGTGTAGATGGGTTCCCACACGACGGGCACGATACCCGCGATCGAGCTCGTGAAAATAATATCGCCCGACTTCTGCAGGACCATGTGCGGCAAGACCGCGTGAACCGAACGGAATGCCGCGTTGATATTGAGGTTGAGCATGCGGTCCCAGTCGTCGGGATTGCCGCCCACGATCTCGCCGCCGATATAGGCGCCCGCGTTGGCGTGAAAAATGTCGAGGCCGCCCGCGAGCTGGAGAATCTTCGGCAGCATGCCCGAGACCTCGGCCGGCTGCAGCAGGTCCACCTGCAACGCCAGCGCGTTCGGGCCCAGCTCCGCGCAGCAGGCTTCGAGCCGCTCTTTCGCGCGGTCGATCAGCACGACCTTCGCGCCCTCGGCGATCAGCGCGCGCGCGCATTCGAGGCCGATACCCGAAGCCGCCCCGGTGATGGCGGCCACCTTTCCTGTCATGAATGCAGACATAAACGATTTTCCTCCTTTGCATACGGACGCCAACGCGGATGCAAACGCATCCCGTCGCGAACTCAGGCGCGGCCGTGCGAAACGCGCGAGCGCCGGGCCAGCGAATCGACGATGACCGCGATCGCGAGCACCGCGCCCGTGATCATGAAGCGCAGCGACGACGACAGGTTCAGCAGCGTGAGCCCGCTCGCGATCGACTGGATCACGATGATGCCGAGCACGGCCGACCAGGCGCTGCCGCGTCCGCCGAACAGGCTCGTGCCGCCGATCACGGCCGCCGCGATCGCGTTGAGGTTCACGTCGCCGGTGCCGGCCTGCTGGCTGGCCGAGGCGAGCCGCGCCGCCGTGAGCACGCCGCCGAGCGCGGCGAAGCTCGCGCACAGCACGAAGGCACTCGTGTAGATGCCGCCGACCTTGATGCCGGCGCGCCGCGCGGCTTCGCGGTTGCCGCCCACGGCGTTCATCGAGCGGCCCCAGCGCGTGCGCTTGAGCGCATAGTCCATGGCCACGGCGAGGCCGAGGAATACGCCGAACATCAACGGCACGCCGCGCCCCTGGTCGAGGTAGCTCACCACGATCTCGAGAAACACCGTGATGACCACCCCGCGCGCGAGCAGGCCGCCCACCGAGGGCGCCGAGAGCCGCGCCTCGCGGCGGCGTGCGCGCGTGCGCAGGCCGAGCAGCACGATCACGATGCCGGGCAGCAACGCGATCAGATGCGAGACGATGGCCGGAATGATCATCAGTTGTCCGAAGTCCACCATCGCCGAACCATAGGGCAGATTGATCGAGCCGTTCGCGCCGAGCACGTAGAGCTGCATCCCGAGAATGGCGAGCAGCCCGGCCAGCGTGGAGACGAAGCTTGGCATGCCCAGGCGGTTGAGCAGCAGCGCATACAAGGCGCCGATCAGCGCGCCCACCACGACGGCGGCGAGAATCGCGAGCAGCACGGGCCAGCCTTCATTGACCCAGAGCGTGCCCACGAGCGCCGACGCAAAGCCGCTCATCGAGCCCACCGAGAGATCGATCTCGCCCACCAGCAGCACGCAGACGATGCCGAGCGAAATGACCCCGACCGTCGAGCAGTCGAACAGCAGGTTCACGAGATTGTCGGCGGAGAGAAACACCGGGTTCAGGCTCGTGAACACGGTCCAGATGATGACGAGACCCACGATGACGGGCAGCGACCCGAGATCGCCCGAACGCACGCGGTCCACGAATGCCGAGACGCTCTCGCCCACGCCCGCGGCATGCTTCACGCGCACGTCGCTGCGGTCGAGCAGCGGGGATGGCTGCGGCGCGCCCTGTGTTTGCTTGCTCATGATCGTTCCTTTCACTGCACGTCCTGTGGGTTCTGCGGGTCTTGCGGATCTTGCTGATCCTGCTGCGCCTGGCGCCGGCCCGCGCGGCGCGAGACCGCGTTTTCGGTCGCGCCGGTAATCGCGGCCACCAGCTCCGCGTTCGAGGAGTCGGGATAGAAGATGCCGTTGTTGCGGCCGAGCCGCAGCACGACGATGCGGTCCGCCACGGCGCGCACGTCCTCCATGTTGTGGCTGATCATGATTACCGCGTGACCCCGGTCGCGCACGCGCTCGATCAGGTTCAGCACCTCGGCGGTTTGCGCCACGCCCAGCGCCGCCGTGGGTTCGTCGAGCATGATGAGCTTCGGGTCGAGCAACAGCGAGCGCGCGATCGCCACCGTCTGCCGCTGGCCGCCCGAGAGCGAGGCCACCACGTCGCGCACGCTCGGAATGCGCGCCGAAAGCTCGTTCAGGAGCGTCCAGGCGCGTACCTCCATCTGCACCTCGTCGAGACGCATCGGACTCAGCTCGCGGCCGAGAAAGATATTGGCGACGACGTCGAGGTTCTCGCACAGCGCGAGGTCCTGGAATACCGTGGCGATGCCGAGATCGAGCGCCGTGGCCGGATCGGAAAGCGTGACGGGCTGGCCGCGAAACGTGATCGTGCCGGCGCTCGGCTGATGGACGCCGGCGAGCACTTTCACGAGCGTCGATTTGCCGGCCCCGTTGTCGCCCACGAGGGCGACCACTTCGCCCGCATGCACGTCGAGCTCGATGTCCGTGAGCGCGGAAACCGCGCCGAAATGCTTCGAGATGCCGCGCAGGCTCAGCACGAGTTCGCAGGGATTCGCGCGCGCCGTGGAGGGTTCGGTCAATTGCACAGTGGATTGCTCAGTCATGGGAGGTGTTCCTCCGGGTTCCGCTTGATGAGATCCGGCTTGCGCCGGATCTCATCGTTCAGGATGCCGTATCAGTTCAGGAAGTCACGCGACGGCATCGGTTCGCTGCATCAGTCCGCAATCCCCAGCTTCTTGCAGCCGTCCGCATAGCGGCCGGTGCACAGGTCCTTCGCGCTGGCGATGCCCTTGTCGACGACTTCCGCCTTGATGTTCTTCGTGGTGATCACCGTGGGCTGGAACAGCTGCGTCGGCGTCTTGAACAGCGTCGTCTGGCCCTTGGGCGCGTGGCCCGACAGGAACCCGACGGCCACCTTGGCGGCCGCGCCCGCGACGATCTCGCTCGGCTTGAGGATGGTGTTGTACTGGTCGCCCGCGATGATGAGTTGCAGGCCGGCCAGCGTCGCGTCGTTACCGGTCACGGGCGGCACCGGGTTCACGCCGGCCGCCTTGAACGCGGCAATGGTGCCGCCGGCCGTGCCGTCGTTGGCGGCCACGACGCCCACGATCTGCGTGCGAAAGCGCGTGATCTGCCCGCTCACCCATTGCTGGGCCTTGGGCGGCGCCCACTCGGGCGTGTCGTACTCCGAAAGCGTTTTGTAGCCGCTGCCCGCGAGCCCTTCGTGAATGCCCTTCTTGATGAGCCCCGCGGCGGCGTCGGTGGGCGAGCCGTTCACTTCGAGCACGCCGCCCTTGCTGGCCGAGACGCCCGTGTCCTTCAGATGCTGCACGAGCGACTGCGCGATGGATTTGCCGATCTGCTCGTTGTCGAACGAGACGTAATAGTCGGCCGGCGTCGAAGGCACGGGCCGGTCATAGGCGATGACCTTGATGCCCTGGCTCTGCGCCATGTGGACCAGCGACGCGGCGGCCGTGGAGTCCACCGGATCGAGCACGATCACTTTCGCGCCCTGCGCGATCACCGAGTTGAACTGTTGCTGCTGCTGCGAAGCGTCGGCGTTCGCGTTCTGGTAAAGCACCTTGCAGTCGGGACACAGCTTGGCCATCTCGGCCTTGAAGCCCGGAAAGTCGTGCTGCTCGTAGCGCGTGGACGCCTGGTCGGGCATCAGGAACGCGACCGTGCCGCTGGGCGCCGCCAGCGCCGTCGTGCCGCTCGTGAGCGCGACGCCCAGGATGGCGGCGCCGATCAGTTGGTTCGATACGTGGGTCATCGAGTGTCTCCGTTGTTAGTGAAATGCCGGTGCGGGTACTGCCTGACAAACATGAGCTAGCCGGGTATGGGCGCCGCGTCGGCCGGTTCCGACGATGCCGGGGATGGCTCCAGTTCAGCGGATTCGGCCGCGCTCGCGGCGTTGAGCTGCTGATACGCGCGCCAGCGCGAAGGCGACATGTCCTTGAGCAACAGGAACTGGCGGTTGAAGTTCGAGAGATTATTGAAGCCGACCTGATAGCAGATATCGGTAATGCTCAGTTTTCCTGACAATAGCAACTGGCAGGCGAGATCGATGCGCAGCCGGTTCACGTACTGCACGAAGGGCATGCCGGTATGGCGCCGGAAGTAGCGCGAGAATGCGCTCACGCTCTGCCCCGAAAGCTCGGCCAGCTCCGTTTCGCGCAGTTCCTGCGAGAGATTCTTGCCGATATAGGCCAGCACGTGATTGATGCGGGTTCCGGCGTAGCGCGTGGGATCGGCGCGATAGGCCGCGCTCGCGAGCTTCACCGGCCCGGGGCTTTGTGCGAGCAGCTCGAACAGCGCGATGAACAGCACGATGCGCCGCAAGCCTTGCGCGCCCAGCATCTCGCGCATGATGGGCCCGGCGGCCGCGCCCGTCTCCGGCGTGAACAGCAGGCCCCAGCGCGACGCGTCGAGCAAGGGCTCCACGCGCCTGAACTCGGGAAAGGCCTCGAACGCGCGCTCGACGAACGCCGTATCGAATTGCAGCACGAGGCAGCGCTCGTCCACGCGCTCGCCGGACGGTACGCTGCTGACCCAGTTGTGCGGCAGGTTCGATCCCATCATCACGAGATTGCCGGGCTCGAAATTGCCGATGTAATCGCCCACGAAATACTTGCCCGTGGTGGCCGTGATCAGGTGGATCTCGTACTCGGGATGGAAGTGCCAGCGGACCGTGCGATACGGGTAGCCATGCGACCAGACCTTGAACGACTCGTCGCGCGGGACCGCGACCAGCTCCAGATCGGGCTGGTCGATTCGCGTGGGATGGCCCTGCGTGGGGCGGCGGTCCGCGGGCCGGCCCGGTTCACGCGCCGTCGCATCCTGAGTGGCTTGCATCTGTCGTCCTCCTGCGCCGGTTCTGTTGTTTTTGTGCGGCTCGCCTCTGCGTCCTTGCATTCTGCGATCGCCATGACTGAGAAATTAGCCCGCTCGGCGATATGTCACCACTGAAAATAAGACCGCTAACTGATACTTTTTTGCATTCGGGTAAGCCCGTACCGGATCAAAAGTCAACTTTTGTGCAAAGCAGCAGCCTCGTCCGCCTGCCCTGGTCGTCGCGAGTCGAGGGGGGCAAATATTGGGCCCACATAGAACCTGCATGTGGCCGCCAGAAATGGCCGAGCGGCCCATCCGCGCGCGTAAAGCGCGGATGGGCCGCTCGATCCAGCCGGTTCGCGAGCGCTCGCTGACTGCGTCAGCTCACGTTCACGGCGCTCAGCTTGCGCATCTGCAACGCCGCCGACTCGCGGCTCGTCGCCTCGTCTTCAAGCGAGCGAGCCTCGCGCTGCACAGCGTCCTGGTAAGCAAG
This sequence comes from Paraburkholderia sp. J63, assembly GCF_905220245.1. Classification (NCBI taxonomy): domain Bacteria; kingdom Pseudomonadati; phylum Pseudomonadota; class Betaproteobacteria; order Burkholderiales; family Burkholderiaceae; genus Paraburkholderia; species Paraburkholderia sp. J63. The sequence goes on along the minus strand of NZ_CAJMZF010000001.1, from coordinate 405,907 downwards.
ATATTTGCGCTGCGTGACGATATGGTCGGCAATATGCCTGGCGTCGTGCCATACGCCCCAGATGAAGCTGGAGCCGCGGCGCGAGAGCCACGGCAGCCCCAGGAAATAAATGCCGGGCTCGCTCGACACGCCGCGCTGATGCCGGGGCTTGCCCTTCTCGTCGAACGCATTCACCTGGAGCCAGCCGTAATCGACGGCATAGCCGGTCGCCCAGATGATCGACGTGACACCGGCGCCCGCCAGATCGAGCGCGAGAATCGGCTCGGTCACGCAGGCCGGGTCGGGATGCACGCGGCGTGCTTCGGGCTCCAGTGGCAAATCGAGCCCGTTGCGCTCGATATACGCATCGGCGGCGTCGAGCAGCGAGAGATAGTTCTCGTCGCCGCGCTTGAGGTTTTCGGCCAGATCCGTTTCGAAGGTCACGACGCCGTTCTCGAACGACTTCGTCAGGCCGACGAGCGTCATGCCCTGATGCGCGAGCGCGCGGAAGTCGACGGTCTGACCGCCGCGCGCGCCGCTCACCGCGATGGTGACGTGCTCGCGGCCCGCCCGCGGAACCTCGGCATCCCATTCGCCGAGCACGCCCAGCCACCAGCAGAAGTCGCGATTGCGATAGGCGCGCGGCGGCCGGTCGTGCGGCCCCACCGAGAGATAAACCTCGCGCCCCGCACGGCGCAATTCGTCGGCGATCTGCACGCCCGAGGAGCCCGCGCCCACCACGAGCACCGCGCCTTCGGGAAGCTGCGCGGGATTCTTGTAGGATGCCGAATGAATCTGGTGAATATCGCCGTCCTTCGGTGCGATCGGCGCAATGACGGGACGCTGGAACGGCCCTGTCGCCACCACCACGCGACGCGCCTCGATCACGCCGTCGCTGGTCTCGACGACAAAGCCGGCCTGACCGCTCATGCGCGCGACCTTCGTCACTTCCACGCCGGTGCGGATGGGCGCCTCGATCTTCTGCGCATAGGCCACGAAGTAGTCGGCCACCTGGTCTTTCGAGGCAAAGTCGTCGGGGCCGATGCCGTCGAACTCCATGCCGGGGAAGCGATCGTGCCACGCGGGGCCGTTGGCTACCAGCGAATCCCAGCGGCCCGTGCGCCAGCGCTCGGCAATGCGCTCGCGCTCCAGCACGAGATGCGGCACGCCGAGCTTGCCCAGGTGCTCGCTCATGGCCACCCCGGCCTGGCCGGCGCCCACCACGAGCGTATCGATCGAAGTCCTAACGTTTGTCATTGCTGTTTCCTTCCAAATATTCATTGAATTCATGCAAACCACCGGTTCAGCTCGATTCAGCCCGTCACACCGCCATGCCGGCGTGCTGGCGGCGGCGGTAGGCGCTGTCGCGCGAAGCCAGCCAGTAATAAAGCGGCGAAGTCACGAGCAGCCCGACGAGCCAGGACAGATCCGCGCCGTCGATGTGCGCGGCAACCGGGCCCGCGTAGAGGGGCGTGTTCATGAACGGAATCTGCACGGCGATCCCCACCGCGTAGGCGATCAGCGCCTGCGGGTTGAAGCGCCCGTAGATGCCGCCGTCCACGCGGAAAATCGAGCTGATGTCGTACTTGCCCGCGTGAATCACATAGAAGTCGATCAGGTTGATCGCCGTCCACGGCACCAGAACGACCAGCAGCGCGAGCACGAGATCGACGAAATGGCCCACGAAATTGCTCGACGCGCCGATGGCCGCATAGCAGCACGCCACGAGGATCACGACCGAAAGCACCGCACGTGCCTTCGAGGTGGGAATCCAGCGGTACGCGAAGGTCTGCAGCGAGGTGATCGCCGAGAGCACCGCGCCGTAGAGATTGAGCGCGTTATGGCTGATCACGCTGAGCAGGAACAGCACGAGCATCAGCGGGCCGAGCGCGCCGGTCGCCTGCTTGACGGCGTCCATCGTGTCGACGCCGGGCGGCACCGCAAGCGCCGCGACCGCGCCGAACACGAAGGCAAGCGTGGAGCCCAGCGTGCAGCCGAGGTAAGTGGCCCAGAACGTCGAGCCCACACCCACGTTGGCGGGCAAGTAGCGCGAATAGTCGGAGACGTAAGGCGCGAACGCGATCTGCCAGAGTGCCGAGAGCGAGACCGTGGCGAGCCAGCCCGCGAAGTTGAAGCCGCCGCGCGTGAGGAAATCGGCGCTCTGCACATGCGAGAAAATGGTCCAGAAGCCCACCATGATGCCGATGCCGAGCACCCAGGTGCCGATGCGGTTGAGCACGTGAATGAAGCGGTATCCGATGATGCCGATGCACCCCGAGCCCACCGCGCCGATCACGATGCCCACCGGCACCGGCACGCTCGACGCGATGCCGTGCATCGACTTGCCCGCGAGCACGATGTTGGACGCGAAGAAGCCCACGTACATCACGCCCGCGATCACGGTCACGAGCAAGGCGCCCCACGAGCCGAACTGCGCGCGGCTCTGGATCATCTGCGGGATGCCCATTTGCGGACCTTGCGCCGAATGCAGCGCCATCAGCACGCCGCCCAGTGCCTGCCCCACGACGATCGCGACGATCCCCCAGAACAGATTCAGGTGATAGAGCTGCACGCCCAGTGCGCCGGTCACGATGGGCAGCGGCGCGATATTGCCGCCGAACCACAGCGTGAACAGATCGCGCACTTTGCCGTGTCGCTCCTCGGGCGGCACATAGCCGATCGTATGCTTTTCGATAAGCGGGACGGACCCGCGCTCTGCTGACATGACATGTCTCCGGTTCAGCGCGTCAAGCGCGCTGTGATGATTCCGGCGCTCGTTCTGGCGGCGCCGGTTCTGGGCTGGCGCGTATGACGTCGCGCCCTTGTGGCTTTTTTCAGGCTTGCGCGAGCGGGCTCGCGGCGCGCAGCGGCAACTGCGCCGCGAGCCGTTCGAGAAAGCCCAGGCAGCGTTCGAGCTGCGCGATCTCGACGTACTCGTCGGCCTTGTGGCCCTGCTCGATCGAGCCGGGGCCGCAGACGATGGTCGGGATGCCGATGCGCTGGAACAAACCGCCTTCGGTGCCGAAAGAAAGCGTGCGCAGCGTGGCGTCGCCGGTGAGCTCGCAGGCCATGTCGCGCAGCCAGTGCGCCGACGTGTCGGCGGCCAGCGCGGGATAGTCCACGAGCTCGTGCCACTCGATGCCGGTTTGCGCCGATACCGCGTGCATCTGCGTTTCGAGCTCGTCCTCGGCGAAGCGCCGCGCCGCCTGCACGATGTCGTCGATGGCATCGTCGGGCAGATTGCGCACCTCGAATTCGAGCTCCGCGCGATCGGGGATCACGTTGAGCGCAATGCCGCCGTTGAGCTTGCCCGTGTGTACGGTGGTGTACGGCGGCTCGAAGCGCGCGTCGTGGTTGCCGTGCTCGCGCAAGGCGCGGCTCGCGCGGCGCAGATGCACCGCGAATTCAGCCGCGAAATCGACCGCGTTGACGCCGAGATGCGTGAGCGCCGAATGCCCCGCGAGCCCCTTGAAACAGCAGCGATACGCACGCTTGCCCTTGTGCGCGATGGCCACCTGCATGCTGGTCGGCTCGCCGATGATGCAGGCGAGCGGCTTGAACGGCGCACGCTCGAGCTCGTCGAGCAGTCCGCGCACGCCGCGGCAGCCCACCTCCTCGTCGTAGCTGAACGCGAGATGGATCGGCAGCGTGGTGCAATGCTCGACGAAATACGGCACGCTCGCGAGCACGCACGCGAGATAGCCCTTCATGTCGGCGGTGCCGCGGCCCAGCACGCGATCGTCCTGGCGCGTGAGCGCGAACGGCGGCACGGTCCACGGCTGGCCATCGGCGGGCACCACGTCCGTGTGGCCCGAGAGGCACAGCCCCGCGCGGTCGCGCGGCCCGATGGTGGCGTAGAGATTCGCCTTGTCGCGCGCCGCGCTGTAGTTGAGCGTGGCTTCGATGCCGAAGCCCGCGAGATAATCGCGCACGAATGCGATCAGATCGAGATTCGAGCGAGCGCTGCGCGTATCGAATTCGACGAGCGTCTGCAACAGCGCCAACGTCGTATCGAGTCGTGCGTGGGGCTTGGCGTACGGGTTGGACATGGTGCGTCTCCGGCTTTTCGCGGCGTGGCTTTTAATGCTGACGATCGCGCGGAATCACGGCGATCACATCGATCTCGACGAGCCATTCGGGCCGTGCGAGCGCGGAGACCACGAGGCCGGTCGAAACCGGAAACACGCCCTTGAGCCATTTGCCGACCACGTTGTAGACGGCTTCGCGATAGCGCACGTCCACGAGGAAGATCGTGATCTTGCAGATGTCTTCGAGACGGCTGCCCGATTCTTCGAGCAGCATCGCGATGTTGGCCATGGCCTTTTCGGCTTGCGCGGTCACGTCGCCGATGCCGACCGATTCGCGCGTATCGAGGTCCTGGCCGATCTGGCCGCGCACGTAGACGGTGTCGTTGGCGACCACGGCCTGGCACAGGTCGTTATCGAGCTTTTGCTCGGGATAGGTTTCGCGGGTGTTGAACTTGCGAATGCGGGTATGACTCATGTTTGCCTCTGTGTTCGGTGCCGCGCGCGGCAACCGGTTTGATCGATGCGGTAACGCGTACCGCGGTGCGTACAAAACTGAATTATTTACGTAAGCAATCGAAGGGCGTTCGAAGGCGCCCTAATGAAACTTCGTGAAAATCACTCGTCGCCGGGCACGCCATACGAGGGCGCCCGCGTGGGATCGGTGGCGCGCAGGACGTAGTCGTTCATCTGCGGTTCGTAGCGCGTCCACAGCGCGCGCAAGTCGGCAATCGGCTGGTCGCTCCAGTCCACGCGCAGCTCGGCAACGGGCCAGCTCGCGCCGTCGAACACGCAGAGACCCGCCGAATGCACGGGGCCTGCCTCGCCGCCCGCGGCCAGCCCCACCTCAAGCGCGCGCAGCAGACGCTCCGGCAAGGCGCGCGACGCGTGCTCGGCGAACGCCTCGATCATCGCGGCCGGTACGCCCTCATTCGCGAGCAGGTTGCCGACCGCCACGCAATCGGCGCCGCTCGCGCCCGCATGGAGGCCTAGCCCGCGCTCGCCGGTGCGCCACGCGCTGAAACCCGCTGCATCGAGCACCGCAAGCTGGCGCCATTGGCCGTGCGCACGCGCATGCGCGAGGCGCTCCAGCACCGCCTGGGCGCCATAGCCGCGCGCCAGTTCGTCGAGGCCGATCTGGCCCAGGCGCGGATCGGTCACGTTCTGGCTCAGCACCACGCCGTCGCGGCTCGCCCACAGGCAGCGGCTGGGCACCGCGATGCTCGAACTCGTCACGATGCCGCCCACGGCGCCCGTGCGGGCGCAGCGGCCTGCAATCGAAAAAGTCATGAGGGAACTCCCTGATGTGGATGAATGGTCGATCAATGGAAAACAATCTATCGATTCAAAAACCATTCGGAAAATATTGTTTTTCTATATTTTGGAAAGGATAAGACTATGCAGGCGGCCAGACGCCGCCCACGGCGCTCCCTTCACGACTCATCCGATACCGCCGAAAGCGGCGCGGCCACGTGCTCCAGCGACTTGCGCTCGGCGTCCACACCCCAGATCGCGGCGATCAGCGCGGCGCCCAGCATTAGCGCGGAGCCCACGAGGTAGCCCGTGAGCACTTCGCCGCGCTGGTGCGTATCGATCAGATGTCCGAAGAAAACCGGCCCCACGATGCCGCCGAGCGCCGTGCCGAACGCATAGAACACCGCAATCGCGAGCGCGCGGATTTCGAGCGGGAACGACTCGCTCACGGTCAGATAAGCCGAACTCGCGGCCGCCGACGCGAAGAAGAAAATCACCATCCACGCGAGGGTTTGAGTCGTGACGGTCAGCAAGCCGTGCGCGAACAGATAGCCGCTACCCGTCAGCAGCAGACCCGAGATCGCATAGGTGGCGGCAATCATCTTGCGGCGGCCGAGCACGTCGAAGAGACGCCCGAGCACGAGCGGCCCGAGGAAATTGCCGAGCGCGAATGGCAGCAGATAGAAGCCCACGTCGCCGCCCGGCACGTGATAGAAGTCCGTGAGCACCAGCGCGTAGGTGAAGAAAATCGCGTTGTAGAAGAACGCCTGGGCCGTCATCAGCGAGAGGCCGACGACCGCGCGGCGGCGGTGCTGCACGAAGATCGCGCGCAGCACCCCGGCGAGCGGCGTATGGCTGCGGGCGCGCAGCCGCAGCGGCTTGCCCGCCGGTTCGCCGAGCACGTGACCCGCCTTGCGAAAGCGCGCTTCGATCGACTCGACGATGGAGCGGGCCTCGTCGTGCTCGCCGTGCGTGAGCAGCCAGCGCGGGCTTTCGGGTATCCACGTGCGCATGGGCAGGATGATGAGCGCGAGCACGGCGCCGATGAAAAAGCACACGCGCCAGCCCCAGTCGGGCGGCAGCAGATGCGGCTCGAGCACGACCAGCGAGCCCGTGGCGCCGATGGCCGCGCCCACCCAGAAGGTGCCGTTGATGCCGAGGTCGGTCCAGCCGCGCACGCGCGCCGGCGTGAACTCCTGGATGGTCGAATTGATGGCCGCGTACTCGCCGCCGATGCCGGCGCCGGTCAGCGCGCGAAACACCACGAAGCTCGCAAAACTCCACGAGAACGCCGTGGCGGCGGTGGCGAGCAGATAGACCGTGAGCGTGATGAAAAAGAGCTTGCGCCGCCCCAGCCGGTCCGTGAGCCAGCCGAAGCCGAGCGCGCCGCAAACCGCGCCCGCGATATACGCGCTGCCTGCAAGACCCACCTCGGTATTGTCGAAATGGAGCATCGGGCTCGTCTTGAGCGCGCTCGCCACCGCCCCCGCGAGCGTCACTTCGAGCCCGTCGAGCAGCCAGGTGACGCCGAGCGCCACGACGATCAGCACATGGAAGCGGCCCCACGGCAGGCGGTCGAGCCGCGCAGGGAGGTCGGTTTCGACGATGGATTGCGTTTCGGTCGTATGCATCGCTTGGGGCAGGTCTCAAGTCGTTGGCATGGGTGCAGCACCAACGTTGAATCGCACGCATAGGGCATGCCCGCATAGTTGAGGCACGCGCGATGCGACAAACAAGGTGTCGACAGAACCATTAATTGAGGGAGCACATCATGCCTATGAACCCCGCTTCTCCGCCCGATTCGCCGCACATCGGGGCGCGTATCGTCGGTAAGGGCAGTCAGACCGCTGCCGGTCCCGGCCCCGATCTCATGGGGGCGAGCACGCTCGTTGGGGATAACGTTTTCAGTTCGGATAACGAAGAAGTTGGCAAGATCAAGCAGATCATGCTGGAGGTCGAGAGCGGGCGCATCGTCTACGCGGTGATGTCGTGCGGCGGCTTTCTCGGTCTCGGCGGCAAGCTGCTGGCGCTGCCCTGGCCCGCGCTCACGCTCGATACCACCCACAAGTGCTTCGTGCTCAACGTAAGCGCCGAAAAGGTCAAGCAGGCGCCCGGCTTCGACAAGGATCACTGGCCCGCGATGGCCGATATCGGCTGGGCCACCACGCTGCACGAGTACTACGGCACGCGCGCGCACTGGGAAGAGGATGCGCCCGCGCCAGGCGGCGGCCAGGACGAGCCACCCGAGCCACCCGAAGCAGGCGGCGTGAAGCTATGACGCGTGCGGCCCCTTTGCGGCAACTGCATGTGGCAACTGCATGCAGCAACACCATCAAGCAACCCCCGGCGGCCATCCCATACGCCGATGGAGAGACTATGAAGATGAAGAAATTCGATTTCGACCAACGGCTCGAAGAGATCCAGATCGCACTGGCCAATCTCTTCGACTCTCCGAAGACTTCCACCGTAAGTCTCCTTGAAGAAGGCGACACGGTTACCGTCCATCTTTCCTGGGTGGTGGAATCGCATGGCGACTCCACGCTCGATGCGCGCTGCGCAGCCACGATCCGCGCGACACGTGCGCAGCTCGAAGGCTACGCGGCGCTCGATACCGTGCAACGGCGCACCATCCAGCAACGCATCCGCCAGCGCGTGCGCACGCGTTTCGAGGAATGCGAGGATCCCGCGAAGCCAGGCAGCGCCTGCTCGTTCGACGTGGCGCTCGACGACGCGACCTTCCGCGCCGACAAAGACGACTACTTCCCGAGCATCGAGTGAGCGAGGCCGAAGCAGCGCGCGCTCGTGTATTAGTACGCCGCCGCGCTGCGATGACGCTTCGCAGTCCCACTCAATAGCAGCGCCGTCTTGACGACCGCCATATGCGTGAGCGCCTGCGGAAAATTACCGGCGAGGCAACGCGCGCGCACGTCGTATTCTTCGGCGAGCAGGCCGACATCGTTGGCCACCGCGAGCACGCGCTCGAACTGTCGGCATGCCGCGTCCTCGTCGCCGCGCAGATACAGGCAGTCGGCCATCCAGCACGAGCACGCGAGAAACGCACCCTCGTCGGGCGCTTCGCCGCCGCGCCGCCAGCGGCGGATCAGGCCGCCGTCGCCGAGCTCGGTGCGCAACGTATCGAGCGTCGCCGACATGCGCGGGTCGTCGGCGCGCAGGAAGCCCACCAGCGGCATGAGCAGCACGCTCGCGTCGAGCGCCGTGTCGTCGTAGCTGCGCACGAACGCGCGGCGCTCCGCATTCCAGCCGCGTGTGAAAATTTCCTCGCGCAGCGCGCGGCGCAGCGCGATTGCCTGCTGCATGAGGGCGTCGCCGCGGCCGGGGCCGGCCTCGCGCCAGTGCGTAACGAAGCGGTCGAGCGCGACCCAGGCCATCACACGCGAGGTCGTGAAATGGCATGGCGTGGTGCGCGATTCCCAGATGCCGGAGCCCGGCCGGTGGTAATGATCGAGCAGCCAGCGCACGATGCGCGCTTCGAGTTCGGCCTCGCCTTCCACGGAGTCTATGCCCGCCTTGCGCGCGAGATAGAGGCAGTCGAGCGCCTCGCCGAATACGTCGGGCTGGTATTGCGTAGCCGCCGCGTTGCCCATGCGCACCGGTCCCGCGCCGCGCCAGCCCGCGAGCGCGGGAATCGTGCGCTCGCGCGGCACGCGCTCGCCCTCGACGCAATACATGATGTGGAAGGTGTCCAGGGTCTCGCCGAGCGAGCGCAGCAGCCAGTCGCGCCAGGCCAGCGCCTCCTTGTGAAAGCCTGCTTCGATCAGCGCTTCCAGCGCGAAGCTCGCGTCGCGCAGCCAGCAATAGCGGTAATCCCAGTTCATGCCCCCGTCCGGCGCCTCGGGCAGCGAGGTCGTGGGCGCCGCGACCATCGCGCCGCTCGGGCGGTAGATCAGCGCCTTCAAGGTGAGCAGCGAGCGCCGCACGGCCTGCGGCCAATGCGTGCGGCGATCGTCGAAGCCGTCGATCCAGTGCCGCCAATGGCGCCGCGTGTCCTGCAGCGCGAGCGGCGCGGTCACCGTGTCGATGCCGGGCGCCTCGCCATGGCACAGCGTGAAGACGACACGCTTGCCTGCCTGCAGCGCAAACGACGCTTCGAGCGCGTGTCCGCGCGCGCGTAGCGGCACGTCCGCGCGCAGCGTCATCGCGCCGCTCGCCGTGCGCATCGTCACCACGCCCTGCTCGGGCACGAGCACGGGCGGCGGCGCATCCGCATCGGCACGGGGATGCAGAATCGCGCGCATCGTGACGCTGCCGTGCAGTCCCTCGACCATGCGCACGATGCACGGCTCATGCGTCTCGACGGCCATGAAGTCGGTGAGCCGCACGCAGCCGCCGTTGCATTCGAAATCGGTTTGCATCACGAGCGTGTCGTCTTCGTAGCCACGGCTGATGCTGTGCGCGGGCTCGGCGGGCGCCACGCGCCAGTGGCCGTTTTCAGACGTACCGAGCAGCGCCGCAAGGCTCGGCTCGCTGTCAAAGCGCGGCCAGCAGAGCCAGTCGATCGTGCCGTCGCGGCTGAGCAGCGCGGCGCCACGGCCGTCCGCGAGCAGCGCGTAGTCTTCGATGCGGCGGCTCATGAGCAGCGGTTCCCGCATCGCCCGAGGCGCGCGCCCGCCAGCGAAGCCGCCGCGAGACGCCGCAGCAAGAGCCGTCGACCCCACGCGCCGATGCAAAATGCTTCGGACATCGTAGCGTTCCCGTTGGTCCCGATCGTCCCGATCGTTCTGTCTGTCGTGGCCATATCGTCCTCGTTTTACACCCGCGCCATGCATGCCGGCATCAGCACCGGCGAGCCCCGGCGTGCATGCCGTGCGCGCTGATGCAATGCGGCATCCACCGCTCCCGATCGCCGGGCACACACGAGGAGCAAGCGACGTGCCACTACGCCCCCGGCTGGCCGCAGACATGCGGTACGTCGCTTGCGCTGCCTGACACAACGAAAGAATCGACGCGGTGCGCGCTGCCGCCGACGCCCCGCTCATCGCCTATGTCCGCCAGGGTCCCCCGCGCCGTCTATTACGCACTCGCCTCCAACATCGTGGTGGCGCTCTGCAAATTCGCGGCCGCCGCCTACACGAACTCGGGCGCGACGCTCGCCGAAGCCGCGCACTCGAGCGCCGACTGCCTGAACCAGGTGCTGCTCATCGCCGGCCGCCGCGCTTCGAGCGAACAGCCCGACGAGATGCACCCGCTCGGCTTCGGCCGCGAAACGCATTTCTACGCCGTGCTCGTCGCGCTGCAATTCTTCCTGATCGGCGGGCTGCTTTCGGTGGGCATCGGCGTGTGGCGGCTCTGGCATGGCGCCACGCTCGACCATCTCGGCATTGCCGCCGGCGTGCTGCTGGGCTCGGCCGCCGTCGAGGGCTTCGCCTTGCGCGCCTCGATCCGCTCGATCGATCGCCGCCACCGTAAGGGCGGCCTGTGGCGATGGTTTCGCGAGACCGGCCAGGTCGAGGTCATGCTCTCGATCGGCGAGGACAGCGCCGCGCTCGCGGGCGTGCTGGTCTCGCTCGCGGGCACGGCGCTCGCCGCCGCGACCGGCTGGCCCGGCTTCGACGCGCTCGGCAGCATTGGCGTCGGCTGCGTGATGATGACCACGGCCGTGGTGTCGCTACGCGAGATCAAGTCGCTGATCGTCGGCGAGGCCGCGCGCACCGGCGTGCGCAACGAGATGCGCGCATGGCTCGAAGCGCGCGAGGAAATCGAGCGCGTCGTGAGCCTCGTCGTGCTGCGCTGGTCGGACAGTCTCGTCGTCGCGGTTCAGGCGGAAATGGTCGCGCAGCGCAGCGCCGACGAGCTCGTGCGCACCGTCGACCGCATCGAGCACGCGCTGCAGGACGCCTTTCCCGACGCGCGCTGGGTGTTTTTCGAGCCCGAATTGCTCGAGCACGGCGATCATCCGCCTTGAGGTCGTGCCGTGGAAACGTCACAACGCGACCTGTACGCCCAGCTCCACCACATGCTCGGGCCGCAAGCCGTAATACTCCGCGCTCGATGCCGAATGAAACGACATGAACGCGAACAGACGCTGACGCCAACTGCTGATATGACGATTCGCCTGCGGGTGCAGTTCTTCGTCGCGCGGCAGGAAAAAGGTGGTCTGGGCCGGATCGAAGCGCCAGTCGCCCAGCCTGCCGCCCAGCGATTCGAGCAGATGCGGCAGGTTCGGACGCTCGACAAAGCCATGATGCGCGACGACCTCGTAGCAGCCGTCGCCGAGGTCGCGTACGTCGATGCGGGTTTCTTCATCGGCCTGCGGCGCCGACTCCGAGACGTTCGCGAACACGATCACCGTCCGATGCAGCACGTGGTTGTGCGCCACGTTGCTCGCGAGCGTGGCCGGCGTCATGCCCGGCGCGCTGCCGGGATAGACCGCCGTGCCCGGCACGCGCGCGTGCGCGGTCTGTCCACCCTGCTCTCCGCCCCCGCCCGCGCATGCTCTGCGCAGGAAAGCGTCGAGCGATTCGCCGTGCGATGCGTGCCGCGCCGCGAGCTCGCGCCCGCGGTTCCATGTGGTCATGACCACGAGCAGCAGCGCGCCGGCCGTCACCGGGAACCAGCCGCCGGTCGGAATCTTGGGCACGTTGGCCGCCACCAGCAGAAGGTCCACGAGCAGTAACGGCACGCAGACGAGCGCCGTCGCGAGCCGCGACCAGCCCCAAACCTTGCGGCAGACCGCCAGCATCTGCAGCGAGGTGGTCAGCATCGTGAGCCCCACCGCGAGCCCGTAGGCCGACGTGAGCTTGCCCGAGCTGCGGAAGAACAGCACGAGGAACACTACGGCAACGCACAGGCCCAGATTCACGGCGGGCACGTAGACCTGGCCGCGCCGCGCGTGCGAGGTCTCGATCGTGCGCATGCGCGGCAGGAAGCCGAGTTCGATGGCCTGGCTCGTCATCGAGAACGCGCCGGAAATGACGGCCTGCGAAGCGATGATGGTCGCGAGCATCGCAATGCCCACGGTGGGAATCAGCGCCCAATGCGGCACCGAATGGAAGAACGGCTGGCTCGCGCTGCCGGGATCGGAAAGGATGGTCGCCGCCTGGCCGAAATAGCCGAGCACGATCGCGGGCAGCACGACGGCAAAGAAGGCGATGCGGATCGCGCGCTTGCCGAAATGGCCGATGTCGGCGTAAAGCGCCTCGGCGCCGGTCAAGGCGAGAATCACGGCGGCCAGCACGGCGAACGCGAGGCCCGGACGCGCGAGCGCGAGCCGCACGGCCCACGCGGGCGAGGCGGCCGCGAGGATGTGCGGATAAAGCACGATCCGGTAGATGCCCACGGCGGCGAGGCTCAGAAACCAGAGCGCCATGACCGGCCCGAAGGTGCGGCCGACCACGGCGCTGCCGCGTCGCTGGAACAGGAACAGCGCGACGAGAATCGCCACGGAGATGGGCAGGATCGCCGCGCCGAACGCGGGATTGATCTCGTGCAGCCCCTCCACGGCCGAGAGCACGGAAATGGCGGGCGTGATCATCGAATCGCCGTAGAACATCGCGGCGCCCGCGAGACCGGCGAGCAGCAGCGCGCGCGGTGCGCCCCGTCCTGCGCGCGCAAAACCCGCGCGCACGAGCGCCGTGAGCGCGACGATGCCGCCCTCGCCTTCGTTGTCGGCGCGCATGACGAAGCATGCGTACTTGAGCACGACGACGATGAGTACGGCCCAGAGGATCATCGAGAGCAGCCCCATGATCTCCATCTCGGCGTTCGAGTGCGCAGTAAGTGCCGCCTCGCGCAACGCGTAGATGGGGCTCGTGCCGATGTCGCCGAACACCACGCCCAGCGCGCCGAGCACGAGCACGGCCTGGCCGCTGCGGTCCTGCTCGCCGCCCTGGGTGTGTTGCTGCTTTTTTTGCCTGAGAAGACCGATTCGTTCGCGAAGCATGGCCGCATGGCGCTCATGAAGGCATGGTGCCCCGTTTGCGCAAGCCGGATGCCCGATGCTGGGGGTGGGGTATCCCGGCGCGTGATGCGTGCGTGTCCACCCGCTCATGCGCAAAGCGCGGAAAATGCAGCGAATACGCGTGGAAACAATCGATCAGGAAAGCGTAGCGTGAACTGGCTGGCCAACATCGTTCTCGTGCTGCACGCGCTGCTGGTGCTCTTCATCGTCGGCGGGCTGGCCGCGATCTGGGTGGGCGCGGCGTTCGGGCAAGGCTGGGTGCGCAATCGCGTCTTGCGCATCGTGCATCTCGCGGCCATCGGCATCGTCGCGCTGCTGGCCGTGCTCGACATCCCGTGCCCGCTCACGGTGCTCGAAGACTGGCTGCGTACCGGCAGCGTAAGCCAGGAAGGCTTTGTGCAGCGCTGGGTCAGCGACTGGCTCTACTACAACTTTCCGGGCTGGGTGTTCGCGGTGGCCTATGTGATGTTTCTGCTCGTGGTGGCGATCACCTGGTTTCGCGTGCCGCCGCGCCGCCGTTTATGATTGGTTGATCGATGAAGCGCTTCGTTCCGTGCGCGCGCCAGGCGCGCGCACGGACGATTACAGCGACCGCTCGATCGCCTGCCCCAGCAGCGAAATACCTAGGTCGATCTCTTCCTCGCTCACCGTCAGCGGCGGTGCGATCCGGAACACGCCGCCCATGCCCGGCAACTGCACGATATTCATGCTGAGCCCGAGATTCATGCACTCGCGCGTGATCTTCGCGCCCAGCCCGTCGGCGGGCTCCTTCGTGCGGCGGTCCTTGACGATCTCCATGCCGAGCAGGAGCCCGCGCCCGCGCACGTCGCCGATGCACTCGAAACGCTCCATCAGATCGAGCAGGCCACGCCGGAGCCGATCGCCCATCACGTTCGCGCGCGCCACCAGCCCCTCGCGCTCCACCACCTCCAGCACCCGCAGGCCGACGGCGGCCGGCAGCGGATCGGACACGTGCGTCGTGTAGAACAGATAGCCGAGCTCGTGCGCGCGCTCCTCGATCTCCTCGGAGGTCACGACGGCCGCGAGCGGCAGCCCCGCGCCCAACGTCTTCGAGAGCGTGAGAATGTCGGGCGTCACGCCATCGCGCTCGCAGGCGAACATCGTGCCGGTGCGCCCCACGCCGGTTTGGGCCTCGTCGAGTATCAGCAGCATGCCGCGCGCTTCGCATTTGCGCTTGAGCGCCGCCATATAGCCTTCGGGCAGCTCGATGATGCCGCCCGAGCTCAGGATCGGCTCCGCGATGAAGGCCGCGAGATTGCCGCTCGACTGGCGATCGATGAGATCGAACGCGTAGTCGAGCTCCGCAAGCGGGTCGTAGTGGCCGTTGTGCTCGAAGCGCGGCCGGTACGCGAACGGCGCGGGAATCGCGAACGAACCGACCGCCGCGGGACCGACGCCCTTGCGCCCCGCGCTATAGGTTGCCGACGCCGCGCCGCCCGTCATGCCGTGCCACGACTGCGCAAAGCCGACGATCTCATACTTGCCCGTCACGAGCTTCGCCATGCGGATGGCGGCCTCGTTCGACTCCGCGCCGGTGCTGAGCAGCAGCGCGCGATCGAGCCCGTCGGGCGTGACGTCGGCCAGCCGCGTCGCGAGATCGACCACGGGCCGCGAGAGCATGCCGCTGAACAGATGGTCGAGCTTGCCCGCGTATTCGTTGATGACCGAGACGATTTCCGGGTGGCTGTGCCCGAGCACCGCGCTCATCTGCCCCGAGGTGAAGTCGAGGATCGCGCGGCCATCGGCGTCGTAGACGAAGCTGCCCTGGGCGCGCTCGATGATCATCGGCTCGAAGGTGCCGCCGTAGCGGATGAGGTGCTGCCTGGCGTTGCGCCAAAACGTTGCGTCGTCGTTCCGGGTCACCGTGCTTCTCCTGGCGGTTGCGTGTGGATACGGGTGGAATCTGGCGGGAATGACTTGCAGTGTAGGCGCGGCTCTGGTTTTATAGAATCGAATAGTTCTAATGCGAGCCAGCAAAATGGCTAATATCGGCGTTGGATACCGGGAGCGAATATCGTGAGCCAGTCGCTCGAAATCGATCTGCTGCGTTCGTTTGCCGTGGTGGCCGAAGTGCGCTCGCTGAGCCGCGCGGCCAGCCGCGTCGGCCGCACGCAGTCCGCGCTGAGCCAGCAGATGAAGCGCCTGGAGGAAATCGTCGATCAGCCGCTGTTCCAGCGCACCGGGCGCGGCGTGGTGCTCACGAATCCGGGCGAGCGCCTGCTGATGCACGCGCAGCGCATGCTGCGGCTGCACGACGAGGCCATGGCCGATCTGTGCGGCAAGGGCTTGACGGGGACGATCCGCTTCGGCTGCCCTGACGACTACGCCGCCGTGTTTCTGCCCGCGCTGCTGCGCCAGTTTTCGCGCCAGCACCCGCAGGCGCTCGTGGAAGTCGTGTGCGGACCCACGCCGCGCCTCATCGAGCAACTGGAAAGCCGCGCCGTGGATCTCGCGATGATTTCGCTGCCTGAAGCCACAGACACCACGGGCGCCGCGCATGAAACCACAAAAGACCACACTGACGACGACATCATCCGCCACGAGCAGCTCGTGTGGATCGGCTATCCGGGGCTCGATCCCGCGCATTTCGACCCGTTGCCGCTCGCGCTCTCCGACCCGGACACGCTCGACCACGTGGCCGCATGTGAAGCGCTGCAGCGCATCGGCCGCGCTTACCGCGTGGCCTACGCGAGCAGCAGCCTCTCGGGTCTGACTGCGCTGGTGCGCTCGGGGCAGGCCTTCGCGGTGATGACGCAAACGGCCGTGCCCGCCGATCTCGCGATCCTGCACGGCGATCCGGGGCTGCCGCCCTTGCCCGCCGTGGGCATTACGCTGAAGTTCGAACGCAAGCGCCCCTCACATCTCACGGCGGCGTTTGCCGAACACATCCGGCTCACGCTGCCGCTGCTGTGAGGGGCGCTGCATTGTCCTTCCAGTTCTCGCTCTCGGTCTAGTCCGGCTTTACGCCTCGCCCGAGATCTTCGCGATCTGGAGCAGGTTCGTCGTGCCCGATTCGCCGAACGGCAGGCCCGCGGCAATCGCCACAAGATCGCCTTCACGGCCGAACCCTTCGCTCACCGCCGCGCGGCACGCGAGGCCGATCATCTCGTCGACGTTGGACGCCTCCACGCGCGGCACCGCATGCACGCCCCAGGTCAGCGCGAGCCGGCGCGCGACCGTCTCCGAAGGCGTCAACGCGACGATGCGCGACGAAGCCCGCTCGCGGGCCGCGCGCAAGCTCGTGAAGCCCGAGCTCGTATACGTGACCGTCACGGCCGGCTCGATCAGCTGCACCGCCTTCCTGAGCGCGCAGCAGATCGCGTCGGCGACCGTGGCGTCGGCGCGCGTATGCGAGGCGTCGATCTGCTCGCGGTAGGCCGGATCGCCCTCCACGCGCTCGATGATGCGGTTCATCGTGGTGACCGCTTCGAGCGGGAACTTGCCGCTCGCCGATTCGGCCGAGAGCATCACGGCGTCGGCGCCTTCGTAGATCGCCCCGGCGACGTCGGAGGTTTCCGCGCGCGTGGGCACCGGCGAATTCGTCATCGATTCGAGCATCTGCGTCGCCACCACGACCACGCGGCCGACGCGGCGGCATTCGCGGATGATGCGGCGCTGCAGCTCCGGAATCTGCTCGGCGGGCAGCTCGACGCCCAGGTCGCCGCGCGCGACCATCACGCCGTCGCAACGCTGGACGATGCCTTCGAGGTGATCGATCGCCAGCGGCTTTTCGAGCTTGGCCATGATCCACGCGCGGTCGCCGACCAGCGCGCGCGCTTCCTCGATGTCCTCCACGCATTGCACGAACGAGAGCGCCACCCAGTCGACGCCGAGTTCGAGACCGAACGCGAGATCGGCGCGATCCTTCTTCGTGAGCGGCGAGATCGGCAGGTGCGAGCCCGGCACGTTCACGCCCTTGCGGTCGGAAATGCGGCCGCCCGCGAGCACGACGGTCTCGGCGAAGCTGTCGCTCGATTCCTCCACGCGCAGACGGATCTTGCCGTCGTCGAGCAGGAGTTCCGAACCGGGCTTGATGGCCTGGAAGATCTCGGGATGCGGGAGCGGCGCGCGCGCCTGGCTGCCCGGCGTCGTATCGAGATCGAGACGGAAACGGGCCCCGACGGCGAGTTCCGCCGAGCCGTTCTCGAAGGTGCCGAGCCGCAGCTTCGGCCCCTGCAGATCGAGCAGAATGCCGACCGGGCGCCCATATTCCTGCTCCAGGCGGCGGATTTCCGCATGACGCTCGCTATGGTCGTCGTGCGTGCCGTGACTGAAATTCAGTCGGAAGACGTCGACACCCGCTTCAAAAAGCGCGCGGATGACCTTCGGGTCCGAACTGGCTGGCCCGAGCGTCGCTATGATCTTGGCATTACGATTTCGCTTCATTTCCTCTCCGCGGACTGCGTTGCGCCGCGCTCACCGGCGAGTGGCGCGCGAAACTCATGAACGTTCGTCCGTGTGGGGCTGCACACTGGCGACACTGGAATCTGTACCGGCGCGCGGGCGCGCCGGGCTGCGGGGCGTGAGGTTCGAATGCGGGAGAGCGTAGAAAATGCCGCCCGGCGCGCATAGCACTGGAAAACCCCTGGCGAGCGGCGGGAAACGGGCAATGGCTTGCCGGTCAACGGTTGCGCCGGCTTATCCCTCGCGCGCAATACTGATTTCCCGCGAGGGGTATTCCGGGCGTCCCGGCGATCTTCTATGATCCCGGGCCATGCGAATAGCCGATCAAAACATCTGCATAACCAGGTTGATATGTTGAATTGGTTGGCGACGCGGCGGATAAAGCGTGTAAGGCGTGTAAATGCAGCTTTCCCGCCCCGCAATTCCCCCTGGATTCCCCTGAATAGCACCGCCGTTCGGTAGCAACGGCCCCGCGCCACACGAACGCTCGTGCCCGCGTTCCACCCATGAGACGCTGTGGACCGCCGGCGCCCACTACCGGAAACCGGTGCGCGATCCTATCTTCTCTTCATGTCAACGAGGCCGTTCCGGCCGGAAGATAAGGATTCGCCCCATGAAGAAGATTCTCGGCAAGTACCGCAACCCCAGCCAGCACTGGGTCGGCGACGGTTTCCCGGTTCGCACGCTGTTTTCGGACCATACGGTAGGCCGTGACCTGAGCCCGTTCCTGATGCTCGACTACGCGGGCCCCGCGAAATTCGATCCGGCCACGCACCGGCGCGGCGTCGGCCAGCACCCGCACCGCGGCTTCGAAACAGTGACGATCGTCTACGAGGGCGAGCTCGAACATCGCGACTCGTCGGGCGGCGGCGGCAAGATCGGCCCCGGCGACGTCCAGTGGATGACCGCGGGCGCAGGCATCATTCACGAGGAGTTTCACTCGGCCGATTTCGCCAAGTCGGGCGGCACGCTCGAAATGGCGCAGCTCTGGGTGAACCTGCCCGCGAAGGACAAGATGACGCCGCCGCGCTACCAAACGGTGCTCGCTGACGCGATTCCGTCCGTGGAATTGCCCGGAGAAGCGGGCAGCGTGCGCGTGATCGCGGGTGACTATGCGGGCCATGCGGGACCGGCCCTCACGTTCACGTCGATGGACGTCTGGGACATGCGTCTGAAGGGCGGCCAAGGCACGCGCCTCGTGTACCCTGCGGGACGCTCGCTGGCGCTGGTCGTGCGGCACGGAAGCATCGTGGTGAACGGCGAGCCGGTGGGCGACGGCGAATTGGTGCTGTTCGAGCGCGCGGGCACCGACGTGCAGATCGACGCCTCCAGCGACACGACGATGCTGGTGCTCGGCGGCGAGCCCATCGACGAGCCCGTGGTCGCGTATGGCCCGTTCGTGATGAACACGGCGGATGAAATCCGCCAGGCGGTGCTGGATTTCAATAACGGGAGATACCAACGCTGAACCCCCTAACCCCAGACCTTGAACCTGGCCGCGGCACACTTTGCCTCACATATTGCCGGGGCTGGCAACCTGGGGCATTCCTCTCTAGAGAAAAGGCGCTCCTTTCCGGGCATGCGGGGTCACGTCAAAGCATTGGCGTGAAACTTCATGTGTTCGCCAATAAAGCTGGAGACGAAGTAGTAGCTGTGGTCGTAGCCTTCCCGCATGTTGAGTATCATCGGGTGCCCGACTTTCGCACACACATCCTCCAACAGTTCCGGTCGCAGGCGCGAGTCGAGAAATTCGTCATCCTGACCTTGATCCACGAGTAGCGGCAGTCGTTCACTGGCCTTGGCCACCAGCTCCACAGCGTCATACTGCATCCACGCCTGGCGGTCGTCACCCAGATACGCGGTGAGTGCCTTTTCTCCCCAGGGGACCTGGCCTGGGGCCACGATAGGTGCGAACGCCGAGACCGACCGGTAGCGGCCAGGATTGCGCAGCGCCACGATCAGGGCCCCGTGGCCGCCCATCGAGTGCCCGCTGATCGACCGCGCCCCGTTGGTCGGGAACGTGGATTCGACAACGGCTGGCAGTTCGTGAGCCACGTAGTCGTACATGCGGAAATGCGAGGCCCATGGCTGCTGGGTAGCGTTCACGTAGAACCCCGCGCCCTGGCCAAGATCGTACTCAGGGACGTCGGGAACCCCTTTCCCCCGTGGACTGGTGTCCGGGGCAACGACGATGACCCCGTGTTGTGCCGCATAGCGCTGCACGCCGGACTTGGTGATGAAGTTCTGTTCGGTACACGTCAGGCCCGAAAGCCAGTACAGCACCGGACATTCCTGCCCACGCAATGCTTGTTCGGGCAGAAACACGCCGAAATTCATTTCGCAATTGACGGTAGTCGAGTTGTGTTTCCACACCTCCTGGCTCCCGCCAAAGCTCACGTGATGCTCGATGCGTTCCATACGCTGCGTCCCTGGCGATCAGTAGTTAATGACGGTGCGGATCGACTTACCTTCGTGCATCAGGTCGAAGGCTTCGTTGATGTCGGAGAGAGCACGCGTGTGGGTCACGAACGGAGCGAGATCGATGCGGCCTTCCATCGCGTCTTCGACCATACCAGGAAGCTCCGAACGGCCCTTCACGCCGCCGAAGGCCGTGCCCAGCCAACGGCGGCCAGTGACGAGCTGGAACGGGCGCGTCGAGATTTCCTGCCCCGCGCCCGCCACGCCGATGACAACCGATTGACCCCAGCCGCGATGCGCACATTCGAGGGCAGCACGCATGACGTTCACGTTGCCGATGCACTCGAAGCTGTGGTCCACGCCCCAGCCCGTCATTTCAACGATCACCTGCTGGATGGGCTTGTCGTAATCCTTGGGGTTCACGCAGTCGGTGGCACCGAAGGCCCGCGCGAGTTCGAATTTGCCCGGATTGGTATCGACAGCAATGATGCGGCCGGCTTTGGCAAGCTTCGCGCCTTGAAGCACGGCCAGCCCGATGCCGCCCAACCCGAACACGGCAACCGTATCGCCTTCCTGCACCTTGGCCGTGTTCTTCACCGCACCCAGACCGGTGGTGACACCGCAACCCAGCAGACAGACTTGTTCCGGGTTGGCATCCGGGTTGATCCTGGCGAGCGACACTTCGGCCACCACGGTGTACTCGCTGAACGTGGAGCACCCCATGTAATGGTACAGAGGCTGGCCGTTGTAGCTGAAGCGAGTCGTGCCATCAGGCATCACGCCCTTGCCCTGGGTTGCGCGGACCGAGACGCACAGGTTGGTTTTGCCGCTCTTGCAGAACAGGCACTCGCCGCATTCAGCGGTGTACAGGGGGATCACGTGATCACCAGGCTTCACCGAAGTCACGCCTTCACCGACCTCAACAACGATACCCGCACCTTCGTGGCCCAGCACGACGGGGAACAGGCCTTCGGGGTCGTCCCCGCTGAGTGTGAAAGCATCGGTGTGGCATACACCCGTGTGCGTGATTTTGACCATGACCTCGCCCTTTTTCGGTGGCTCAACGTCGATCTCAACGATTTGAAGGGGTTTGCCCGGGGCGAACGCAACAGCGGCGCGTGATTTCATAGTAATCCTATATAAATTGAGGTTTTACGTAGCAGGGATTGATCGGGAGCACCTGGTCATCAGGAGCCCCCCGGAGTGGGATGGACTAGCGTCCCAGACCGCCGTGGGGAGCGACCACGAGTTTGTTCGTCACCGAAACGACACCAGGCACGGATTGGGCGATCCGCTGGGCGGTGGCAATCTGATCCGCATTCGGCATCGAGCCTTTAAGCGTCACCTCGCCTTCGTGTGCGCGAATTGCCACCCCGGTCGTATCCAGCCCGCGCTCCTTCTGCATTGCGGCACGAACGGCTTTGGACAGGGTACGGTCTGCGGCCTTCGTCGTAGAAGCCGCTGTAGCAGACCCGGTGATGACACCAGACGTCGTGGCGGCTCCGCTAGCCGAGGTTCCGGGCTGGGCCATCGCAGGGGTCAGGCTGGAGATCGCGAGCGCCGACAGTATGCACAGCGCGCCGCAACTTTTGTTCAAACGTGATTCCGATTTCATGGTTGGTCTCCCTGTTGCCTGGTGAGAGGTCGATCAGTGATGTCCTGCGCCCGCGGCAGCCGTGTCCTTTGTGTCATTGAGGCTGGTCTTCGATGTCCCATTGAAAACGCGATTCAGAATCACGGCAGTCACCGAAGCCAACAGAATGCCACTATGCAGCAGCGGCGAGAGACTCGCGGGCATCGCGTGAAAGAACTTCTGCGACACCATGGGGATCAATCCCACGCCGAGGCTGATGGCGACGATATAGAAATTATGTGGATTCCTCTGGAAATTGCTGTCGGCGAGGATACGGATGCCCGTGGTGGCCACCATGCCGAACATCACGATGCCGGCGCCGCCGATGACGAAAGGCGGCACGCAGGCAACAATCGTCGCCAGTTTCGGCAACGTTCCCAGCACGACAAGGATGATGGCGCCGGCCACGCAGACCCAGCGTGAGCGGACACCCGTGACGCCTACCAGGCCAACGTTCTGCGAGTAGGAGGTGTAGGGAAACGTATTGAATACGGCACCAATCACAGTGCCCAGTCCATCCGTGCGAAGCCCCCGTGTCAGAGCCTGGCCATCCACGGGCCGACCACAAATCTCGCCAACGGCAAGGAACATACCGGTGGACTCGATGTAGCACACGAGCAGCACGATGGTCATGGCCGCAATGGATGCGATGTCGAACCTGGGCCAGCCGAAGTGGAACGGCGTGACCACATTGAACCACGGCGCGTATTCGACACCCGCCAGGGTGAGCTTGCCACACAGCGCAGCCACGAGGGTGCCAAACAAAATGCCCATCAATACGGCGATGCGACTCATGAAGCCCTTCGCGAACTTCATCACACAGACAATGAAGACCAGCACGGAGAGGGCGATGGCGAGATATAGAGGATCACCGAAATTCGGATTACCCACACCGCCGCCGGACCAATTAATGGCCACCTCCATGAGGGTGACGCCGATCACGGTGATGACGGTTCCGGTAACCACGGGCGGAAACCACGCGATCAAGCGACTCATGGCCGGTGCCAGCAAGATGCCAATCAAGCCGGCGACGAGGCCCGCGCCGAAGATGTGCTGAATGCCCAATTCCGGACTCGTACCGATGGCAATCATGGGGCCGACAGCAGCGAAGGTCACACCCATCATGACCGGCAGGCGGATGCCGAAACCCCAAAAGCCCAACGTCTGGATGAGCGTAGCAATGCCGCTCGCAAACAGGTCGGCGTTGATCAGAAATGCGACCTGGTCCGGAGGCAATTTCAACGCGCCGCCAATGATGAGCGGCACAGTAATCGCGCCCGCGTACATGACAAGTACGTGCTGAATGCCAAGCACGGTCAATGGACCGAGTGGCAACTTGCGGTCCACTGCGTCGGTGGTCTGGATAGTCTGCGCTTGCATCTCCGTCTCCTGAGTGTCGCGCCGTTCACTGGACGGGCGACTTTCTGTTGAGGCACACGAGCACCGCACTATGCGATGCCGTCATGCGATCCGGCGGTCATTCAGTCATTCAGTGGCGGCGCACCACGGCGGCCCATCGACCTGCCCCGCGCTTTATCTGATCGAAGCCCTGGTTGCTGCGATCGAACGATGCGGTTCGAACGATGACAGGTGAGACCCGATGGCTTCGGCGCCGATCCCAGCCAGGTTAGAAATGGATATCGGCGGTCACGAAGGGCGTGCTCTGCAACGCGCCGGGCGTCGTATGATGGTTGGTCCCGTATTTGTTGACCCAATACTCCCAACCGGCGCCGAGCCGGAACACATTCTTGTGTCCGAACAGCGCACCAACGTCGAACATCACTTTCGGGCGGAACAGCAGTTCGGTCTTCGTATCGTCGCCGAAGCCATCCTTGCCCTTGGGTCCCACGACATCGAGGAAGCCTTCGAAGCTGGCTGCCATGGGGCCAACGTGAAACGGCACCCCCCACGACGATTCAATCGACCATGTGGAGTTGAAGGTCACGCGCTGGCCAACGATGCCGTTGTTGTTGTTTTCCTTGTAGTACAGGAGTGCCACATCCCAGCGGCCGGGGACGTTGAGCTCGAAGTTCGGCCCGATCACAATCGCACGCTTGCTCGAAGCGAACGCGTTGTTCTTGCTGCCGAGGATGAAACCCGCATCGAGTGTCAGATCCTTGAATGGGCCCCATGTGAAGGCCTGCGAATGCGTGAGCGCATTCATGCTCAGGTTGTGCCGGTAGATAGCGTAGAACTCCGTCGCCCCCATGTTCGAATTGTTCGCGGGATCGGCGCTGTTCGACAGCAGCATATCGACGTTGAAGAAGTTCGTCCCGTACGTATAGCCATCCGCGTGCGTGAACGTGACCGTGTTCTTGCCGACGTCCTTGGCGTTGCCTTGCGCATCGGTAAGCGACGGTTCATGATAATCCGGCCCATAACTCCAGCCCAGCGACGTATCGCTCCAGGTAAATGCACATGCCGGAGCCGAAGCGCATGCCGCAGCGAGGGCCACCAGGCCCGCAAGCTTTTTCATCCTTTGTCTCCTCCGCGAGCGAGCCCCCGGTCCGGGACTGGACCTGGGTGGCTTCGCTTCGTTTCTTCTTCTACCTGGCTGAGGGCCGGATTCAACCCTCAGGCGCTGGCGTTGACGCTCAGGCGCCGGCAGCGATCGTGCGCTCGGCCTTGATCGATTCCCACGTGCTGCGGAACCACTCGGCAATTGCGACGTTCTGCTCGAATAGCGAATACTTCACGCCGCCACCGTAATCCGGCATGTCGATCATGTCGGTGGTGATGTAGCGCAGCGGGGAATCCGGCGTATCGCGGTGGTGACGGAGCACGCGGCGAACGACGTCCTTGCAGGGCTCAACACGCCAGGCGTGCCAGGGCAGATGCCATTCACCTTCAGCAGGTTTGAAGAACGGGTACTGGCAGGCGCGCCCCCAGGTGCCGCCGTCCTTCAACTGCCACGGATTCTTCGGGCCATTCGGGCTCACGGGACGGATTTGCAGCCAGTGGGTCATGTTCATCCCGATCCACTCATCGATCACGTTCCCTGGCTCAAAGGGGTCGATGATGAAGCGGCCGGACTCCACGTCCGCACGGATACCGCTCGCGTCCTGCTCTTCGGGGCTCTCCACTTTCAGCAGCACGTGAGAGTGATCGAGCACGAAGTTGAACGGCACACCCTGTGCCTGAACCTGCCTGGCAATCGGCGTGATCCTCCGCAGGTCTTCCGACCACATGTAAATATGGACCTCGAAGCCGATCTCGATGCCGATTTTCTGGCCGAGATCGTGCGCATGCAGATAGAAGTCGACGATCTGCTGATCGGTCACCTCCTGACCACTTGCGTGGTTACGGTACAGCATGATGTTGTGGAACTCGCCGCCCATTTCCTTGCAGAGGCGCAGGTTATGCTCGAGCGCTTGTTCGTCGCGACCCGCCGTGTACGACCACAGACCGGTGCGGATCGGAATGCCATGGCGCTCGGCAGCGTCCAGATACTCGCGCTCCACGCCCGGCTGCGGCATGCGGTCGAAGTGATCGAAAACGCGCGACTCCTTGATCATCCGGAACTGCTCGTCCACCGAAACGGGTTTCGTGTGCTGAACACCCCGACCATTGCAGCCAATTGAAAACGTCATCTCTCTGTTCTCCTGATTAATCTTTGCATTACGGCCCGGACTACGTGGCTACCTGGATCAGGATCCCGCCACTTCCTCTGCTTCTGCCCCTGCCGGTGCTTGTTCCCTGGCGATGAGCCGGTCAACCATGCGGCGGATACGTGCTGGCGCGTTGTCGATGCCGAGTCTCGTGTATTCGCGAACACCCGTGCGCTCCTGCTCGCGCTGCACGTGTTCCAGCAGCGTCGCGTCTTCCTCGAACGTCAGCGTCATCAGGCGAACGACATCGGTCGATACCTCGGCGTCGTGCGCGTGGTAGTTGCGCAGATGCAGCCAGAAGTAATGCGTCGTGGCTTCGGTCTCAGGCGTCAGGAAGTTGAAGCTGAACGAGCGGAAGCCCTCATCCTTGTTGGCCTCCGTGGGTTCCACGCCAGTGTCGATGCAACCGAAGTCGACATACGAGGTCGAGGGCAGATGCAGGTAGTAGTACTGCCAGCGATCAGTCAGGCCCTTGAAATTCGCCATCTTCTCCACGAGCGGCACCGGCGCTGCCTCCTTGATCCAGCGGTAGGCCAGCACGTGGCTGTCGCCCTGCTCGACTTTGACGCCTACGTCCTCGCCAGCCGAGTTGCCGATGGTGTTCTTGTGCACATAGGTCGTGTGCGCCGGATCAACCAGGTTGTCGGTGATGTTCAGATAGTTGGACTTGAAGTGCAGGTAATTGCCGTCCACCAGGCCCCAGTCCGGGTCGCCGTAGTGCGGGACTTCCGTGATGGTCGCGCCGGCGTCGGCGAGCTCGGGGTCGCCCATCCAGATCCAGACTGCGCCGTAGCGTTCAACGAGCGGGAAGGAAGTGACCCGGGCGGTAGGCGGAATGTTGGTCTGACCCGGAACACGCACACAGGCTCCAGCGCAGTCGAACATCATGCCGTGGTAGCCACATTGCACGGTGTCGCCCTTCAGTTCGCCCAACGACAGCGGCGCAAGCTTGTGGGGGCAACGATCGACGAGCGCCACCGGTTTGCCGTCCAGTCGGCGATACAGCAGCACTTGCTCGCCCAACAGCGTACGCGACAGAAACCCGCGCCCGACTTCGCGGCTCCACGCCGCTACATACCAGGCATTTTTGACAAACGTAGTCATGATTTTTCCGTGATTCGTAATTCGTGATCTGAAGATGGATGTGAATTCGTTGCCCGGTTATCGGGTCAGCAGTCGAGCACCAGCTTTTCTCCCTTCGCGCGAGAAACGCAGACACACATCTGTTCTGCGCGATCTTCGCCGGAAAGCGCGTAGTCGCGATGGTCAACCTGGCCCTCGAGGACGCGCACGGCGCAGACACCGCACTCGCCTCGCCTGCAATCGAACATGGGATCGAGGCCGGCATCGATCATCGCGTCGAGAATGCTTTGCTGGGGACCCACGTTGAGCACTCGCTGACTACGGCGCAATTCGACCGAGCATGTGCGATCGCCTGCGGCCGCCACCGGAGCACCAAACAGTTCGAAGTGGACATGGCCGGCGTCCCAGTTCAATTCCCTGGATGTCGCAATCAGCGCATCGATGAGCGGCCGGGGGCCGCACACATAGACATGCCGCTTCGCACTCGGGCACGCCAGGACCTTCTTGAGGTTCATACCCCGCGACGGGTCGCCGTGGTCGAAGTACATGTTTGCCGACGAACCGCACGACTGCATGACTTCCTGGTGAAACGCGGTGCTTTCAGGTGTTCGGCATGCATAGTGGAACTCGAACTTCGTGCCAGCGGCAGCCAGCGCGCGGGCCATCGACAATATGGGCGTGATCCCAATGCCGCCGGCGATCAGCACAGCTTCTTGAGGTCCAGCATGCAGGGAGAAGTCATTCTTGGGCAGCGTCGCCCGCACACGGTCGCCGAGCTTCAGTGCGTGCATACGCCGTGAACCACCACGGCCGTTCTCTTCAAACTTCACGGCGATCTCATACTGCCCAGACTGATCGACGCTGTTGATCAGGGAGTAACTGCGTTCGGTGTCCAGCGACATGTCTTCCGTCGTTATCGTCTGCACACCGATGTGAGCCCCTGCCGAAAACCCGGGCAACGACGCACCCTGGACGGACTTGAAAGTGAAGCCCCGAATTTCGGCCGTATGCCTTTTGCTGGCTACGAGCTCAAGTTCAAGCGGCCAACGGGAGCCTTCGGACTTCTGGATTTCGGACTGCTGGGGTTGATGTGTCATTTCCTCTCCTTCTGCCAATGCTGAAGCGGATGCTGATTCGCGAGCGCGCAAGTTCTCCCGCCTGGCACCGTGGTGCTTCGGGCGTAATCGTCGACTGTGGGGGGGCGCTGCGGGCCGTGTGGCCCTGGAGACGCGCTGTGCGCAGGTACCGCGCCAGTGCGTCAAGCGACATCAGGAGAGCCCGGGTGGGGCCGTACGTTTGGCGTTGCGATACTGGAGTACGGAGGGTGCGTGCTTGCACTGCCATTGCAAGGGAACACGGCACATCGTGTGGTGCCGGAGGTCGGCGCTACGCGCGGATTTGACTGCGAAGCCCGACATCTTGTCTCCTTGTTTCGGTGTTGTGAAATGAGTATAAGGAGATTTGCAGCGCTACAGGCAGCGGCGATTAAACAGCAGGGTGCTGCATTATTTGCAGCGTCCGGGTCAACACCTGGATCGCCGCCAGCTGCCGCATCAGCTTTATCGCTGCGCCGTAGAGCGCTGCGCGTACCGGTGCGCCAGGATCGACTGGATAGCCGCTCCTGTCGAAGTAACGAATGGGGCGGGAATGAGTCTTCACGCCCCAATGCCGGCAGACATCACAGAATCAGGAGCATTGCACCTGTAAGCGGCTTCCCGTCAATTCACGAACGTCCGCGAACTCATCGCAGCGCGTGATCGCCTCGAACGTCCGTCTCGCTTCTTCCTGCTTCCAGTAGCAGGCAGTCAGACGCGCAAATTTTGCGGGCAGAACGTCTGGCGCAAAGGGTCGGTCGAAATCTCCCGTATAGTGGTCCGCCTCGCCATGGAGGATTGCACCGTTGTCGAGCATCAATTCAATGCGCGTGCGCAATGCATACGCCTGATCGGATGAAGGAAGGACTACCAACGAAATACGTCGAGCCAACGACCTGATGTCGGCGTTGGCGACCGCTGGCGGCTCAAAGGCCTCGACATCGGCATGGCCGTGATATAGCCACGTCGCCACCACGAACGGAATGGAAAACTTCGCTGCGATCGTGTTGACCGGCTCGACGTTATCCATCGCACGCGCCGCAGGCGGCACATGGAGCCGTACCTCCCGGACCCGCCGAAACAGCCCCGGGTGCCACGTCGCGGGCGCCAGTGCAACGTTCAGGGCTTCGAGCGCGCCCTGCGTGTCCCGGCAGCACGCGTGGCGCTTCATGAAGTTTTTCGTGATCATCCAGTGCGTGCCCAGCCCTTCGACCAGCCTGCCCGCATCGAACCGTTCACCCAGGACGCGCCCGAATATCGTTTCGAGATCGTGGGCGCCTCCCGTGACACCGGCTTCAGCCAAGGTGCAGCAGAGCAACGCATTTGCTCCCGCTATTCCGGCATAGAGATTCCGGATGGTCCCGCCTTCGAGCGGCGCTTGCCGGCTCGTCGCAAGCGCGGTCGAGGCGCTGACGGCCAGCAGGCGCGTCAACTGCTGCGCGTCGAAGCCGAGCAGCTTGCCCCCAGCCAATGCGCCGCCGCACCCGCCCCACGTCCCGTGCGGGTGCACTTCCGGCCGCAATCGGCTCGCGGCGCCGATGCGGGCGGCGACTTCGTAGCCCAGCACCAGCGCCGTGATCAGCGCCGCGCCGCTGGCGGCGCGTTGTTCGGCCACGGCGAGCGCAGCCGGAATCACGTGGATAGCGGGATGGCCGCCCGAACCGTAGTGCCCTTCGTCGAGTTCGACCCAGGTTCCTGCCGCGCCGTTGAACAGCGCCGCGTGGCCCGCAATCGTGCGCGTGCCTGTTCCGAGCATCAACGCGCGGCCGGGCGGCGCACCGGCGATCAGCGCATGCAGTTCTGGCGCCTTTGCGCCAGCCATGCACGCGCCAACCGTGTCCGCAAGAACCACGGCCGCGTGCTGCCGTACCGAAACGGGAATATCGTCATCGCGAAGCGAAGCGGCAAATTCGGCGAGGCGCGCCAGGGCGCGCGGGGTTTCGATTGAGCTCATCCTGTTGTTCCCTTCCGCTCCGGTCAGGCGCGCACGCCGGACAGCCAGTCGTAGACGAAACGCGCGACGACTTCCGTCGCCTGGCGCAAGTCCGACACCCGGATACGCTCGTTGGCGCGATGGACGTTGGCGTCCAGCGGGTCCTTCGGTCCCGTGCCGTAGAGAATGGTCGGCACGCCCGCCGACGCGTAGTGGCGGGCGTCGGTGTAAAGCGGCACGCCGCACGTGCCCACTGACGTTCCAAAGACCTCCGACGCATGCCGCTTGAGCACGTCCGCCATCTGTATCGACGCTTCGCTGGGCACGAGCGGATGAGCCACAATCAGGCGCGCGACCTCGACCGTAATACCCGGACACGCCTTGACCGCCCCGTCGATGACCTCGCGCAGCGCAGCCTCAACCTCGTCCGGACGCTCCTCGGGGATCATGCGCCGGTCGAGGCGGAACGTCACCTTGTCCGGCACGACGTTCGTATTGATACCGCCCTGGATCAAGCCAACCACGAGCGTCGGCGACTCGATGCCGGGCACGCCCGAGCGGATATTCCGGTACCCCTTTCGATGCTGATACAGGGCTTCGAGTACGCGCGTCGCGGCCTCCAGCGCATCGAAGCCCGTTTCCGGCCACGCCGCATGCGCCGACTTGCCGGCAACGCTCACTTCGAGATGCAGGACGCCGTCGTGCCCTGTCACCACGTCATAGGAAAACCCCGGACAGATCGCGTAATCGGGCCGCGTCAGGCCCTCGTCCAGCAGGCGTCTGGGACCGATGTAGCCGCCCGCTTCCTCGTCATAGGTGACGTGCAGCTCCAGCGTGCCGCCGGGCATCGGCGACAAGGCCTTGAGCGCGAGGATCGCATAGGCATACGTAGCAATATCGGACTTCGACACCGCCGCGCCGCGACCATACAGGTATCCATCGGCGATCTCGCCGCCGTAGGGATCGAAGGTCCATCCGTCGCCGGGCCGGACCGCGTCGCCGTGCGCGCTCAGCGCGATGACGGGGCCTTGTCCGAACACCGTGCGGGCAATCAGGTTGGTCGCGCTACGCATGCTGTGGTCGGCGCACAGCGCTGGCGGAACCGGATGGCGCTCGACCTGAAAGCCGAGTTGCTCCAGCAGCCTCGCCGTGACCTGCGCGTGCGGTGCGCAATCGCCTGGCGGGTTGTCGGCCGGCGTGCGCACGAGCGCGCGCAGGAAGTCGATCTGCTCCCCGGCGTGTTGATCGAGAAACTGGGAAATGGCGGCGGTAATCGTGCTATTCATGAATGGGTCCGGGGCGGGAATCAGGCAGGCGTTGGGTCGGTATTGACGATCAGTTGCGGCTGACGAGGCAACTCGCGATGGCAGTGCTCGGCGATGTCGATGCGGCGACAAAACCAGACGCCCGAATGCCGCTGCGCATAGTCGAGAAATCGTTCGAGCGACGGCAAGCGGGCCGGGCGTCCGATGAGCCGGCAATGCAGGCCGATCGACATGATCTGCGGATCTTGCGCGCCCTCGGCGTAATGGGTGTCGAAGGCGTCCTTGAGGTACTGGAAGAACTGTTCGCCGCTGTTGTATCCCTGGCTGGTCACGAAGCGCGCATCGTTGACATCGAGCGTGTACGGCACGACCAGCAGTGCACGGCCGTCGTATTCCTCCCAGTAAGGGAAGTCGTCGGCGTAGCTGTCGGCGCTGTAGCGAAATCCCCCTTCGGCCGCCACGAGCCGGCGCGTGTTGGGCGAGCTTCGCCCCGTGTACCAGCCGAGCGGGCGCGTGCCGGTTAGACGCTTCTGGATCTCGATCGCCCGCATCATGTGTTCGACTTCCTCGGCTTCCGGGAAGTGCTGGTAATCGATCCAGCGATAGCCGTGCGAGGCAATCTCCCATTGGGCGTCCATCATGGCATCGACCGCGCGCGGATTGCGCTCGAGCGCCATGGCGACGCCGAACACGGTGGCAGGAATGTCGCGTTCGGCCAGCACCCGCAGCAACCGCCAGAACCCCCGGCGGCTACCGTACTCGTAAAGCGACTCCATGTTGGCGTGGCGCGCGCCGACCACCGGCTGTGCGCCGATGATCTCCGAGAGAAACGTTTCGGATGCCCGATCGCCATGCAGCACGCAGTTTTCGCCGCCCTCCTCGTAATTGACGACGATCTGAACCGCGACGCGTGCTCCTCCGGGCCAGTTCATCCCCGGGCCGTGCGGGCCGTAACCGAACATTTGCCGCGGATATTGCGCACTCATGGAAGTCTCCTTGTCTCTCGTGGAAGGAACACCGGCGCGCGCGTCTTGCCTACTCGCGCACCTGGCTGAAAAGCTCGACCAGGTTGATGTCGTTGACCTGATCGCGATCGCGCTGGGTCGATTGCTCGATTGCCAGCAAATGCTCGTCCATCAATTGCACGGCGACGTTGGCGTCGCCCGATTCGATCGCCTGAAAAATGCGCTGGTGATCGTGGATATCGCAAAGGCCCCGGACATCGGGATGGAAATCCGATACCAGCAGCGTTGTCCTTGAAATCAGTACGCCTAATAAATCGGCGACGATACGGTTGCCGGCCGCCTGGGCGATCTTCAGGTGGAATCCGCCCGAGAGCTTCAGCGCGTTCACGGTGTCGCCTCGCAGACGCGCTTGCTCTTCCTGCGCCACCAGTTGCTTGAGCTCGTCGATCTGATGCCGCTGCGCGTGCTGGCACAGCATCCGCACGGGACCCACCTCCACGAGCCTGCGCGCCGAGAAAACCTCGCGCAGATCGTTCAGGTCCGGCTCGGCCACCGAGGCGCCCTTATTGCGCGTCAAAACCACGATCTTCTCCAGCACCAGCCGATTGAGCACCTTGCGCACACGCGTACGGCTCACGCCGAACGCCTGCGCCAGCGACTCCTCCGGCAGCTTCGTGCCGGCGGGCAAGCGCCGCTCGATGATCGCCGCAAGGATCTGCGAATGCATAAAGTTATCGCTCGGCGAATCGTCCGCACCATCCAGTTCGTCGAACTCCTCGCTCACCTCCGGTTCGCGCTTGCGGCGAGCCATTGCCGCTTTGCCTTCCCCAGGGGCCTTCTTCGGTTTCATCGCCTCATCTTTGCTCATAAATTGTCCTTTTATATTACACGATAAAAATACAAAGTAAACGTGATTTCTCGCGACAAGCCTTTCCATTTCAGCTACATCCGAGCCGCTCGCTCTGCAACGCCAGCAGGCGCAATCGGATGCCAGACCGCCCAAGCCATGACGTCCAAGCAGTATAAGCAGTTACCGCCGCGGCACAGCCACATCCCCTCTCGCACCGGCCCGGCAGGGCGGATTCCCGTCGTGGCGGCCCGGGCATCGTGTGCGTGATACGCGTTTCCCCCAATACGTTTGAGTTTGACTTCTTCTTTTCCTCCTGATGTACTCGTATATAGATTTTTTTGTACTTTTATTTTTCAAATATTGTTCCTACTAAAGATCCGCACCTCCGGAGCGGCGACCCGCTCCATTCCCAACGCAACTTGCGTTCTCAACCTGAAGACACGAGGAGTCGAAGTCCATGAATAGCCCTGCCATTCCCGCACAAGCCGCCACCGTGCGCCCCTCATCGTTCGTCGACACCGACCGGCTGTGGCAGCGGCACGCCGCCATGGCCGAACTCGGCGGCACTGCCGCCGGCGGCGTCACGCGCCTCGCCTTGAGTACCGAGGACATCGAAGCGCGCGTCCTGCTGCGCGACTGGGCGCGGGAGAGCGGCTTCGAATTCGCGATGGACGATATCGCCAACGTCTACATCCGCCGCCCGGGGCGGCGCAACGATCTGCCGCCGGTGATGACCGGCTCGCACATCGACTCGCAACCCAGGGGCGGCCGCTTCGATGGCATCTACGGCATCCTGGCGGGACTCGAAGCGCTGCAGGCCATTGACGCGGCCGCGATCGAAACCGTGCGCCCCATCGAGATCGTCGGCTGGACCAACGAGGAAGGCGCCCGCTTCGAGCACTCGTTGATGGGATCGAAGGCCTACGCGTTTCCCGATCGTCTGGAGAGCCTTCTCGACATCAAGGACCGCGACGGCATTTCCGTGCGCGACGAAGTGCTGCGCGCGTGGCAAACGCTCGGACCGACGCCGCGCCGCGCGCTTGGCGTCGTCCCGGGGGCCTATCTCGAAGCGCATATCGAGCAGGGGCCGATCCTCGAAGCGCGGGGCAAGCGCGTCGGCGTCGTGACCGGCATCCAGGGCTGGCGCCGCTTCGTCGTGCGGATCGAGGGCGAGGCCGCGCATGCGGGCACGGCGCCGCAAGCGAGCCGCAAGGACGCGCTGATGGCTGCGAACCGCGTCATTGGGGCATTGAGCCATCTGATGGCCGATCCGGACGACATCGTCCGTTTCACCGTGGGGCGATTCAACGTCCTGCCCAATTCGCTCGCAGTCGTACCGTCGCAGGTCGAGTTCACGATCGACTTTCGCCATCCGGATGAGCGCGCGCTCGTCGAGCGCGGCGACGCCATCGCCGGACTGCTCCACGAGCATGCCCGGCCCTGCGCCGCGACGCTCACCGAGATCTCGCGCGAAGCCCCGATCCGTTTCGAGGACGACGCATTCGCCGCCGTGCGCGAGGCCGCGCGCGGCCTCGATCACCCGTTCATGGAGATCTACTCGGGCGCGGGCCACGACGCGCAGAACATGTTCAAGCTGTGCCCGACCGGCATGATCTTCGTTCCGTGCGAAAGAGGGATCAGCCACAACGAAGCGGAGAACGCGAGCCCGGCAGACCTGGCCGCAGGGGCGCAAGTCCTCTGCGACGCACTCGTCACGCTCGCCGGACGATAAGCCCTCGTCCCCGAAAGCCCGAGAGATCGCCTGGTGACCACCAAGGAATAGCCATATGGAACGCGAATCTGTCCCGAGCGGCTACAGCCCTCGCCTCTACAACGAAGATCTGGCTCCGGTTCCGGAGGAAAAGCGAAACTGGAAAACCTACAACCTCTTTGCACTATGGATGACCGACGTGCACAACGTCGGCACTTATGTGTTCGCGGCGGCCTTGTTCGCGACCGGGCTGACCGGGTGGCAGGTACTCACCGGCATGCTCGCGGGCATCCTGCTCGTCTTCCTGTTCATCAATCTGATGGGCAAACCGAGCCAGCGCCTCGGTATTCCCTTTCCGGTCGCCGCGCGCATGTCGTTCGGGGTGTTCGGCGCCAATCTGCCCGCCTTGATGCGCGCCACGATGGCCATCGTCTGGTATGGCGTGCAGACCTACCTCGCATCCGTGTCGCTGCAGATCGTGCTGCTTCGCTTCTTTCCGTCGCTGCAGCCGTGGGCGACCCCCCAGCACGGCTTCGTCGGGCTGTCGGCGCTCGGCTGGGGATGCTACCTCGTCATGTGGGGATTGCAACTGCTGCTGTTCTACAAGGGGATGGAGACGGTGCGATCGTTCATCGACTGGGCCGGCCCCGCCGTGTACGTCGTGATGTTCCTGCTGGCCATCTGGATCGTTTCGAAGGCCGGCCTCGGCAACATCGGGCTGAGCCTGACGAAGAAAACCTTGAGCACACCGGAGGTCGTAACCGGGATGATCAAGGTCGCGGCGCTGATCGTCAGCTACTTCTCGACGCTGCTGCTGAACTTCGGCGATTTCACGCGCTACACCCCGACGGCGCGCGACATGAAGCGCGGCAATCTGCTCGGTCTGCCGATCAACTGGATGCTGTTCTCGATCGTCACGGTGGTGGTCACGTCCGGAACGACCGCCGTATTCGGCGAAGCGATCATGGACCCGATCGAAGTCGTCGGCCGCATCGACAACAGCACGGCGATCGCGCTGGGCTCGATGACGTTCATCATTGCCGCAATCGGCGTCAACATCGTGGCGAACTTCGTGTCCGCGGCCTTCGACCTTGCCAACATCGCGCCCTCGAAGATCAGCTTCCGCAAGGGTGGCCTGATTGGCGGCGGCATTGTCCTGCTTACGCTGCCGTGGCACTTCTACGGCTCGCCGACGGCGATCAACTTCTTCGTGGGCACGATCGGCGGCGTGCTCGGCCCGCTCTACGGGATCATGGTGGCCGACTACTATCTGGTCAAACGTCAGCACATCAAGCGCGATGATCTGTACTCGGACTCGCGCACCGGCTCCTATTACTACACGGGCGGCTGGAATCTCGTGGCGGTCGGGGCGCTGATCCCTTCGGCGCTGCTCTCGATGATCATCAGTCTCGTGCCCGCACTCAGTTTCGTGGGGCCGTTCAACTGGTTCGTCTCGGCAGCCGCGGGCGGCCTGCTCTACACCACGCTTGCGAGACGGCGTCTGCACGCCTCGCAACACCACCCCATCGTCGCCTCCCAGGCGGGCGAATAGCCGTCAGGCGTCAATCCCGGTAGCGCCCCGGCCACGGCGCGCTGCCTCCGATCCATTCCATCAGCCAGCCGTCGACTGCGCAAGCCAGCTTGCGCAGCGCCGGCTGCTGCTTACCCCTATGCGATTCGCCATGAAAAAAATCGCCATGACTTCAGCATTCCTTATTGCCTCGCAGGCGGCAACCGCGCAAAGCAATGTGACGCTCTATGGCTTCATCGATACCGGGCTCGTGTCCGCGAGCGAGGTCTACGATCGGACGACCGGAAAGTCCGGCAGCCAATTCATGATGGGCGACGGCATTTCCCAGGGCACATCCCGCTTCGGATTGATGGGAAGCGAGGATCTCGGCGGCGGACTGAGCGCCATCTACAAACTGGAGGTGGGGTTCGACACGCCCAATGGACAGCTCGCGGGAACCGCGCTCTTCAACCGCGGCTCCTGGGTCGGCCTGAACGGCAAATTCGGCTCGGTCACACTGGGCAGGCAATGGAACCTGAGCGATGACACGATGGTCGGCAGCTTCTTCCGCGGCGGCTACAACCTCTCGGTGTTCCGGCTAACCGGCTTCGACGAGGTCAGCGACCTGGTCGACAACGCCATCAAGTACAAGACACAGACCATCGCCGGCTTGCAGGCATCGGCGCTCTATGCCCCCGGTGGCGTCCCGGGCAGCCCCGGTGCGAATCAGGTTGTGGAAGCAGCCCTCGCCTACGGCAACGGTCCGTTCAATCTCGGTGCGGTTTACCACAAGCGCAACGACGCCATCGCGCCGTTTACGTCCGAGCTTTGGGAGATCGGCGCGAACTACTCCGTGGGACCGGTGCGGGTGCGCGGCGGCTACGCCAACAGCCGTTACCCCCTGGGCGACGGAACCTTCAGCCGTGCGATGGTGTATGGAGTCGGGCTCGACTACACGGTTACGCCGGCACTCGTGTTGTCGGGCGACGCCGTGCTCAGAAAGCGCGCTGGAACCTCGGACAGCGCCTCATTCCTGCGTTTGACCGCCGATTACAGTCTCAGCAAGCGCACCGGCGTCTTCACCAATGTCGGCTTGCTGAAGAACCATCATCTGTCGGCGGAATCGTTCTATGGCGACGGGATGCCCGGCCAAAGCCAGGTCGTCGTGAACGTCGGGATGCGGCACGCATTCTGAATGTGCATCTCCGGGTGCTTTCGCGGGAACCACAAGGCTGTTTAAGGTAGTAACAGGAAGTCCAGCAAGACCCCCGCCGGCTGCGTGACGACGAGCGCCCTGGCCGCGCCGCGAATGGCCCGGTGCCCGGCGACCGCGGGAAAGGCATTGGGCGGCTTGAGTTTCCTGGGCGACTGGTCGTGAACGAGAGACGGAATTCCTGGGGGAATGCTGGATGAAAAGAGAAATTTATCGCATGTAAAAAAATTTTAAATTTCCCTTATCAACCCAGGTATATATGCTCGGTGCTTTTGAGGAGTGACCGCGATGATTTTCGTGAACCAGCAAAGGCTCTGGGATTCGCTGATGGAGATGGCGACGATAGGCGCGACCGCGCATGGCGGCAGTTGCCGGCTCGCGTTGACCGACGAGGACGTAGAGGGGCGGCGCCGCTTCATCCGCTGGTGCGAGCAAGCCGGCTGCGAAGTCCGCATCGATCCGATCGGCAACCTGTTCGCGCGCCGGCCCGGCACGCAGCCCGACGCGCCGGCCGTGATGTGCGGCAGCCATCTCGACACGCAGCCGCTCGGCGGCCGCTTCGACGGCGTCTACGGCGTGCTCGCCGGCCTGGAAGCCATTCGCACGCTCAACGATCTCGGCGTGGCGACCCGGCATCCCATCGACGTCGTGGCATGGACCAACGAAGAGGGTTCGCGCTTCACGCCGGGCATGATGGGCTCCGCCGTCTACGCCGGCATCCTGGATCTGGACTTTGCACGCGGCCGCCCGTGCATGCAGACCGGCGTGCTGCTCGGCCAGGAACTCGAGCGCACCGGCTTTGCCGGTTCCGGGCGCGAACGGCAGATGCCGAAGGCTTACTTCGAAGCCCATATCGAGCAAGGTCCGGTGCTGGAAAATGCCGGCAAGCCGATCGGCGTCGTGACCGGCGTGCAGGGCATGTGTGAACTCGACGTCACGGTGACCGGCTTCGAATCGCACGCGGGCACCACGCCAATGAGCGTACGCAAGGATGCAATGGGCGCGGCTGCCGCGATGATCGCCGCGATCGTCGAGCACGGCCATGCGTTCGATGCCGATGCGCGCGTAACTGTCGGCCATGTCGCGTGCCAGCCGAACTCGCCGAGCACGATACCCGGCAAGGTCTGCTTCACCGTCGACGTCCGCCACCCTTCGAAGCCGGCGCTGCAGCGGCTCGTGGCCGACATCGAGGCGATCTGTCTGCAGCGCACCGCGCTACGCGGCGCGACTGTGCGGGTGCAGAAGGTCGCCGAGTACGAGCCCGTGGTTTTCGATGCGCAGTGCGTCGAGCGCGTGCGGGAGGCGGCGGCCGTCGCTGGCTATCCGTATCTGGAGATGTGCAGCGGTGCGGGGCACGACGCGGTGAACCTCTCGTACGTCGCGCCGACTGCGATGGTATTCGTCCCGTGCAAGGCCGGACTCAGCCACAACGAGGCGGAAGACGCCGATCCGGTGCACCTTGCGCAAGGGGCGTCGGTGCTGGCGAACCTGCTGGCCGATTGCGCGCGGTAACAGTCGCCGTCGCGTAGCGCAAACAATCAAAGGAGGAGACAAATGAACCCGACGCAACAAATCGACCCGAATCTCTCAGGCAGCGATGTGCAGGCTCGCTTGCGATTTCACATTCAACAGGAGTCCGCATGAACCAGGTATGCGCCGCTTGCCCGGGCGACAGGGCGGTCAGCCCCTCGGCCTGGCGCGTCATCGTATCCGCGTCGATCGGCAATGCACTCGAATGGTTTGACCTGGTCGTGTACGGCTTTTTTGCGCTCACGATCTCCCGGGTATTCTTTCCGGCCGGCAGCCCGACAGTCTCCTTGCTGCTCACGCTCGGCACCTTCGGCGTTTCGTTCTTCATGCGTCCGCTCGGCGCGGTCGTGCTGGGCGTGTATGCGGACAAGGCCGGTCGCAAGGCGGCCCTGACGCTATCGATCCTCCTGATGATGGCCGGCACCTTGATGATCGCCGTGATGCCGACCTATGCATCGATCGGCCTGTTCGCGCCGCTGGGGATCGTGCTCGCCAAAATGATCCAGGGCTTCTCGGCTGGCGGCGAATTCGGGAGCGCCACCGCGTTCCTGGCCGAATACACGCCGTCGCGGCGCGGCTTCTTCACGAGCTGGCAGGCGGCCAGCCAGGGGCTCACGACCCTGCTTGCGGCCGGCTTCGGCACCGTGTTGAACACCGCACTGAGCGACGTGCAAATGCAGAGCTGGGGTTGGCGGATCCCGTTCCTGTTCGGACTGGTCATTGGTCCGGTCGCGTACTACATCCGCACGCATATCGACGAAACGCCGGAATTCTCCAGTACCGTTCGCGACGAGCGGCCTCTCGCCAGCACGCTGGCGAACCAGAAGAGGCATCTTCTGCTGGCGATGGGTGCCGTCGTGCTCGGAACGGTCGCGCCGTACCTGATCCTGTTCATGCCAACCTATGCGGTCAAGCAACTCGGCATCCCGTCTTCTTCCGCGTTTTCGGCGATCATCGTGTCCGGCGTGGTGCAGATGATCGGTGCGCCGATCGCCGGCCACTGGTCGGACCGTCATGGCCGCACGGGCATCATGCTGGTTGCAGCGGTACTTTTCCTGGTGCTGGCCTGGCCCGCCTTCGCCTGCCTGGTTGCCTCGCCGACGTTTGGCGCGATGATCGGCTTCCAGCTATTCGTCGGCATCCTGACGACCGCGTATTTCGGCGCGTTGCCCGCGTTGCTCAGCGACCTGTTTCCGACGCAGGTCCGCACGACCGGCATGTCGATCGCTTACAACATGTCGGTGACCGTGTTTGGCGGCTTCGCGCCATTCATCATCACCGGACTCATGAGTGCGAGCGGCAGCGCGCTGGCGCCGGGCTTCTACCTGATGGCGGCAGCGGTGGTCAGCATCATTGCGCTGCTGCGCGTCAGGGCGATCGGCCTGCGTTGAACGCGCCGGCCGATCGCCAGGACAGGCAGGGGCAAAAGGTCGGAAGGGGGCGCTGCGCAGGATGTCGCGCGCCGCCTCCTCCATCGAGCGCCGGTGGCGGGCGGCCTGGACGCGCAGCTACCCTGACGAAGGATCGACCTGAACGGTCAATTGCGAGCGATGCGCCCGGACGTAATCAAGTAGCAACGTATGGAACAGCCCGGCGGCGGGCGATAGCGATCTGTGCTTGAGATGGAATGCGCAAACGCGTCGCATGAGCTTCGGCTTGCCGAGGGGACGATAAGCGATGCCCGGCATGTTCATCAACTGTCGCGAATTCGCGGGCAGCACCGCAATCCCCATCCCGTTCGACACGAGCGCAAACACGGTGGACGGAAAAGACGCCTCATAGGCCACATCGAGCCGGATGCCCTGGGCGGTGAGATGCGCGTCGAGGTCGCGGCGGATCGGGCTGCCCGGCGAAAGCGCGATGAACGGCCATTGCGCGAGTTCGGACCACGCGACCGAACGCTTGCGCGCGAGCGGGTGTTGCTCCGGAATCAGCGCGACCAGCGTGTCGCGAAACAGTTCGGTTTCCGTAATTTCTGACTGAGCCTCCTCGTACGTGCCGATGCCGATATCGGCCTCCTCCGCCAGCAAGGCGTCCCTGATGTTCTCCTCCGCCGTGTCCCGCACCACCACGCGCACGCCCGGATAGGCGGCCTGAAACTCGCGCATGAACGGCACGAGCAGCGTGACGGCCAGCACGGACGCGCTCGCGACCGCGACCTTGCCGTGCTTGCAGGCGGCCCGCTCGCGCGAATTCAGCACGGCGATATCGAGATCCTGCAAGACCCGGCGTGCGGCGCCGAGAAACTCGCGCCCTGCCTCCGTCACCCGAACCATCCGGGTATGGCGATCCAGCAGCTTCACGCCGAGCTCGCTTTCGAGATCCTTGATCAACATGCTCAACGCCGACGGCGTCAGATGAAGATGTTCGGCCGCGAGCGCGAACCGGTTGTGCTCGGCGACCGCGACGAACGCACGGAGCTGGCGTAGGGTGAGATTCATCAGCGTTTCTCAACAATCATTCAGTTTATATCGATTGTATTGGATAAATTGTCGCGCTCAAATGAGTTCCAGCAGTTTTGGCGCTAACGGAGAGAGCGATGGAATCAGCGGGGACTCTGGAAGTCGAGGTACGCGGGATGCGCGTGGAAGCCGAGACGGTGCGCTCGTTCGAGTTGTGGCCGGTCGTGGGCGAACTGCCGCCGTTCGAGGCCGGCGCACACATCGACGTGCACCTGCCCAACGGCATCGTCCGCCAGTACTCGCTGACCAATCCGCAGGAGCGGCACCGCTATGTGATCGGCGTGAATCGCGATGCGGCGAGCCGCGGCGGATCGGTGCATATGCACGACGCGCTCGCGCTGGGCACTCGCCTGACGATCGGCGTGCCGCGCAACCACTTCCCGCTCGACGAAGCCGCCGGCCATTCGGTCCTGGTGGCGGGCGGCATCGGTATTACACCGTTGCTGGCGATGGCCCGGCGGCTCAACGCACTCGGACGCCGCTGGGATCTCTACTACTGCGCACGGACCGCACGCCGCGCGGCGTTCCTGCCGGAACTGCGCGCCCTGGCTGACGCGCATTCGGGCGGCACGCTGCACTGCGTGTTCGATGGCGAGCCCGGCGGCGCGCCACTGGACCTTCGCGACGTGCTCGCACGGCACGGCGCCGAAGCCGATTACTACTGCTGCGGTCCCGTGGCGCTGATGGACGCGTTCAACGCCGTGCTTGCGTCACTCCCGCCTGGGCGCATCCACACCGAGTACTTCAAGGCGCCCGAGCCGTCGAGCGCCGCCGGAGGCGAGGCCTTCACGGTGCGGCTCGAGCGTCAGCAGAAAAGCTTCGTCGTGCCGCCCGGACGCTCGATCCTCGACGTGCTGGAAGCACACGGCGTGCCGGTCATGTGCTCGTGCCGCGAAGGCGTGTGCGGCACCTGCGAGACCGCCGTCATCGCCGGCGAGCCCGATCACCGCGACCACGTGTTGAGTCCCGACGAACGCGCGGCCAACCGCACGATGATGATTTGCGTCTCGCGCTGCAAGGGCGAATGGCTTGCCCTCGATATCTGAGAATCCACCCACAGGAGGAGCGTGTTTCCCATGAATGACTCGCTGAAAGACAAGACCATCATCGTGACCGGCGCCGGCGGCAATATCGGACGCGCCTATTGCGACGCGCTGATCCGCAGCGGCGCGAACGTCGTGCTGGCCGATCTCGCGGATCTGTCCGGCGTCGCCGCGGAGTATCGCTCGACAGGCGGCTCGGCGCTCGCGTTCAGGCTCGACGTGGCCGACCCGGAGTCGGTCGAAGCAATGGCGAAGGCCGCGTACGAGCGCTTCGGCGCAATCGACGGCATCGTCAACAACGCCGGCTTCTTCAAGGGTTGCACATTCGGCTCGTTCATGGACATTCCCGTCGACGAATGGGACCGCTGCTACCGGATCAACGTGCGCGGCGTCTGGCTTTGCTGCCGGGCGGTGGTGCCGTATATGAAGCGCAGCGGCGGCGGCAAGATCGTCAACATATCGTCGAACACACCCTATAAGGGCGTGCCCAACTTCCTTCATTACGTCTCGTCGAAGGCGGCCATCATCGGCCTCACGCGCGCGCTCGCGCGCGAAGTCGGCGAGTTCAACATCCAGGTCAACACCTTGTGCCCCGACCTGATTCCGGACCCGGACATCGTCGCGAAGCAGGGCACGGCAGCCGACGAAAAGACCATCGCGCAACGCTGCCTGAAGCGCACGCAAACGCCGGACGACATGGTCGGCTCGCTCATCTATCTGCTCGACGGCGGCTCGGACTTCGTCACGGGGCAAAGCCTGCTCGTCAATGGCGGCGCATTTTTCCAATAAGCAAAGAACAGGAGATCGACATGACAGCGCTTGCGGATATCAAAGTATCCCTCGCCAACGAAGCCGATGCGCAGCCGCCGTTGTATCGCGCATTGCGCAGGTACTGGCACCCGGTCGCCTATGCGGGCGATCTGCTGGACAAGCCGCTGGGCGTCACGCTGCTCGGCGAGCCGGTGGTGATCGCGCGGCTGAACGGGGTCGTGACCGCGCTGCATGGCCGGTGTCCGCACAAGGGGACGGCGCTGGCGCTCGGCGATATCGTCGACGGCACGATCGAATGCCCGTACCACGGCTGGCGCTTCAGCGACGCCGGCAAGTGCGTGCGCGTGCCCGCCCGCGAGGAAATGACCGGCGCGATCAACGCGTCGGTCGCCTGCTACCACGCGGCCGAACACGCGGGCCTCATCTGGGTCGCCCTCGAGACGCCCGCGATGCCGCTGCCGGCCTTTCCGGAGCTCAACGACGGCGACTATCGGGTGCTGCGCGGCCAGCCCTACGACTGGGCGACGAGCACGCCGCGCCGGCTCGAGAACTTCGTCGACTTCTCGCACTTCGCGTACGTGCACGACGGCACGATCGGCAGCCGCGCCAACCCGCGCGTCGAGCCGGTCAAGGTCTGGCGCGACGGCCATGTGCTGCGCTTTGACCGCAGCGGCGTGAAGGAGCCCGGCGTCGGCCTCAAGAAGCAGTTGCTCGGCATCGACGACGAATGGATCGAGCCCATCAACGAGTATCACGTGACGATGCCGCATACGGTGCACCTGAAGCGGACCTTCCCGAACGGCAAGCGCTACGTGCTGTTCATGGCCGCGTCGCCGATCGATGCGACCCGCACCCGCAGCTTCTGGTGGCAGGCGCGCGACTTCGGCACCGATCCCGGCTACGACGCGTTCTTCATGGATTTCGAGGCCGAGGTGCTGCAGCAGGACAAGCCGATCATCGAGTCCCAGCGGCCGGTCTGGTTCAGCTTTGCAGGCGGCGGCGAGAACGAGCGCGAGACGCCCGTGCGCGGCGCGGACGTCGTCACCGTCGAATATCGCCGCTGGCTGTTCGAGATGCTCAACGATGCGAGGGCATCATGAGGGCGGCGGCGAGCGGCCCGGTGCGCGAAATGTTCGTGCCGGCCGGCACGGGCGCGCTGCATGCGCTCGAGTTTGGCCGCGACACGGGCAAGTTTCCCCCGCTGGTGTGCCTGCATGGCGTGACCGGCAGCGCGTGGCTGTGGCACGACGTGGCGCAGAAGCTGGCAAAGACCCGGCGCGTGATCGCGCTCGACCTGCGTGGCCACGGCGAGAGCTACTGGTCGCAGTCGCACGCGTATTC
The DNA here is from genome assembly GCF_905220245.1 of Paraburkholderia sp. J63. Lineage (NCBI taxonomy): Bacteria > Pseudomonadati > Pseudomonadota > Betaproteobacteria > Burkholderiales > Burkholderiaceae > Paraburkholderia > Paraburkholderia sp. J63. Next base: position 361,876 of record NZ_CAJMZF010000001.1, on the reverse strand, counting down.
GACCGAAGACCATATCGCCGACCTGGAAACGCTGGTGGATTCGCTCGACCTGCCGCGCTTCGATCTGGCCGGCCTGTCATGGGGCGCGCTGATCGCGATCGGGTATGCCGCGCGATTTCCGGAGCGCGTGCGGCAGTTGGCCGTGGTCGACGTCGAGCCCAGTTTCGAGCGCGGGGAACACGAGGTCGAAGCGCGTCCCACGCATTTCCCGCATCGCGTGGCGGCCCTGAACCACGAGCGCCAGGCCAATCCGGCCGCCTCCGACGCCCTGCTCGAGATCTACGCCTTCCACTCCGTGCGGCCCACCGACGGCGGCTGGGCGCGCAAGCATGATCCGTTCTTCCTCCGTTGCTGGCCGTTCCGGCGCGACAACCACTGGGACGCGCTGCGCCAGATCGCCTGCAGGATGCTCTTCGTGCACGGCGAGCACAGCTTCGTGCGCGGCGCCGTGATGCGGCAGATGGCCGAGTCGACCCGGCGCGGCGAGTTTGTCGAGATTGCCGGCAGCGGGCATCTGGTTGCGCTGGAAGCGCCCGCGGCGCTATCCGCGGTGCTGGCACAATTCCTGGACTGAATTCGGGCACCCCGCAAAACCGACCTGAAAAACGTGGAGAGAGACACATGAATACCGCAAGCGATACGGACGATATCGACAGAAAGCTGCCCATCGGCAAGACGCTGACCCTTGGCCTGCAGCACGTGCTGGTCATGTACGCGGGGGCCGTGACCGTGCCCCTGATCGTGGGCGGCGCACTGCACCTCTCGACGGAGGAACTCGCTGCGCTGATCAACGCCGACTTGCTGTGCTGCGGCGTGGTCTCGCTGCTGCAGGCGCTCGGCCTCGGCAAACTGGTCGGCATCCGGCTGCCCGTGATGATGGGCGTCTCCTACGCGGGCATCGGTCCGATGATCGCCGTCGGCCTGATGCCGGGCATGGGATTGCCCGGGCTCTACGGCGCGATCATCGCGGCGGGCGTGATCGGCTTCCTGCTCGTGCCCGTGGTGATCCGGCTGCTGTGGCTATTTCCGCCGCTCGTGACCGGCACCACGCTGACCTCGCTGGGCGTGGGGCTGCTCGGCGTGGCCATCGCCTGGGCAGGCGGCGGCTACGACGTGCCCGACTTCGGCAATCCCGTCTATCTCGCGGTGGCCGCCGTCGTGCTGGCCGTCACGCTGCTGGTGGCGCGCTTCGCGCGGGGCTTTCTCGGTAACATCGCAGTGCTGGCGGGCATCGCCGCCGGCATGGCGCTCGCCATGGCGCTGGGCAAGGTGACGTTCCATGGCTTGCGCGAAACGCCGTGGATCGAGATGGTCCGGCCGTTCCAGTTCGGCTGGCCCAGGTTCGAATTGAGCGCGGTCGCCACGATGGTGCTGGTGGTGATCGTGACGATGGTCGAATCGATCGGCCTGCTGTTTTCTCTGTCCATCATTCTCAATCGCAACCTGAGCCCGGCCGATTTCGCGCGCGGCCTGCGCGCCGACGCGCTGGGGGCCACCATCGGCGGCATTTTCAATGCGTTCCCCTATACAACGTATGCCCAGAACATCGGGCTCGTGGGCATCACCGGCGTGCGCAGCCGCTTCGTGTGCGTGGCCGCCAGCGGCATTCTCGTCACGCTGGCGCTGCTGCCGAAGATGGCCCACATCATTGCGTCGATTCCGCACTACGTGCTGGGCGGCGCGGCGATCGTCATGTTCGGCATGGTGGCGGCCTCGGGCGTGCGCATTTTGCACAGCGTCGATTTCAAGTCCAACAAGCACAATATGTTCATCTTCGCCATCAGCCTCGGGGCCGGCCTGATTCCCACGCTGTCGCCCAAATTCTTCGACGCCTTCCCGCCGCTCTTGAGCCCGCTGCTCCATAGCGGCGTGCTGCTCACTGTGGTGGCGGCCGTGATCCTCAATCTGTTTTTCAACGGCATGCAGGGCGCCTCGGTCCAGCTCGAAGGCGAGACGCAGCCCCGTCTCGACGCCGCCGAGCAGAAAGGAGTCGTGCAATGACATCGACGTGTGATGTGCTGCTGAGCGGCGGCATCGTCGTCACCATGGACGACACGCGCCGCGTACTCGAAGACGGCGCCGTGGCGATCGCCGGCAACCGCATCGTCGCGGTCGACACCGCCGGCGCGATGACCAACTGGCGTGCGGACACTACCGTCGATTGCCGCGGACAGGTCATCATTCCCGGACTGATCGACTGCCACAACCACCTGTTCCAGGTGGCCGGGCGCGGGCTCGGCGACGGCATGGCACTGTGGCAATGGCTAGGCGAGTTCATGCTGCCGCTATCGGCCGGCATCACGCCGGCCGAAGCGCTCGCGGCGGCGCGCCTGGCCGCCATGGAAGCGCTGAGCGCCGGTACCACGACCATCGTCGACAACCACTATGCGCCGGCGGACGTGCAAACCACGCTCGACATCGCCGCCATGCTCGACCAGTTGGGCTTGCGCGGCGTGGTCGCGCGCGGCATGTTTGGTCCCTATACGGCGATTGCCCGCGACAACGGCCTGAGCCCCGCCCTCTTTCGCAGCGACACGGATAATGAATTAGCCAGCATGCGTGCCTGCCTTGCCACGTGGCGCAGCGAACGCGTGAAAATCTGGCCCGCGCCGATCAACCTGATCTACAACGATCTCGAACTGGTGCGCGGGTCCGTGGCGCTTGCGCGCGAATACGGCGTCAAGTGGCACACGCATTGTTCGGAGGCGCGGGTCGACCCGGAGATCTACGCACAAGCGTACGGGATCAGGCCGTTCGCCTGGATGGCACAGGAGGGGCTGCTGGGACCGGATGCCACGTTTGCTCACGCCATCTGGCTGGACGACCACGAGGTGGCGCTGGCCGGCGCCCAGCGTTGCGGCATCGCGCACAATCCGATGTCGAATGAATACCTCGCCTCCGGCGCGGTGCGGCTGCGGGCGCTGCGCGAGGCCGGCGTCACCATGGGCATCGGCGCGGACGGCGCCGCCGGACACCTGATGGATCTATTCCAGATCATGAAGCAGGTGGTGTACGTTCAGCGGCTCGCCACGCTCGATCCGCAAGCCACGCACGCGTGGGAAGCGTTCGAGTTGGCCACGCGCGAAGGCGCACGGCTCGCAGGCATCGACGCGGGGCAACTGGCACCGGGCAAGCTGGCCGATCTGGCCGTGGTATCGCTCGCCGGTGCGCACATGGCGCCCTGTTTCGACGTGGTGGCCAACCTGGTCTATTGCGCGTCCGGGCGGGATGTGTCGCTGACGATGGTCGACGGGCGCGTCGTCTATGCGCACGGCAAGCCCACGTTTGCCGACCAGGATGAAGTAATCGCCGAAGCGCGCGCACGCTGCAGGGCGCTCGTGAATCGGTTGGGAACCCCGGTGCGCGGGCCGATGTCGAGGGTCATTTGCGGTGGACCAGACTAAGCGCTATCAACCGAAAAAACCACGCCCCCGGCTTCGGCAAGCCGCCGCGCCGCATCAGGACGCTTCCGTATTCTCGAAGAAATAGTCGGGCACGTCCGGGCCCCAGAGATACAAGGAATCCTCGGGCGGATGGTTGCCGCGCGGCCACTCGGTCCCGGCGCCGACGTAATCGATATCGGCAGAATATTCCCAGTACGATCCCCACGGGTCGCGCACGTACTGAAAGTAGTTCGATCCCAGCACGTGGCGCCCGACGCCCCAGCCCTCCTTGTACCCCGCATGCGCCATCTGCATCTTGCCGAGCCCCACCTCGTCGACCGTGGGGACGTCCCACGCGCTGTGATGCCAGCCCTTCGCCGTGCCCTGCGCAAACGCAACCATGTGATGATCGCTGCCGTGCCTTGCATGAAGGAACGCAACGATGCCCTCGGAGCCATCGGAGAGCCGCAGGCCCAGCGCACGCTCGTAGAAGGCCACGGCGCGTCCGACGTCGGGCGTGAACATCAGCACGTGCGAGAGGCGCGTCGGCCGCGCGGGCGCCGCGTGGGCCCTGAAGCTCGCTCCGCGTAGCTTCGGCGGCTGCGCTTCATGGCGCGCGGACAGCTTGCAGCCCGGCGACGTCTTCACGCCGGGTCTCACCTGGAGCAGATTGCCGTCCGGGTCCTCGAACCAGAAGCCGTCCTGCGGCGCGTGCGCCGGCGCCGGGGCCTCGCGCCCCCCCGCACGCAGGATCTGCGCGCGCAGCGGCTCGAAATCGTCGGCGAAGCAGTTGAACGACAGCCACGCGAGCCGCTTGCGCCCCCCCTGGCGAACGCGGGCCCAGACATGGGGGCTGGCCGAAGCGCGCAGCAACAGCTCCGTTTCGGGTGCTTCGCGGTCTTCGATATCGAAGCCGAACGCGCAGAGGAAGCGCCGCGCCTCGGCAAGATCCGGCACGTCGAGCGCGAAGTGGTCGACGCTATGCACGCCAAACGCAGCGCGATCTGTGATGGAACCCGTGGTTGAACCCGCGGTTGAGTCCGTTATTGACGATGTCATGAATGCCCTCCCTCATGCGCCGGCCGTCGCTGCGGTACGCGCGGCGTCCTGCGCTGGCTGGCCCGGCGCCTTGCCGAGAATCTGCGAGAACACGCGCCGCAGCTCGCCCGCGGGATCGTCGGCCAGCGCCTCGGAGCGCCATGCCACGAAGCGGTCCGGCCGCACCAGCAGGCAGCCGTGGTCCTCGATCTCGCGCTGCCGCGCCCAGTCGCCATAGGCGTCGAACGTCCCGGTTCCATGCGCGATCGTCACCGCGTTCACCTCCACGCCGAACGTGTCGGCCATCTGCTTCGCGGCTTCGATCCACGCCTCTCCACCCGCGCCGGTGAGCACCGTGAACGCGCCGTGGCCGACCAGATCGAGCGTCGAGACGAGTTCGCGATCGCGCTCGATCCACGCGTGCGGAATAGAGGCGCCCGGCGTGGTCGTTGCGTGATAGTACAGCTCGGGATCGCGGGTGGGCGCGGGAAACGTCGCGCCGTCGCGCACGATCGCCGGCGACGTATAGCGCTGCCCCAGCTCGACGCCGTGGCAATTGAATTGATAGTTCTGCAAATCGATGGCCTCGGCGAGCGCCTTGCGGCGCGCGCGGCCCGTTTCGCCTTCGGAAAGCAGTTCGTCGAGCGACTTCCAGCCGTCCGCGACGCTCTGCCCTTCGGTAAAACCGAGCGCCTTCGCGATCGGCAGCATCTCGCCCACCGACTTGATGGCGCGGTTCACGACGCCCTCGGCGACCGGCTGGCGCTCGTCCGAGTAGGTCTGCAGCAGCGCGGGCGACGCCTGGCCCTTCACGATCATCGCGAGCTTCCACGCGAGATTGAAGCCGTCCTGAACCGAGGTATTCGAGCCAAGCCCGTTGGCCGGCGGATGGCGGTGCGCCGCATCGCCCGCGATCGCGACGCGGCCCTTGACCATGTTGCGCGCGTGCATGCGGTTGATCGTCCACTTCGAGACGGCCTTCACGCGGATGGGCACGTCCGGGTCGCCGATCGTCGCGCGGGCGCGTGCGATCACGGCTTCCTCGCTCAAGTCGGGCTCGCCGTCCCTGGGGTTGTACATGAACAGCAGCACCCACTCGTTCCAGGGCCGCACGCAGATCCAGGTGCCGCTGCCCACCCAGTAATCGCTGCCCGGCTGGCACATCCAGTACAGCACGCCGGGCCGATGCGCGACGTACTTCGTGAGGTCGGCCTCGAGCCAGCAATTGACCGCGCAGCCGAGCCCCATCTCGCCGTCGAGCTCGAAGCCGAGCTGCTTGACGACGAGGCTCTGCGCGCCGTCCGCGCCCACCGCGTAGTCGGACACGATCTCGAACTCCTCGCCCGTGAGCCGGTCGACCACGCGCGAGTACACGGCTTCGTCGGTCTGCCGGATCGACACCAGCTCCGTGTTGAACAGCATCTTCGCGCCATATTCGCGCGCGGCCGTGAGGATCACGGGTTCGAGCAGATGCTGGGGCGCATTGCACATCTGCGAGGGACTCGCGGCCTCGTAATCGGACTTGCGCTTGATTCCCGTGCCCCACGTTTGCAGGCGCGCGAACTCGGTGCCCGCGAAGCTCGTGGCCCACACGTTATTGCTCATCAGCGCGTGCGACGTCGCGAGCGCGCGCACGCGATCCTCGATGCCGAGATCGCGAAACACCTCGACCGTGCGCTGATTCGTGATGTGCGCGCGCGGCGAATGCGCCGTGCCCGGATAGCGCGTGATGGCCAGCACTTCAACGCCGTAGCTGGCCAGCAACGCGGCCGTGGTCAGTCCGGCGGGACCGGCCCCCACCACGAATACGGGTACGCGAATCTGTCTCATGTCTGCTCCTGTGTCCTCTATTTTGTCGGGGCCACTTGTTTGTGGCCGCTGCCCGCGCGCTCAGCGCTGCGGGACTTCGTCGCGCACGACGTTGCGCAGCACGCCAAGGCCTTCGATCTCGACCTCGCAGACGTCGCCGTCGCGCATGATCAGCTTCGGTTCGCGGGCCCAGCCGATGCCGGCCGGCGTGCCGCTCACGATCACGTCGCCGGCTTCGAGCGTGATCGCTTCGCTGATCACGGCAATCAGGGTGGCCACGTCGAACAGCATGTCGTCGGTGTTCGCCGACTGCACGACCTTGCCGTTCAGGCGCGTCTCCAGCTTGAGCCCCTTGCCGCCGGCCGGCACTTCGTCGGCGGTCACGAGCGTGGGGCCGAACGCGCCGGTGCCGTCGAAGTTCTTGCCGACCGTCCATTGCGGCGCCTTGAACTGATATTCGCGCACCGAGCCGTCATTGAACACCGAGTAGCCGGCCACGCAATCGAGCGCTTTCGACTGAGGAATGTGACGGCCGCCGCGTTTGAGCACCACGGCCATCTCGCCTTCGAAGTCCAGCGAGTCGGACACGAGCGGGCGGATCATCGGCGCGTCGTGCGCAATCAGGCTCGTGTTGAAGCGCGGAAACAGGGTCGGGTAAGAGGGCTGCTCGTACGGGCTTTCCTTCGTATGATCCGCGTAGTTCAGACCCACGCAAACGATTTTGCCGGGCCGCGTGAGGGGCGGCAGCAGCGTGACCTCGCTCGCGCTGTAGATGGTGCCGGATTGGGTGCCGGACGGCCGCCGGGCCTCGGCCCAGACCCGCAGATCCGTGCCTTGCGTCAGCAACTGCTCCAGCGTGGCATCGCCCAGCGACACGATCGTCGAGCCTTCGAGCAAGCCCAACTGACGGGTCTTCCCATCGGGCGAAAAATTCACGTAACGCATGACTTCTCCAGTTCAGGTGAGGGGTGGCGACCGGTGCGCCACCGTTGGATACAAAAGTACAAAATATATATATTTTCGTCTTTGATCGTTAACCCTAAGCTCTGCATACATAGGCGTTTTTGAATATAATCAGGCCCACCACATGCAGGAGAACTTTGTGGACATCACGCTCGACAACGCAGACACCGGCGCATCGCGCACCATGGCATCGGTGCTCGCGGACGCCATTCTTCAGGACATCGTCACGGGCGCCCTGCCGCCCGGATCGAAGCTCAAGATCCGCGAGCTCGCGGAGCGCTACCAGGCGGGCGTCATTCCGTTGCGCGAGGCCGTTTCGCGGCTCGCGATGAGCGGCTTCGTGGAGGCCGAGGACCAGCGCGGCTTCCGGGTCACGCAGGTGTCGCGCGAGGATCTCGAAGACGTGACTTCGGTGCGCCAGTGCATCGAATCCGAGGCGCTGCGCGATGCGATCGAAAGCGGCAATCTCGAATGGGAAGGCGCCGTGCTTTCGGCGTTCCATCAGGTCAACAGCCTGCCGACCGTGATTGGCGACCCGCCGCGCATGAACCCGGCGTGGGAGCGGGCTCACGACAACTTCCACACCACGCTGCTCGCCGGCTGCCGCTCGAAGTGGCTCAAGCATTTCGCGGCCACCTTGCGCGCCCAGACGGCGCGCTACCGTCATATGTCACTGGGCAGCGCGCACGCGGGGGAGCGTAACGTGGCCAAGGAGCACGAAGAGATCGTCAAGGCCGTGCTCGCGCGCGACGCGGACCTCGCCTGCGAGTTGCTGGTCCAGCATTTCGCCGTGACGACTCAACTGGTGCTCGAGCGCGCGGCTGAATCCGGCGCGCCGCGCAAGAGCCCGGCCGCCGCCGCACGCAAACGCCGCGCGACGTCCTGAATCTCCGCATGACCCGGCGCTACGGCGCCTGAAACAGCTCAACCGTGCCTCGTGCCCCGGCGCCAGCCGGCGGCTTCTCTGCGCGCACGCGCGTTCATCGCGCTCGTCGCCCTCATCGCGCCGGTGCGTGCGCGTTCTCTCTCATCGCCCTCCATCGCCATTTCGACGCGCCCGTCTTCGCGGGCGCATTGCCTTGCGTCTCGTCCGCTTCGTCCCTCGCACGACACCGTCGCCGCGTCGATCCAGGCATCGGCATACATTCCTATCGGCGCCATAGTTTTTATCTTTTTGTATATTTTTTGTTATCACGTATATTTATCGGCAGATCGGAGCCCGCCCTCGGAAGGCTCCATCGACCACCGAAAAACATATGGAGGAAGACGATGCATCAAAGCTTGAAATGGGCCGGGCGCGAGACGGCCACGCCCGCGGTACAGCCTGCGGCCAGTGACGGCGAATACGATGTCGTGGTGGTAGGCGCGGGCGGCGGCGGCCTGCCTGCCGCGCTCTTTGCGCGCTGGCTCGGGAACTCGGTGGCGCTCGTCGAGAAAGCCGACGCCGTGGGCGGCACCGCGCGCAAGGCCGCGTTCTGGTACTGGGTGCCGAATAACCATGCGATGCGCGAGGCGGGCCTCGTCGACGACAAGGACGACTGCCTGCGCTACATGGCGCGGCTCGCGCGCCCCGAGCGCTACCAGCCCGATGCGCCGCTGCTTGGCCTGGAACCCTGGGAGTACGAAGCCTTCGAAGCCATCTACGAAAGCGCCTCGCCGGCGGCGCAAGCGCTGCACGAGCGCGGCGCGCTGCGCTACCGCCATTGCGCCGACGTTACCGATTACTGGGCCGAGCTGCCGGAAAACAAGGCGCCGCGTGGCCGCGTGCTGCTGCCCGCCGACGCGTGCGAGTCGATGTCCGATGGCGGAAAGGTCGCCGTCGAATCGATGCAGGCCGCGGCGCGGCGCGACGGCGTGCAGATCATGACGGGCGTGCGCGTGCAGCGGATCGTGCGCAACGGCGCAGGCGAAGTCGTCGGCGTGCAAGGCACGCGTGCGAATGGCGATCCGCTCACGCTCGCCGCGCGCAAAGCCGTGATCTTCGCGACCGGCGGCTTCACGCACGATCCCGCGCTGCGAGCGAATTTCCTGCACGCGCCGTTCGTCGGCGGCTGCGCCGCGCGCAGCAACGAAGGCGACTTCGTGCGCATCGCCAGCGCCGCCGGGGCGCAGCTACGCAACATGAACTACGCCTGGATGTGCCCCGTCGCGCTCGAACGCGTGGCGGCCGGCGGCGACGACTTCACGGGCACCTTCTCGGTCGGCGGGGACTCGATGCTCTGGGTGAACAAAGCCGGCGAGCGCGTCGTCAACGAGAAGCTCGCCTATAACGAAATCGCCCAGACGTTCTTCGCATGGGACTCCCAGCGCGCCGAGTATCCGAACTTCGTCCAGATCGCGATCTGGGACGAGCGCAGCCAGCAACATTGCGCCAGCACGGAGTATGGCCGGCTGATCCGTCCGCGTGCGGGCAACGAGGCGTTCGAGCTGCGCGGCGAAACGCTCGACGAGTTGACCGACGCCATTCGCGAGCGCTTGCGCAAGTATGCGCATCTGACCGGAAACGCCCAGCTCCACGACGATTTCGCCACGCATCTGCGTGCGTCGATCGCGCGCTTCAATGCGTTTGCGCGCGAAGGCAAGGACCATGATTTCCACCGCGGCGACCGCCTGGTCGAGCGCATGTTCAACGGCCCGACCGGCGAGCCGCTCGACCACGGCAACCCCACGCTCTACCCGCTCGCCGACTCGGGGCCCTACTACGCGGCATTGGTAGCCGGCGGCACGCTGGATACCAAGGGCGGCCCGTTGACCAACGCCCGCGCGCAGGTCCTCGACGATCTCGGCGCGCCCATCGCCGGCCTGTACGGCGTGGGCAACTGCGTCGCCTCGGCTTCCGCGCGCGCCTACTGGGCCGGCGGCGGCACGCTGGGGCCGATCATCGCGTTCGCATGGCGCGCGGCCCACGCGGCGCACGACGAGGCCATCAAGCAGACCACGCCCGCCGAAGCCGCCCCTGGCTGAGCGCGCGCCCGCATCACGACCTCTTCCAGCCGTTCACATGACCCCGTCGCGGCGGTATGGCAATCCGCTGCGCGTTTCAAGGAGACACACATGCAGATCCAGTCGATGACCGATGAGCAACGCAAGGCCGTAGCGCTCGAATACTTCAAGCGCATGGATCGCGGCGACGAGATCCTGAGCCTCTTCGACGAGCACGCCCAGGTCTATTTCCCGAAGTGGGGCATCGCGAGCGGCCGCAGCGAAATCGCCAGACTGTTCGACGACCTGCTCGGCATTCTTGCCGAAATCGGTCATGACGTGATGTATGCGAATTTCGTTCAGCAGGGCGATCTCGTCGTGGTCGAGGCGACCTCGCACGGCCGGCTCAAGAGCGGCGAAACGTGGCGTGCCGGCACCTCGCACGCGGGGCGCTGGTGCGATGTGTTCGAAATCCGCGACTTCAAGATCCAGCGCTGCCATATCTATCTCGACCCGGACTATGCCGGCGCCGATACGGCGCGCTACCCGTGGCTCGCGAAAGACGGCGCGCGCCGCTACTGATGCGCGCACGGGTCCGGGGGTTTCACTTCATAGGGAACAGCAACCAGCAAGGAGCACGATCATGAACCGGTTCGAAGGCAAGACAGTGGTCATTACCGGCGCCGCCCGCGGCCAGGGCGCGGCCGAGGCAAGGCGCTTTTATCGCGAAGGCGCGAACGTGATATTGACCGATCTACTCGCGCAAGAAGGCGAGGCGCTCGCGCGCGAGCTAGGCGAACGCGCGGCCTTCGTCGCGCACGATGTTACCGACGAGTCGTCGTGGATACGCGTATTCGAGCGCACCGCGAGTCTCTTCGGGCAATGCGACGTGCTCGTCAACAACGCCGGCATCTATCGGCCGGCGGCGCTCGGCGACACCACGGCGCAGATGGCCGAGCAACATTTTCGCGTCAACCAGCTTGGCACGCTGCTCGGCATGAAGCACGCGATCCAGCCGTTGAGCGCAAGCGGTCAAGGGGCCATCGTCAATATTTCGTCCGTTGCCGGGCTGCGCGGCTTCGCCAATGCCATTTCATACGGCAGCACCAAGTGGGCCGTGCGCGGCATGACCAAGGTTGCGGCGGCGGAGCTGGCTCCGCACGGCATCCGCGTCAACTCGGTGCATCCGGGCTTCATCGCCACCGACATGCTCAAGGAGAACCCCGACGAAACCAACCGGATCGGCGCCGAAGCCGCACCGCTGAAGCGTCACGGCACGCCCGACGAAGTGGCCGCGCTGGTCGCCTTCCTCTCGAGCGACGAGAGCGCGTTCATTACCGGCGCCGAGATCGCGATCGACGGCGGCTGGGCGATCTAGACGCGGCACGCGGGCACCGGCGCAGCGCGCTCCGGTGCCCGCCGGTATCGCATCCGCCCGCCAGTCCTGTCTACATAAGCAGGACTACCCATCTTTACCACGATCTCGACCCGTGTGTAATACCACGCAATTTAATTAGCATTCCCTACATTTAAACCCATCAACTTCTTGCCATTCGGGTAAACGAAGACGTGAGAGGAGACACTTATGCTGCAGGAAAAAAGGCGCGCAGGGCGTCTTGCCGGATGCACGGCAGGCATGCTGCTTTGCGCGGCGGCGCACGCGCAAAGCCATGTCACGCTGTTCGGCCTCATCGACGGCGGCCTGCTGTACACGAGCAAGACGCTCGACGCCGCCACGGGCGCCAACGCCGGCAAGCAGCTTTCAATGATCGACGGCGGGTCGTCGTATTCGCAGTTCGGGATACTCGGCACCGAGGATCTCGGCGACGGAATGCAGGCCAAATTCAAGCTCGAAAGCGGGATCAGCGTTGCCAACGGGGCGCTCGCGCATTGCGACGGCAACCTGTTCGGCTGCGAGGCGTGGATCGCGCTCGACAGCCGCTATGGCGAAGTGAAGGCGGGCCTGCAATTCTCGCCGTTCTTCCTCGCGCTGTACGCGTCCGACCCGCGCAACATGTCGTTCTTCGGCAGCGGCGGCGTCAATCTCGTGGACAACGTGCTCGGCACGAGCATTTTCAGCGCGAACTCGGTCTCGTACACGAGCCCGTCGCTCTGGGGCCTGCAAACCCGTCTACTGTATTCGTTCGGCGGCAAGCCCGGCGACTTCCAGGCGGGCCGGCAATACTCCGCCAGCATCCAGTACGAATATGCGGGCTTGATGGTCAATGCGGCGATCTTCGACGGCAACAGCGGCGCCACAACCTCCACGCCCACGCCCATCGACCTTGCCGCCGAAGGCCGCACGCTCGGCGCAGCGCTCAAGTTCGGCGCCGTCACGGTGAAGGCGTCGTTCGTCAACTACAAGGTCGCCGGCTCGTTCGACAACAACGTCTATGGCGGCGGCCTCTCGTGGTACGTGACGCCCGCGCTCGATCTGGACGGCGGCGTGTGGGTGACCAGCGACCGCAACCACACGGCCAATCATTCGCTGCTGGCTGCGCTGGGCGCGAGCTATTTCCTCTCGAAGCGGACCACGCTCTACGCGCAGGTGGCCTCGGTGGACAACCACGGCGCGATGAATACGGGCTTGTCGGTCAACGGCGCGCTGTACGGCGTTGCCGGTACGACGGTGGGCGCGACGGTCGGTATCCGTCACGCGTTCTGATCAGGGAGAGATCCATTGAAACACGCTTGTTCGTTCAGTTACCCGATTGCGCTTTGCATCGCCTTGTTCGCAGCGGCGAGCGCCATAGACGCGCGGGCGCAAACGGCGCATGGCAACGTGCCGACGGCGTTGCAGCCCGTTGCGGCGAGCGATTCATTGGCCGCAACGGGCACGAAGGGCACCCAAGGCACGCAGGGCACAGCAAAAGCCGCGAAGGCCGCCAACCGGGCGCTGCGCAAAGTGGTCATGCGCCAGCTTTCACGCACGCGCGGGCTCGATGTCGACGGCATCAACGTCACGGCGGCCGACGGTGTCGTGACGCTGCTGGGCACGGTGCCCGACACCGGCCAGATCGATCTGGCCGCCGACGTGGCGCGTGACGTCGCGGGCGTACGTGCGGTCCGCAACGGCCTGACGCTGCAGACCAACGGAAAGTGAGGCCAGGGCGGCCACGCTCCGCACGCGCCGATGGCACAATCGTCCAAACCGGCACGCCCTGCGTGTCGGCTCCCCCGACCGAACCGGCGCCTCTCGCTGCCCGCCGCCCGCCTGCGGACGCCGGCCGGCACGCGAAACGCCCTGCCCCGAGGAGTGAACCATGCCGCTCGCCACCGCCACCGCCCATCTGGCCGCCGATGCGCCCAACTACGTCGTCGCCCTCGAAGCCGGGCGCCATGCGCTGACCGGCGACGAAGGTCCGCACGAGGGCGGCGAGGATCGCGGCCCGGCGCCGTTCGCGTTCGTGCTCTCAGGACTCGCCGCCTGCACGGCCGCCACGCTGCGCATGTACATGCAGCGCAAGACATGGCCGAACGCGACAATCGGCGTGGAAGTCAGCCTGCACGCCGAGGAGGACGGGACGCAGTACATCCGCCGCGGCGTTAGCGTGGACGGACCGCTCGACGAGGCGCAACGCGCGCGGCTCGCCGAGATCTGCGAAAAGACGCCGGTCACGCGCTTCATCAAGCGCGGCACGCGTATCGACACGACGCTGCGCGTAGCGTAAGGCACGCGTTATCTTTGGAGGCCTCGCGCCGCATGGACGGCGCCTTCGACAAGCATCACACGCCTATATAGTTCGAAATCCTCATTAAATAAACGCGCAATCGCCAAAGCCCGCAATTCAAAATGCATATTAAATCGCACTCTCGTTTCCAGATTGCGCCAGGCACTAAATCATGTATTTTTTGCCGAATTATAACTTTCACGATTATTTCAGCAATAAATACCGAGGGGTATTCGCCGCACGCGTCGCCATTTAACAATCTCTATTAACCGGAGCGATTCAACACCGCAATTCTCCGATAAAATCCGTACCCGAGAATCGGATGCATGCGTCATCCGCAGAAGCAGGTAAATGAAAAGGGCATAAAGGGCGCGCAAGACCACGCGCCGGCCATTAAAATCATGCAGTACCGAAAATCAGCTTCGTTCCGCGATTATCTGCGCGTATTGCTGCCCGCCTTGCTGATGCAGGCCGTCATGCTGTGCGCCGTGCCCACGCTGGCTCACGCCGATTGCATCGACGATGCGGCCTCGTTTCATCACGTCAACGTGAGCCTGATGCGCGCCATTGCACAGGTTGAATCGGGCACGCAAACCCATGCCGTCAACGCCAATAGCAACGGCACGGTCGATATCGGCCTCATGCAGATCAACAGCTCGTGGCTGCCGCGCCTCGCCCGCGAAGGCATCTCGGAGCAGAGCCTGTTCGATCCGTGTACGAATGCGTACGTCGGCGCATGGATACTCTCGGAGAATATCCGCCAGTACGGCCCCACGTGGAGCGCGATCGGCGCCTATAACGCCTCGTCGCCCGACAAGCGTCTCGCGTATGCCCGCAAGGTCTACGCCACCGCGCAATCCATCACCAGCTCGCCGGACTCGCCCATGCCCATCCTCCCGCCCTCGTATGTGCCGCCCGAGACCTATAACCCGTTCGCGACGCTGCAGGTCAACCAGGTCAAGATGAATGCGTCGCGCGGCATGCAGCCGGTTGCGGCAGCGGCACCGCCCGCCACCGCATCGGCCCCGGCGGGCGCCTTCAACTTCGGCTGGAGCGTAACGGGCGCGGATGCCGCGAAACCCGTGCAGGTCTTCGACGACGGCGCCAAGGTCTATGTCCAGTTCAGCGACATGAAGCGCGTGCCGGCCATCTTCGCGGAGACGCCGCGCGGGCGCGTGGTGCTGCGCTGGGAGGCGCAGCCGCCCTATGCGGTCATTGCGTCGCCGGAGCGCAAGCTGGTGTTCCAGATCGGCTCCGCCGAGGCGATCGCGCAGAAGACGGGCGCAGCGGCGGGAAGCGCGACGGCGCAAGCGCCGGCCACGGCGGCATCGGGAGCGAGCGTGGCCGCCGCGCCGAAGACGGCCGCTGCGCGCGACACATCGGGCATGTCCACGGATGCGCTCTGGTATGTCACGGCGTCGTCGTCGGGCAAGGCGCCTGCGCCGCAGGCCAGCGCGAGCCCCGCGCAGACCTTGCCGGTGAGCGTGCCGCAAGCGGCGACACAAGCGTCAACACAGGCAACCGGCGCAAGCCCGGCTCCGGCGCCCAGACGGCAAACGAGCGCGCCTGGAACCAGCGCGCTCTGGTACGTCACGAAGTGACATTCGCGCAAGGCGCGCGGTGAATGCGCCACGCCTTGCCGATCAAACCTCCGCGTCCGGCTCGCCAGGATAAACGAGCGTTCCATCGGCTTGCATCACCGCACCCGCGCTCAGCCGCGCGGGCTCGATCCTCCCCGCCCCCATGATGTGAAAGACCGTCTCGCCGCGCGCGATCACAGAGTCGGCGATTCATGCCTCTCGCGGCTTTTCCAGGCGCGCGCCCGGTCTTGCCGTTAAAATCTCGCACTTTCGTGCGTTTTCCGAGTTTCCCTCCTTCGACCCTTGACCGCCTGAGCCGCCGTTCCCCGATGCAACCCGCCTCCCCCGCCCAGCCCGCTTCCCACGGCGACGACGCCGCCGACCTCGCCCGCGATCTCGTCTACGGTCCCGACGACCGGCCCGCCCCCACGCTCGCCTTCGTGGCCGCCCTCCAGCACCTGCTGGCCATCATCGTGCCCATCGTCACGCCGGGCCTCCTGATCTGCCAGGCGCTGGGCGTTTCCAGCCGCGACACCACGCTGATCGTCTCGATGTCGCTCGTGATCTCGGGCATCGCCACCTTCCTCCAGTGCAAGCGCTTCGGGCCGCTGGGCGCGGGCCTCCTGATCGTGCAGGGCACGAGCTTCAACTTCGTCGGCCCGCTGATCGCGGGCGGCAGCCTCATGGTCAAAGAGGGCGCGCCCGTGACCACGGTGATGTCGGCGATCTTCGGCGTCGTGATCGCGGGATCGTTCGTGGAGATGGGCGTCTCGCGCATCCTGCCCTTCATCAAGCGGCTCATCACACCGCTCGTCACCGGCATCGTGGTGCTGCTGATCGGCCTCACGCTTATCAAGGTCGGCCTCATCAGCATGGGGGGCGGCTATGGCGCCATCGCCAAGGGCACCTTCGCGAACCCCGAGAACCTCACCCTGTCGTGCGTCGTGCTCGGCACCATCATTGTGCTCAACCGCGTGCCCATCGTCTGGGTGCGCAGCACGGCGCTCGTGATCGCGCTCGCGATCGGCTACGTGGTGGCCGGCGCGATGGGCCGGCTCGACTTCACGGGCGCGCGCGAAGCCGCGCTGTTCCAGATTCCGACCCCGCTGCATTTCGGCCTCGGCTTCTCGTGGTCGCTGTTCGTGCCGATGCTGATCATCTATCTCGTCACCTCGCTCGAAGCCATCGGCGACGTCACGGCCACCAGCAAGATCTCGAAGGAGCCCGTCGAAGGCCCCGTGTGGATGCGGCGCATCAAGGGCGGCGTGCTCGTGAACGGCGCCAACTCGCTGATCGCCGGCGTGTTCAATACGTTTCCGAGCTCGGTCTTCGCGCAGAACAACGGCGTGATCCAGATCACCGGCATCGCGAGCCGACATGTGGGCATCTGGATCGCGGGCATGCTCGTGGTGCTCGGCCTGTTCCCGCCGGTCGCGGGCGCGCTGCAAGCCGTGCCCGAGCCCGTGCTCGGCGGCGCGGCCATGGTGATGTTCGGCGCCGTGGCTGCGTCGGGCATCAATATCCTCGCGGGCGTCCGGCTCGACCGCCGCGCGCTGCTCATCATCTCGGTCTCGCTGGCGCTCGGACTCGGCGTTTCGCAGGTGCCCGAGATCCTCGCGAGTCTGCCGCACGCGCTCAAGAACGTGCTGGAATCGGGCGTCGCGACGGGCGGTATCTGCGCGCTCGTGATGAACTGGTTTCTGCCCGAGAAGTCGTAAGGGCCACGCGCTGCAAAGCCATTGCAGCGCCATTGCAACGCCACTGCAAAGGAGCGCGACATGAGCGACGACGAACGAGCCATCCGGCAGGTCGTGGAAAGCTGGATGGCCGCCAGCCAGCGCGGCGATACGGCCACCGTCCTCGGCCTGATGACCGACGATGCGGTCTTCATGGTTCCGGGGCAGGAGCCGTTCGGCAAGGCAGCGTTTGCCGCCGCTTCGAAGGGCATGGAAGGGATGACGATCGAGGGCAAGACCGGGATCGTGGAGTTGAAGATCCTCGGCGACTGGGCGTTCATTCGCAACCAGATCGACATCGCCGTCACGCCACCGGACGGCGACACGGTGCGCCGGGCCGGCTACACGCTCACGCTGCTGCAAAAAGGCGCCGACGGCCAATGGCGCCTCGCGCGCGATGCCAATCTGCTGACCGTGCGTAGCTGAGCGCACGGTTGCGCGCCTGGTTGCGCGTACAACGAAGTGAAAGCCAGATTATCCGCCACCAAACTCGGCGAATGCCGGCCGGCATTAAATCTCATCAAGTTCTTAAACCAACCCAAGCCAGACCTCAAACGGCTTATCTCTATCAAGACAAAACCGGGTCGACGATCAATCGATGCATCGGGGCTTTTGCTGCGACCTTACGCCACCCTAACCGGGCGGCCGCAGACCCCACTCCGTCCGTCAGCACGTAACGCCCTGTCTTCATTACGTTTTCCAGCTTCCCCGGCCGCACTCCAGACAGACGTTTTCAAATTATTTGTTGCTGTGCGAGCAATTATTTCGGCCCATCCCGCCATTTCGATCGACTAAAATTAATTCCGGCTGGTTGGGTTCGTTAAAATTAATCGACTATTTTAATTTACATAAATGAAGCCCGTACCGCACATTTTTATATTTTCTTGAATTTGCCATTAATAGCTTTGTTTTACTATCAAAAGGAGTTTAGCGTGAGCTCGAAATCATTCGCCGCGGAACCGTTTGCCCTGCCCTTCGATCCGCAGCGCACCGCGCTCGTCATGATCGACATGCAGCGCGACTTCGTCGAGCCGGGCGGCTTCGGCGAGGCGCTGGGCAACGACGTCTCGCTCGTGCGCGGCGCGATCGAGCCATGCAAGCGCGTGCTGGCCGCCGCGCGCGCCGCGGGGCTGCTTGTCGTGCATACCCGCGAAGGCCACCGTCCCGACCTCACGGACTGCCCGCCCGCCAAGCTGACCCGCGGCGGCGAGACCTTCATCGGCACACAAGGCCCGATGGGCCGCATCCTCGTGCGCGGCGAGCAAGGTCACGACATCATTCCCGAGCTTTACCCCGTCGCTGGCGAGCCCATCGTGGACAAGCCCGGCAAAGGCGCGTTCTATCAGACCGATCTTCATCTGATCCTGCAGAACCGCGATATCCGCACGCTGATCGTCTGCGGCGTCACGACCGAAGTCTGTGTGACCACGACCGTGCGCGAGGCGAACGACCGCGGCTTCGAATGCATCGTGCCGCAAGACTGCGTTGGGTCGTACTTCCCGGCGTTCCAGAAGGCCGCGCTCGAGATGGTCAAGGCGCAGGGCGCGATTTTCGGCTGGGTCAGCGACTCCGCCGCCATCGTCGAAGCCCTGCGGGCCTGAGCGCGGCGCCGAACGGGAGCCGACCATGCCAGCCACCACGACCTTGCAGGCAATTTCGGCCGGCTATCTGGTCGAGCGCGTCAACCCGGACACGGGCGACGCGCGGGTGCCTGTGACGATGCACGTGCACAGCCGGTTCCGGCGCGCGCTGAATCTGCACGCGCCCGACGGCGCTCTGCTCACGTTGCTCGGCGCTAACGCCGGCGACTTCCCGACCGGAGTCCGGACCGTGTTGCCGGCGCACTGGGACTGGCGCAGCCAGGCGTTCGACGGCATGCCCGTGGTCCTGCATGGCGGGTCGCTACGCTCACCCGGCTGGGAAATCGATCTGCACAACGCAACGATCTGGCAGCCGCGCGCACTGAGTGGGGTGCTCGACCTGGCCGCGCAATGGCGGCTAAGCGTCCTCCACGTGGGCGCGGCGCGCCGCCTGCGTGCGCATGCCGCGTCGCGGGCATGGTGCGGCCACCAGTTGGAATGGCTGCCGCAATGGCCGTGCGGCTCGCGCGCAGTGGCACTCGGGCCGCAACACGATGGCCCTGCGCTCGCGCACGAGGTCGGTGCGTTGATCGGCTATGGCGCCGGTCTCACGCCCGAGGGCGACGACTACCTGCTCGGCTATCTCGCGGCGCTGTGGCCCTGGCGCGGCGAGCGCGCCGTGCAGGCACATCGGCAAGCCGTCGCCGAGGCCGTGCAGCGCCGTCTGCACACGACTACGGACATCAGCCGGCATTACCTGCAACTCGCCGTTGCAGGCCATTTCTCCGAGCCCGTGGTCGCGCTGCTGAGCGCGTTTGCGGCAAACGCAGCGCACGTGTCCATACTCCCGCACGTGGACGCCGTGCTGCGCTTTGGCGCCACGTCGGGCGCCGACACGCTGGCCGGCATGCTGCACGGTATCCGCACGCTACGGGCCATCGCGCGCGACGCGAGCCCGGTGCTTGCCAGGGCAATCAACAGGAGCGCAGGCATCGGCGAGGTCTGCACGCCGCATCCAATGCGGCAGCCATAACCAGGGCAGGAAGGAATCATGACAGTCAAATTTGAAGTTTTTCGGAGCTTATATCAGGACTCCGTATCGTTAATGCAGATCGCCGCCTCCATCCGGAAGCAGGCGAACATCGAACAAGCCTCGGTCGTGATGGGCACCGCCACGAATCTTCAGCAGCTTGCGGACGCCAACCTCTCCGAGGGCGTCGAAGCCGGGCCGAACGATCTCGTCGTCGCGGTGCGCGGGAGCGACGAAGCCTGCGACGCCGCGCTCGCACTCGCGCGCGAGCGACTCACGGCCCGCCCCGCCGAGATGCCCGGCGAAGCAGTCCGCGAAGCGCCGCTCACGAGCCTTGCGATGGCGCGCGAGCGCACGCCGCAGGCGAACATGGCGCTGATCTCGGTGCCCGGCGAATACGCCGCCGCTGAGGCGCTCAAGGCGCTCGAACTCGGCATGCACGTCATGCTGTTCAGCGACAACGTAAGCCTCGCGCAAGAAAAGGCCGTCAAGACGCTCGCGCGCGAACGCGGCCTGATCGTGATGGGGCCCGATTGCGGGACGGCAATCGTCAACGGCATGCCGCTCGGCTTCGCCAACGTCGTGCGGCGCGGCGGCATCGGTATCGTGGCGGCGTCGGGCACCGGCTTGCAGGAAGTCAGCTGCCGGATCGACCAGTTGGGCTTCGGCATCTCCCAGGCGCTCGGCACGGGCGGCCACGATCTGCACGAGGAAATCGGGGGCATTTCGATGCTGTACGGCATCGACGCGCTTGCGCAAGACCCGGCCACGCGCGTGATTGTCCTCGTCTCCAAGCCGCCCGCGGCGGATGTGGCGCAGCGCGTGCTGGAGCGGGCCCAGGCCGCGCGCAAGCCGGTGGTCGTGAACTTTCTCGGCGCGGCGCCCGACTCGCTGCAAGCGCCCGGAATCCAGGTGGCCACGACACTCGCCGACGCGGCCGAATGCGCCGTGGCCCTGCTCGCCGGCACGCCCCTGCCGGACTCCGCCGCGCAGCTCGACGAGCACCACGCGGCCACGCTCGGCGCAATGGCGCGCGCGTTGCCGCCGGGCCGCCGCTTTCTGCGCGGCGTATTCGCCGGCGGCACGTTTTGCTACGAGACCCAGTTGCTGTGCCGCGACGGGGGGCTAACGGCGTCATCCAACACGCCGGTGGCAGGGAACGCGCGGCTCGCCGACATCTGGCACAGCGTCGGCCACACCGTGGTCGACATGGGCGAC
Source organism: Paraburkholderia sp. J63 (assembly GCF_905220245.1). NCBI lineage: Bacteria > Pseudomonadati > Pseudomonadota > Betaproteobacteria > Burkholderiales > Burkholderiaceae > Paraburkholderia > Paraburkholderia sp. J63. The sequence goes on along the minus strand of NZ_CAJMZF010000001.1, from coordinate 340,946 downwards.
GACGATTTCACGCGCGGCCGCCCGCATCCGATGATCGACCCCACGCTGCGCGACGAGCGCATGCTCGCCGAGCTGCTCGACCCCGAAGTCGCGGTCGTGGTGTTCGATCTCGTGCTCGGCTATGGCGCCGCGGCCGATCCGGTGGCCGGCATCGTCGCCGCCATCGCCACTGCTCGCGCCGGCGAAAGCGCGTTACCCGTCATGATCGCCCACGTATGCGGGACCGAAAACGACCCGCAAGTGCGCAGCCGGCAGATTGAAGCGCTGCGCGAAGCCGGTGTGCTGGTGGCCGGCTGCAACGCCCAAGCCGCGCGCTCGGCGGCCCACGTCGCCAGCCTTCAGGCCACCCGGTAATGGAGCAGGACAATGACCCAACTCTTTGAACAAACGCTTTCTGTCTTGAACTGCGGTCTCGCCAGTTTCGCGGATAACCTCGAGCTCGCCAACGCGGAAGTGACACGCCTCGCCTGGCAGCCGCCGGCGCTCGGCGAGGTCGCGGCCGGCCTCGACCTCGCGTCGCTGATCGCCCACCCGCTCGTCGAACAGGCGAACCAGCGGGCCTTCGCGCAATATCTCGCGGCGCAGCCCATGCTCGTGGACGTGAAGCCCGCCTCCGAGGCCATCGCCGCGATGGCCGCGCGCAAGCTGATCCTGCACTCCGGCCCGCCCATCGCATGGGCGCAGATGTGCGGGCCCGTCAAGGGCGCGATCGTCGGCGCGATCCTGCTGGAGGGCTGGGCGGACAATCATGAGGATGCCGAACGTCTTGCGCGCGAAGGCGGCGTGAGCCTCGAACCCTGCCATCATCATGACGCCGTCGGCCCAATGGCCGGCGTCATCAGCCCGTCCATGCCGCTCTTCGTGGTACAGAACAGCGCGAACGGCCGCCATGCGTACAGCAATTTCAACGAAGGGCTTGGCAAGGTGCTGCGCTTCGGCGCAAACGGCCCGGACGTGCTCGCGCGCCTGCGCTGGATGAAACAGACGCTGGCACCGGCACTGAAGGCCGCGCTTGCGGCAAGCGGCCCGATCGAACTCAGGCCCTTGATGGCCCAGGCGCTGCAGATGGGCGACGAGGTCCACAACCGCAATGCGGCCGCCACGGGGCTCTTCATCAAGCGCATCGTGCCGGCGCTGCTCGATACCGGCTTGCCGCTCGAGCAGATACGCGCGGTGACCCAGGCGCTCGTCGAAAACGACCACTTCTTCCTGAACCTCTCGATGGCCGCCTGCAAATCCATGATGGACGCAGCAGCAGCCGTGCCGTTCAGTTCGATGGTGACCGTCATGGCGCGCAACGGCGTGAACTTCGGCATACGCCTCTCGGGCACCGGCGACACATGGTTCCAGGCGCCAGCCAATCCCGTGGAAGGGCTGTTCTTCCCCGGCTACGGCGTCGCGGACGCGGCGGCCGATCTCGGTGACAGTGCGATCACCGAGACCGCGGGCGTGGGCGGATTCGCCATGGCGTCCTCGCCCGCCATCGTGAAGTTCGTGGGCGGCACGCCCGCGGACGCCGTGAACCACAGCCGCCGCATGCAATCGATCACGCTCGGCAGCAATCCGGCTTTCACGCTGCCGGCGCTGAACTTCGCCCCCACGGCCGCCGGCATCGACGCACGCAAGGTCGCCGACCGCGGCATTCTCCCCGTGATCAACACGGGCATCGCGCACCGCCTCGCCGGGGTCGGGCAGATCGGCGCCGGTATCACGACGGCGCCCATGCCGTGTTTCGTCGATGCCATCCGCGCGCTCGCCGAGCAAGTCCGCGCGCATCTGCATGCGCATCCGCATGAACAGGAAACCAGAACATCATGAACGCAAAACCTCTCGCAGTCGTCGCAGTCGGCGGCAATGCACTGATACGCGACGATCACCACGTCAGCATTCCTGATCAATATGAAGCGGTCGTGGAGACATCGGGCCACCTCGCCGACATGATCGAAGCCGGCTGGAACCTCGTGCTCACGCACGGCAACGGTCCCCAGGTGGGCTTCATTCTGCGCCGCTCGGAACTCGCCGCGCAGGAAGTCTGCGGCGTGCCCATCGATTACGCCGTTGGCGACACCCAAGGCGCCATCGGCTACATGTTCCAGAAGGCGCTCAGCAACGAGCTCAAGCGCCGGGGCACGCCGCGCCGCGTGGCGTCGCTGGTCACGCAGACCTGCGTGAGTCCCGGCGACCCCGCGTTCGACCATCCGACCAAGCCCGTTGGCGCGTTCCTCGACGAAGCCACGGCGCGCCGCCGCGAAGCGGAACTGCGCTGGACGCTGATGGAAGACGCCGGCCGCGGCTGGCGCCGCACCGTGCCCTCGCCCAGGCCGCTCGAAATCGTGGAGAGCGACGTGATCGCGACCCTGCTTGCCCAGGGCGTCGTGGTCGTGGCATGCGGCGGCGGCGGTATTCCGGTCGTGCGCGATGAAGCCGGCCTGCTGCGCGGGGTCGAAGCCGTCATCGACAAGGATCTCGCTTCGGCGCTGCTGGCGAGTCAACTCGGCGCGGACCTGCTGATGATTCCCACGGGCGTCGAGCAGGTCGCCGTGAACTTCGGCACACCACAGCAGCGCTGGCTCGACCGGCTTACGCGCGCCGAGGCGCGGGCGCTGATTCGCGAAGGTCAGTTCGGCGCGGGCAGCATGCTGCCGAAGGTCGAGGCAATCCTGCAATTCGTGGACGCGAGCGGCCTGGACGGCCACGCGGGCAAAGGCCTCATCACGAGCCCCGCCGCGATCGGCCGCGCGCTCGAGCACCACACCGGCACGTGGATCACGCAGTAAGCGAACCACCTCAACACACCCTGAAGGGGAGTCACTCATGACGACCAACACCACGCTCATCGCCGTCAACGGCACATTGATGCGGGACCTCGAACTCAACCCGAACATGGTCGCGGTCAACGCGCAATTCGTGTGCGAAGGCCACACCGACGCCTGCTACCGCCTGTGGAGCATCGGCGAGCGCCATCCCGCGATGATTCGCGTAAAGACGGGCGGCGCGCAGGTGGCGCTCGAGCTGTGGCGTGTGCCGATGGAAGGGCTCGGCACGCTGCTGCTCGGCGAACCGGCCGGCCTGTCGATCGGCAAGGTGCGCCTCGCGGACGGCAGCGAAGTGCTCGGCGTGATCGGCGAGCCCTGGCTCGTCGAAGGACAGCCGGAAATCACCCGCTTCGGCGGCTGGCGCGCCTATATCGCGCAGCGTCAAGCGTCATAGGGCTTTACTCAGGAAGGACAAAGTCATGCGTAAAACCAACGAATCCGGGGATACCGCGCCCGCGCCCCGCGTAGCGCTCATTCTGCTCGGCATTGCCGTCACCCCGGTCCTGCTCTCTTCGTCGAGCCTCGGCAACCAGCTCTCGGGGCCGGCGCTCTACAAGGTAATCGCGATCGGCAGCCTGATCCTTGCGATACTGGCTTCCATCACCATCAGCATCGGCAATATCGCCCGCATGCCGACTTACGGCATCGTCAAGTTTGCATTCGGCGAGAAAGGTGCGCATGCGATCAACGTCCTGCTCGCGGTCAGCCTGTTCGGATGGATCGCCGTGACCGCGAACATGTTCGGGCATTCGGTGCACGATCTGCTCGCACAGCACGGCGTGCAGGTGCCCGCGCCGGTCCTCGTCGCGCTCGGCTGCGTGATCTTCGTCGCGTCCACGGCGTTCGGCTTCGCCGTGCTCGGCAAGATCGCGCAGTTCGCCGTGCCGGTGATCGCGCTCGTGCTCTGCTACGTGCTCAGCGTCGCGCTGAAGTCGAACGCACCCGTCGCGAGTGCGCTCGGCTCGATGAGCCCGGGAACCGCGGTATCAACGGTCGTCGGCACGATCATCGTGCTGGTCGCCACGCTGCCCGATTTCGGCAGCTTCACACACAACCGCAGGCACGCCATCGCCGCGGCGCTGCTCACGTTCCTCATCGCCTATCCTCTGTTGTACTGGGCCGGCGCCACGCCGAGCGCGCTCACCGGGCAGTCGTCGCTGCTCGGCGCCGCGGCCGTGTTCGGCGCCGCGCTGCCCGCGGCCCTGCTGCTGATCTTCGCAACGGTCACGGGCAACGCGGGCAATATGTTCCAGGGCACCCTCGTGGTGCACACGTTGTACAGCCGCCAGCCCAAGTGGCGCATCACGCTCGCATTGGGCGTTCTGGCGGCTGTCGTCGGCAGCATGGACATCATGTCGTGGTTCATTCCGTTCCTGCTGTTTCTCGGCATCGCCACGCCGCCGGTGGCCGGCATCTACATCGCCGACTACTTCCTGTACCGCCGCCAGGGCTACGACCACGCCGTGCTCCAGCGCGAGGCCAGGTTCAAGCTCTCGACCTTCGCGGCATGGCTTGCCGGGTCGCTGGTCGGGTTTGCGACAGTCAAAGGCGTTTTTAGTCTGACTTCTATTCCGTCGCTGGATTCGATTGCTGTAGCATGCCTGTGCTACATGCTCTTGAGCCGCCTCGCCACCGCGAAGCAGTCGGCGAGCGCGGCCTGACGCGCCCCGCACGGGCGGCGCCGATGGCCACCGCCCCGGGAGGCGCACGCCCGTACGAGACCGACGACGAATGTTTACCTCAGATGAAAATCTCCGCGTGGTGCAGATGGTCGCCCGCTACCAGAGCATCACCGCCGCAGCCGAGCGGCTCAACAAGGTGCCCTCGGCGATCAGCTATACCGTCAGGAAGCTGGAGGAAACGCTGGGCGTACAGCTATTCAAACGCAAGGGCTCCTATATCGAGCTCACGCATGCCGGCGAGTATTTCATCAACCAGAGCAAGACGATTCTCGAAGATCTGGAAGCGCTCAAGCGCAACGTTGCGCTGGTCGACAGCGGCGTAGAGCCCGAGTTCACGATTGCCGTGAACAACATCGTGCCGCAGGACACGCTCGTCGAGTTCATCTGCGATTTCGAGCAGGCCTTTCCTTCCTGTCAATTGACGATACACCGGGAGGTCTATAACGGCTGCTGGGATGCGCTGTATGCCAACCGCGCCTCGCTCGTAATCGGCGCGCCACACTCGGTCCCCCAGGCGGACGGCGTGGTGGGCGTGCCGCTCGGCACGCTCGCGTGGGTCTTCGTGGTCGGCGCCGGCCATCCGCTTGCGCGTATCGAGCGTCCGCTGCTCAATCGCGAGCTGCGCCGCTACAGCGCCGTGTGTATCCGCGATACCGCGGTGGATTTCCAGTCGATGCATGCCTGGCTGCTCGAAGGACAAAAGGCCATCTTCGTGCCGGACTTCGCCACCGCCATGGCGCTCATCCAGCGCAACGCCGCGATTGGCTGCGTGCCAGCCCATGTGGCGCAATCGCTGGCCGGCGCAGGAGTCGTCACACGCACCGTGCGCGACGAGAAGCACTCCACGCGCCTGTTTCTCGCCTACCGGCCCGAAGCCGCGGGCGACGTGTGCCGATGGTGCGTCGACTACCTGTCGCGCCCCGCGTTCAAGGCCAGGCTCTGCGGCGAGTCGCCGAATGCGCCGGCCGATCATTCGGTGAGCTGATTAAAGCGGAAACCGAAACCGGGGCAGTCCGTCGTCGAGCACAGGTTTGAACGCGGCGCGGCGATGGCCACCTGTGCCGTCACGGCTGGTTGCGCGGCCCCGGCATCGAGCCAGCACCGCGTCGCTTCGGCGACGAGCCCGCGCAGCCAGCGCACGCCCTCGATGCACGTCCCCGATTCATTCCATGTCATCCGGTACACGATGTCGGGCGGCTCGGCCGGCAGCGCGACGACGCCGAGCGGCAGCAGCTTCGCGTAATGCCTCGCAAGCCGGTACGTGGTGGTCAGGATCAGGTCGGAGCGCACGAGCGTATGCGCGGCGAGTTCGAAGTGCGGCAGCGTCACGACAATGCGCCGTTGCAGGCCGACGCGTTCGAGCTGCCGGTCGATCGCGCCCGACGCTTCGAGCCACGACGGCGTCGGGCAGAGCTGCGGCGCCTGCGCGAACTCGTCGGCCGTGATCGTGCCGCGCCGCGCGAGCGGATGCGTCGCGCGCATCAGGCACACCACGCGGTCGTCAAACAGGTCGTCCTGGCGGAACCGCGAGAGACGCGTGCCGCGGTTGTCGATCACGAGATCGAGCTCGCCGTCGGCGAGCGCGCGCTCGTCGTCGAAACCATCGCCGAGCGGATGGAACACGAGTTGCGCGTTCGGCGCGCGCTCGCGGAACAGCGCGACGAGCTTCGGCACGAACAGCACGTTCAGATAATCGGGGCAGCCGATCCGGTAAGTACGCACCGAGGTGCGCGCATCGAAGCTCGGCTGCTGGATGCGGATGAAGTCGATCACGCGCAGCGCGTTGCGTAGCGGACCGATGAGCCGCGCGCCGAATTCGGTCGGCACCATCCCGTAGCGGCTGCGCACGAGCAGCGGATCGCCGAGCAGCGTGCGCAGACGTTTGAGCGCGGCGCTCATCGCCGGCTGCGACATGTTCAGGCGCACGGCCGCGCGCGAGACGGTCCGCTCGCTGAGCAACACGAGCAGGATGCTCATGAGCCGCGCATCGAGCACGTCGAGCGCCGCCGTGGCGTCGAGCGCCGCGTCGGCCGGAAACGCGCGCGAGTTCAACGCGTCGCGCATGCCGACGCGCCTCCCGGCGAGGCGATGGCCGTGCACGCCATGTGCGTCTTGTGCACCCTGTGCGCGGCAGCAGCCGGCCGGCGGCGCATCATTGCGCGAACGCGCCCGGCCAGCCGACGATGCGCTTGGCGCGCGGCGGCGCGTAGGTACGCACCTTCGACGTTTTCAGCTTCAGGCGCACGAGCGATTCGGCCAGCGCGACCGCGGCCGACACGCCATCGACGACGGGCACGCCCGTGCATTCCTCGATCTGCCGGTCGAGGCCGGCCATCCCGCCGCAGCCGAGGCAGATCACCTCGGCGTGATCGTCCTTCACCGCGCGCTGCGCCTCGCCGACGATCGACTCGATCGCGCGGGCCGGATTGTGTTCGAGCTCGAGCACCGCGAGGCCGCTCGCGCGCACCGAGGCGCAGCGCGCGTCGAGCCCGGCGAGCTTCAGGCGGTCCTCGATCAGCGGCACCGTGCGGTCGAGCGTCGTGACGACCGAGTAGCGATGCCCGAGCAGCATCGCCACGCTCGCGGCCGCTTCGGTGATGTCGACGACGGGCACCGTGAGCAGCTCCTGCAGGCCTTCGCGGCCATGCTCGCCGTAGCCGGCCTGGATCACCGCATCATACGGTTCGTCGTAGCTCAACACGCGCTCCATCACGGCGACCGCCGCGAGGTAGCTCTCGAAGTTGCCTTCGATCGACTCGGCGCCAAAGCGCGGCGTCAGGCCGACGATCTCCGTGCCGGGCGACGCGGCGGCCTGCGCCTGCGCGGCGATCGCGTCGGTGATCGACTCGGTCGTGTTGACGTTGACTACCAGTATCCTCATCGGTGACTCCCTTTCCTTGCTTTCAGTGTTGAGCGCAGGCGAGCGCAATGTGCTCGCCCGAGCGCTCCTCGTATTGCCGTTTGCGATCGGCCAGCAGCCAGTAGACGCCGCCCGCGATGCCCGCGCCGAGCAGCCACGAGAACGGCGTCAGCGCGCTGAAGGCGGGCACGACGGCGAGCGTGATCGAGATCAGCGCGGACGGCACGAGCGCCGCGAGCGCCTTGCGGTTCACGCCGCGCGTGTAGAAGTAGGCGCCGGTGGGCGCTTCGGTATAGAGATCGGGCACGTTCACGCGGGCCTTGCGCACGAGCCAGTAGTCGACCGTGATGATCCCGTACAGCGGCCCGAGCAGCGCGCCGAGGCCGGACAGGAAATAGACGATCACGATCGGGCTGTTATAGAGGTTCCACGGCAGGATCAGCACGGCGAGCGTCGCGCTGATCAGGCCCGCGCGGCGGAACGTCAGGCGCTGCGGCGCGATGCTCGTGAGCACGAACGCGGGCGCGACGAAGTTTGCCATGATGTTCACGGCCACCGTCACGATCAGGAATGCCAGGCAACCGAGCACGAGAAAGAGCTTGTTCGGCACGGTGGCGATGATTTCCGTCGGGCTGTGGATGATGTGGCCGTTCAGCTTGAACTGCGCGCCGGCGAGCACGAAGCTGATGGTCGCGAACACGAGGATGTTCACGGGCAGGCCCCAGAAGTTGCCGACGCGCACCGTCTTCGCGCTGGGCGAGGAACGCGCGAAGTCGCAGAAGTTGAGCACCAGCGTGCCGTAGATCGCGAGCCAGAGCGCGCCGCCCGCGAAGATCTGGGTCCACATTTTCAGGCCCGTGAGCGGCGTGCCGATCGACATCGCGAGATGGCCGCCCGTGCGGCTGAACATCCAGGCCGCGAGCGAGAGCGTCGTCACGAGAATCATCGGGCCGGCCAGCGCCTCGTACTTGCGAACCATTTCCATGCCATAAGCCAGAATGCCGATCTGCACGAACCAGATCGCGCCGAACGTGATCCAGCCGAGCGACGAGAGGCCGAAAATCGCATTCTGGTCGAACGCGGCGAGGCCGGGCCAGATCGCGGTGAGCAGCACGCGCAGCACGATCGAGGCCAGATAGGTCTGGATGCCGAACCAGGCGATGGCGATCACGGCGCGGATCATCGCGGGCAGCAGCGCGCCGTAAATGCCGAAGCTCATCCGGCTGATCACCGGGAACGGCACGCCCGTTTTCTGGCCCATATAGCCCGTGAGATTCATGAAGCTGTACACCAGCACCGCGCCGATCGCGAGCGAGGCCAGCATCTGCCAGCCCGAGAGGCCCAGCGCGAAAAGTCCGATCGAGAACGAATAGTTCGCGATGTTGTGCACGTCGTTGGTCCACAACGCAAAGATGCTGTAGCGGCCCCACGTCCGGCCCTCGGCCCTGGTCGGCGCGAGGTCGGGATTGTGCAGCCTCGGGCTGAGCGCGGGATCGCGCGTAGCTGTATCGGTGCGATGCAATGCGTCGTCCGCGCCGAGCGCAATGCCCGGGCGGTAGGTGGATTCCAGTTGCACTCCGGTGTCTCCTTCCATGTGCAGGGGGCGTGAACCGGCCTCGTGCGCACGCAGCACCGGGCCGGCCACTGTGGACGTTATGTCCGCGATTTGTTCGCGAGTATGGAGGGACGCCGCGGCAACGGGAAATTAAATATTTGGCTAGGCGTTATTCGAAAATTGAATGGCTGTGGCCGGGCCGACCCGGCAGCGATGCGCGCTGCGGGGCGGAGATTCGGGGCAAATTCGGAACAGATCCGGGCGCGTGCGAGGCGCGCCCGGATTCGGGAGTCAGGCGGGACGCAGCGTATCGCCGAGCGGCAACGTGCGGATGGTCGTGCCCGTGGCCGCGGCGAGCGCATTCACGACGGCGGGCACGGCCGGCGGCACGCCGGGCTCGCCGATGCCGGTGGGCGGTTCGCTCGACGGCACGATATGCACGCTGACCACGGGCATGCCGCTCATGCGCAGCACGGGGTAGTCGTTGAAATTGCCCTGCGTGACGCGCCCCTTGTCGAACGTGATGCCCGTATGCAGGAACGCGAGCCCGAAGCCGATCCCGCCTTCCACCTGCGCGGCGACGATATCCGGATTGATCACCGTGCCGCAATCGACCGCGCAGACGATGCGATCGACCGTGAACGAGCCGTCCTGCTGCACCGTCACTTCGGCCACCTGCGCGACATAGGTGCCAAATGCGAGCTGCAGCGCGATGCCCCTGCCGCGCCGCGCGCCCTGCGGCCCCGCCGCCAGCGGCTGCGACCAGCCCGCCTGTTGCGCGGCCAGATCGAGCACGGCGCGATGCCGTGGCTGGCTCGCGAGCAATGCGCGGCGAAATACATAGGGATCCTTACCGGCTGCACGCGCCGCTTCGTCCATCATGGTTTCGCCGACGAATGCGGCATGGGTGTGCCCGACCGAGCGCAGCCACTGGGTCTGCACCGCGAGCACCGGCGCGTGCTGCGTGACCTTGAAGTTCGGAATGGCGTAGGGCATGTCGGCCGTGCCCTCGACGAGCACGGGATCGACCGAATCGGGCTTCGGCAACTGCATGAAGCTCTGCCCGACCACATCGTGATTCCACGATACGAGGTTGCCGCCCTGGTCGATGGCCACGCGGACCTTGTGCACCGTGAGCGGCCGGTAGTAGCCCGCGCGCATGTCGTCTTCGCGCATCCAGACGAGCTTGATGGGCGCGTCGACGCCTTGCGCGTGGGCCGCGCGCACGATGCGGCACGCTTCGCGCACATAGTCCGAATGAGGATTCGCGCGGCGGCCGAAGCTGCCGCCCGCATAGAGCTGATGAATGGTCACCTGCTCGGGCTTGAGCCCGAGTTCCTTCGCGGCCATGGCCTGGTCGCCCGTATGCCACTGCTCGCCGTTCCAGATCTCGCAGCGGCCGCCTTGCAAATGCACGAGGCAGTTGAGCGGCTCCATGGGCGCGTGCGATAGATAGGGCTGCTCATAAACGGCTTCGAGGTATTTGCCTCCAGCGGGCGCGGCGCCCAGCACCGTGCCGCGCTGCGCGGCGGTCACGCCGGGCTGGTCGGCGAGCGTGCGGAACTGCTTGTAGATGTCGTCGGAGCTCAGCGCGAACGCGTGGCTGTCGTCCCATGTGATCTGCAGCGCGTCGCGGCCCTGGCGCGCCACCCAGGTGTTGTGCGCGAGCACGGCCACGCCGCCCTGCACTTCTCCGTCGCCGGGCACCTCGACCACGGCGACCACGCCCTTGATCGCCTTCGCCTTGCTCGTATCCACGTGCTGGACCTTGCCGCCGATCCACGGCGGATGCGCGATCACGGCCACCAGCATGCCCGGCACCTTGATGTCCTGCGTATAGACCGCCGAGCCGTTGACCTTGGCCGGAACATCGACGCGGCGCGTGTTAGCACTGCCGATCAATCTGAAATCGGCGGGCTGCTTGAGCACCACCGTCGTCGGCACGCTCTCGCGCGCGGCCACGCTCACGAACTGGCCATAGCCCGCGCGGCGGCCCGATGCCGCGTGCACGATCGTGCCGTCTTCCACGTGCAGCGTGGCCGCGTCCACCTTCCAGGCCTTCGCGGCGGCGGCGACCAGCATCATCCTCGCGGCCGCGGCGGCCTCGCGCATCTGCTTCCAGGCGCCGGCCATCGCCGTGCTGCCGCCGGTGGCCTGCAGCGTCCAGCCAAACGACGCGAACATGGGGTTCGCGTACTTCTTGACGTCGGCCTGCGCGGCCACGACCTTGACCTGGGCGAGCGGCACGTCGAGCTCCTCGGCGGCCAGCGTGGCGAGCCCCGTGAAGGTGCCCTGGCCCATCTCCAGATACTCGGAGACCACGGTGACCGTGCCGTCCGCCTCTACGCGGATGAACGCATTGGGCTCGAACGGCAGCTTCGCGGCATCGAGCGACGCCGCGACCGCGAGCCCGCCGCGAAAGCCGACCGCGAGCGTCAACGCCGACATGCCGGCCAGAAACTGGCGCCGCGTGAGCGTCGCGCGCGTGCCGGCATCGGCGGCTTGTGCGAGCGATTGCGCGGGCGACTGAGCGGCGCTGCCGCCCTGTGCCGTGTCTTCGCGAAAGATCGGATCACGCATGCTTGAGCGCCTCCGATGCGTGATGGATCGCGGTGCGAATCCGCTGATAGGTCGCACAGCGGCAGATGTTGCCGCTCATTGCGTCGGTGATATCGGCGTCGGTGGGGCTAGGCTTGGTCGCGAGCAATGCCACCGCCGACATCACCTGCCCCGACTGGCAGTAGCCGCATTGCGGCGCCTGCGCCTCGACCCACGCGGCCTGCACGGCGGCCCCCACCTTCTGCTCGTGGATCGCCTCGATCGTGGTCACGCTGCGGCCTTCGAGCGAGGCCGCCGGCGTCACGCACGCGCGCGCGGGCTGGCCGTCGATATGCACCGTGCATGCGCCGCACAGTGCCATGCCGCAACCGAACTTCGTGCCCGTGAGCCCGAGTTCGTCGCGCAGATACCAGAGCAAAGGCATTTCCGGATCGCCATCGAATGAATGACGCTGACCGTTCACCACAATCTGTACCATGTTGTTCGACCTTTTCTGTGCTGTGGGGGTGGCGGCGTCCGTCCAGGGCGGACGGACGGATGATCCGGCGAGTGTAGACAGGATGCCCGCAACCGGCCATGCCGGATAATCTGCTTCTTTTGCCTGATCGTCTTGAATCTGCGCACGAATAAGTGCGCGAATCGGCGCGCCGGGAAAAATACGCCGTGGAAAATAGATAGCAGAATTGCTTCGTTGGCTGCCGCAAACGGGCTGACTACACTGCGATCCATCTTGTCATAACAAGTGGATCATGGCCGCAACGAATCTCATCGCGCTCGCACCGCAGCCGCTCTACGCGCAAATCAAGGACACGCTGCGTGCGCGTATTCTCGACGGCACCTATGCGCCGCACAGCCAGATGCCCTCCGAGCATGCGCTGTGCGCGATGTTCGAGGTGAGCCGCATCACCGTGCGCCAGGCGCTCGGCGACCTGCAGAAGGAAGGGCTCGTGTTCCGGCTGCACGGCAAAGGCACCTTCGTTGCCAAACCCAAGGCGTTTCAGAACGTGACCTCGCTACAGGGCTTTGCGGAAGCCATGTCGTCGATGGGCTATGAGATCGTCAACCGGCTGCTGGCTTTTCGCATCGTCAAGGCGAGCCGGCACGTCGCGCAGAAGCTCGGCCTTCCCGAAGGCGCGAACGTGGCCGAGATCCACCGCGTGCGCCTGCTCAATCGCGAGCCCGTCTCGCTCGAACTGACCTGGGTGCCCGAGCGGCTCGGCAAGCGCCTCGCCGGCGCCGATCTGGCCTCGCGCGACATCTTCCTGATTCTGGAGAACGACTGCGGCGTGCCGCTCGGCCACGCCGACGTGTCGATCGACGCCATGCTCGCCGACGACGAGATCGCGCACGCGCTGCGCGTGCAGGAAGGCAGCCCGGTGCTGCGCATCGAGCGCACCACGCACGACACGCACGGCGCGCCGATCGACTACGAATACCTCTATTTTCGCGGCGACGCGTTCCAGTACCGCCTGCGCGTCGATCGCGAGAAAGCCTCGAAGGCAGACGAAAAAACCGTGAGGAAAACGAAATGAACACCGAAATACTCGAATACGATGTCGTGGTGGTGGGCGGCGGCACGGCCGGGCCCATGGCGGCCATCAAGGCCAAGGAGCGCAATCCCGCTCTGAAGGTGCTGCTGCTCGAAAAGGCCCATGTCAAGCGCAGCGGCGCGATTTCGATGGGCATGGACGGCCTGAACAACGCCGTGATTCCGGGCCACGCCACGCCCGAGCAATACACGCGCGAAATCACCATCGCGAACGACGGCATCGTCGATCAGGAGGCCGTGTACGCCTATGCGCGGCACAGCTTCACGACCATCGAGCAGCTCGACCGCTGGGGCGTGAAGTTCGAAAAGGACGGCAACGGCGACTACGCGGTCAAGAAGGTCCATCACATGGGCGCCTATGTGCTGCCCATGCCCGAAGGCCACGACATCAAGAAAGTGCTCTACCGCCAGCTCAAGCGCGCGCGCATCGAGATCACCAACCGCGTCGTGACCACGCGCGTGCTCACCGATGCACAGGGCGCAGCGTGCGGCGTCATGGGCTTCGACTGCCGCACCGCGCAATGCGTGGTCGTGCGCGCGAAGGCCGTGATTCTGTGCTGCGGCGCGGCCGGGCGCCTGGGCCTGCCCGCCTCGGGCTATCTGATGGGCACCTACGAAAACCCCACCAACGCGGGCGATGGCTACGCGATGGCTTATCACGCGGGCGCCGCGCTCACGAATCTGGAGTGCTTCCAGATCAACCCGCTCATCAAGGACTATAACGGTCCCGCATGCGCCTACGTGACCGGCCCGCTCGGCGGCTTCACCGCGAACGGCAAAGGCGAGCGCTTCATCGAATGCGATTACTGGAGCGGCCAGATGATGTGGGAGTTCTATCGGGAGCTGCAAAGCGGCAACGGCCCCGTGTTCCTGAAGCTCGACCACCTGGCCGAGGAAACCATCCAGACCATCGAGCAGATTCTGCACACCAACGAGCGCCCGAGCCGCGGACGCTTCCACGCGGGACGCGGCACCGACTACCGCACGCAGATGGTCGAGATGCACATTTCCGAAATCGGCTTTTGCAGCGGGCACAGCGCGTCGGGCGTCCATGTGGATGCGCGCGCGCAAACCACGGTGCGCGGTCTCTATGCCGCGGGCGACATGGCCGCCGTGCCGCATAACTACATGCTCGGCGCGTTCACCTATGGGTGGTTCGCGGGGCACGAGGCCGCCGACTATGTGGCGGGCCGCGAACACGCGCCGCTCGACCCCGCGCAGATCGATGCCGAGCGCACGCGCATTCATGCGCCGCTCGAACGCGAGCACGGCCTCGCGCCCGCGCAGGTCGAATACAAGCTGCGGCGCATGGTGAACGATTACCTCCAGCCGCCCAAGGTCACGCGCAAGATGGAGATCGGCCTGCAGCGCTTCGACGAAATCGCTGAGGATATCGATGCAATCAAGGCCAACAATCCGCACGAACTCATGCGCGCGGCCGAAGTGCGCGCGATTCGCGATTGCGCGGAAATGGCCGCGCGCGCCTCGCTGTTTCGCACCGAGAGCCGCTGGGGGCTTTACCACCATCGCGTCGACTATCCGCAGCGCGACGACGCCAACTGGTTCTGCCACACGGATCTGCGCAAGGACGCCAGCGGCCGCATGGTCAGCGAGAAGCGCGCCGTCGCGCCTTACGTCGTGCCGGTGAGCGCGGCGGAACTGGGCGCCTACGACCGCATGCGCATCCCGCGCGAGCGCGCGCCTGAAAAGACCGAAGCGGCCGAAGCGCTGTGAGCCAAGCCCTGAGCGAGCCCCTTCTGAACGAACGCAACGAGGAAAACATCATGTCCATCCCGTCCTATACGCCCCACGACATCTTCCAGCGCAGCAGCGCCCCGGTCACCATCGACGAAGCGCGCTGCATCGCCGACAAGGGCTGCACGGTATGCGTCGACGTCTGCCCGCTGGACCTGCTCGCGATCGACGTGACGAAGGGCAAGGCCTATATGCAATTCGATGAATGCTGGTACTGCATGCCCTGCGAGCGCGACTGCCCTACGGGCGCGGTGAAGGTCGAGATTCCGTATCTGCTGCGCTAGCCGCCGCATGACGCGATCCTCGCGCCATCGCATTCCATCATTTCGGATTCCCTATCGATATCGAACCATGACCGATTCCGCTCATCTGAACGCGGCGCCCCCCGAAGCGGCACACGCGCTCGCCCGACTCGCCGACGCCGACGCCGCCGTGCGCCGCATTGCCGTGCTCGATCTCGCCGATCTCGAAGACGGCGCGCTCGTTGCCCCACTCGTCGCGGCGCTGCGCGACGACCGCGCGCCCGAGGTGCGCCGCGAGGCGGCGCTCGTGCTGGCAGCGTGGGAGCAGGAAGACGTGGTGGAAGCGCTGTGCGCGGCGCTGCTCGATGCCGACACCGGCGTGCGCGAAGCGGCGCAGCAGGCGCTTTCCGAACTCAAGGAGCCGGGCTCGGCAAGCGTGCTGCGGCGCTGGGCGGCGCGGCCCGAGCCGTTCGCGCGGCGCGCGGCGTTGCGCGGCCTGCGCGAATTGCGCGACGCGGCGGCCTTCGAGCCCGCACAGGCCGCGCTCGCCGACGCCGATGCCGAGGTGCGCCTCGAAGCCGTGGCCGTGCTCGGCTGGCTCAAGGACGGGCGCGCCGTGGCGCCATTGGCGGCGCTCGTCGCCGCGGACGCGCGTGGCGCGGTACGGCGCGCCGCCGCGGGCGCGCTCGGCTTTGCCGCCGCCGACGACGCGCATGCGGGCGCCGCGCTGCTCCACGCGCTCGCCGACGCCGACTGGCAAGTGCGCGAAGAAGCCGCGACCACGCTGGGCAAGTTGCGCGCGAGCGCCGCGCGCGACGCGCTCATCCACGCGCTCATCCACGCGCTCTCTGACGACTACTGGCAAGTGCGCCTGCGCGCGGCGCGCGCGCTAGGCCGGCTCGGCGACGCGCATGCCGCGGCGGCCGTGAGCACGCTGCTCGCGCATCCGATCAGCAATCTGCGCAAGGAAGCGGCGCTCGCGCTGGGCGAGCTCCCCTCGGCGGCGAGCCTCGCGCCGTTGCGCGCGGCGCTGGACGACCGCGACCCGGAAGTGCGCAAGGCCGTGCGCATCGCCTTGCAGCAACTCGGCGAGCGGCTCGCGGAAAGGATTGAAGACGCGCCATGAACGTGCCCACCGAAATTCACAGCGAGCCGGGCGCCCTCACGCTCGTATGGCCCGGCGGCCTGCGCCAGCGCCTCCCGCTCGCGAGCCTGCGGCGCGCGTGCCCGTGCGCGGGCTGCCGCCGCGCGCGTCTTGCGCGTCCCGATGGGCAAGTCAATGAGCACCTGAACGATTTGCCGGGCGACCCCGCCCAAGACGACCTCACGCTGACCACCGTGGTCCCGATGGGCTATGGCGTGCAGCTTGTCTTCAGCGACGGCCACGACCGCGGCATCTTCCCGTGGACATGGCTCGAACGCTTCGCGCCGCCCTCGGCACCCTGAACAAACGAAACGATTACGACGCCTTTACAGCGCGTCGACACACAACGACATCATGCGTTGAACCATGGTCGACGCCTCGTTGAGCTCCATCTCGTTCGTGAACAGGACCGAGACGCTGGAGAGCCGCACGGCAATGCCCGCACCAAGCAGGTCGCGGCTCGCGATCTTGAGCGCAAGCTGGCCGAGCCGGACGCGGTCGAGCCAATGCATCGTCAAGCCGCCCTTTTGCAGCCATTCGCGGCAGCACGAGACGACGTGATCGACGCGCCATTCCTGCGTCAGCGCGTACGACGACGCGGCAATGGCCACTAGATAGCAAAGCAGTTCCGGGCGGGCGCTGCTCGCTTCGACGAATTCCGTTTTCACTGGCTTGCTGTCCCTGTTTGCAGACATAGGTCCCGTAGTTATGGCCGGACCCGCTAAAAGCAAGCATTCTGCATCGAAACGGCTCGCACCGCCGCATCAATCTGCGCGCTTTTCACCACGCGAAAAAATGGCCTGGCGCCAGCGCCACAGACGGGCGAGCACGCGCAGGCAATCGGGCGTGCGCCCGGTGCTCCGATCAAAATAAAAAAGCAATAAAAAATCCCTCGCATGCGCAATGAATTAAATCCAGTTAATGAGCGTGGAAAATATAAAAGACTCGGCGCGAACGCTTGTCTGGTGGCAATGCCGGGCACGGCACGTTAATTGCTCAAGCGCTGCCGCACAGCTTAATGGAATGGAAAGCGAGACTCCAAACGACGATTTAAAACGAACCGCACAAAACTCAGGCAACTGACCCGCAACCGCTGATTTAGCGCTGATTTCAACGAGCACCATGCATCACGCATTACCCGACGTCCCGCGTCCCCTGCCTCGGCCCTCGACGCTACCCGGCCTCACCGCACCAGGAGTTTTTTCCATGAACAAGAAGCGCCTATGCGCCCTGCTGTCGACCGCGATTTTCGCCACGGCCTGCGCGGCGCTCTCGCCCGCCGCGCAGGCGCAGCAATACACCACCGACTGGCTCGCCAACACCTACGGCACGCTGGCGGCCCACGTAGGCAACGGCGCACGCTCGATGTGGGTCTCGCCCGAAGGCGTCATCTACACGGCCTCGTTCTGGGACGAAAACGAAGGCGGCATGGCCATCTATCAGAACGGCCAGAGCCTCGGCTCGATCGGCCTGCACAACGAATTCCAGGGTGGCGCCATCACCGGCAACCTCACCTCGGTCTTCGCGGCCATGCAGGCGGGCACCTCCTATGGCAGCGGCACGGTCGGGCGCTACAACCGCGCGAGCGGCCAGCGCGACCTCACCATCAACGTGAGCACATGGAACGCGATCAGCAAAGCCGATGCGATCACGGGCCTCGCCACGCAAAACTCGCTGCTCTATGCGAGCGACTTCTACGGCAACCGCGTGCGCGTGTTCACGACCGATGGCGCATGGCAGCGCGACATCGCCATCGCGACCCCTGGCGCGCTCGCGCTCGATAGCACCGGCAACGTCTGGGTCGCGCAAAAGAGCGCGGGCACGATCACGGGATTCAGCCCCACGGGCACGCAGTTGCAGACGATCCAGATGCCCGCGGGCTCGCAGCCCTCCGCGCTCTACTTCGATACATCGACAGGACTGCTGATGGTCGGCGACGAAGGCCCCGACATGAACATCAAGCTCTACAGCCTCGCGGGCACGCCCACGCTAACCGGCACCTTCGGCGTGCAAGGCGGCTATCTGGACAGCACGACCGGCACCAAAGGCCAGGTGGGCGCGAAGCGCTTCACGCGCATCACGGGCATCGGCAAGGACACGTCGGGCAATCTCTACGTGCTCAACAATCCGTGGGGCGGCGCCTGGGACCTGGGCCGCAACGGCGGCACCGACATTCACGCCTACGATCCCAACGGCAATCTGCTCTGGAAGCTCCAGGCGCTGAATTTCGAGGGCGTGGCCGCGCCCGACCCGGCCACCGACGCCTCGCTGTTCTATAGCGGCACCGACATCTTCACGGGCACGGCGGGCGGCACCTTCGTGGCCAACACGGTGGACCCGTTCACCTACCCGAACGACCCGCGCCTGAACATGAACGACACGCAGCGCGACGAGCACTTCGGCCAGCTCGTCTCCGTGGGCGGCAACCGCATCCTCGTGGCGTCGGGCCAGAATCCCGCCATCTTCTACTTCTTCCACTTCAATCCGGCGAGCGGCTATATCGCCATTCCCGACGGCGCGCTGCCCGGCCCGCTGTTCAACACCTCGACCTCGGTCACGGGCGGCTTCTGCATCGACAGCAAGGGCGACGTGTGGGCCGGCCTCGACCGCACCAACCACATCTATCACTATCCGCTCACCGGCTTCGACGGCAACGGCAAACCCTCGTGGGGCCCCGCCATCGCCATTTCGACGCCCGTTAGCGCGCGCCCGATCACGCGCATCGTCTACCAGCCGGAAAGCGACACGATGATCCTCGCGCAGGGGCTCGCCGGCAACTGGGACTGGACTGCCATGAACGGCCATATCGAGGTCTATCACGGCTGGGGGTCGGGCAACCGCACGCCGAATCCCGTCATCAACCTCACCAGCGCGAATCCGAAATCGATCACGGCAGCCGGCAATTATCTGTTCGTCGGCTACGTGCATACCGTGCCGAATATCGACGTATTCGATCTCACGACGGGCCAGCAGGTCACCACGCTGATCAATGCGAACCCGGGCAACGTGGACGTGGGCAACGACGTGGACTCGATGTATGGTCTGCGCGCGTATCAAACCTCGACCGGGCAGTACGTGATCACGAAAGACAACTACAACGGCACCAGCGTGATCGTGCAACGCTGGACGCCCTGAAAACAAGGGCGTTGAATTTTCGAGACGATCGGTCTAATATCGCGTTCATGGACGATCCGACCGTCAAGCCGCGCCGCGGCAGGCCCCCGAAAGACCCGCGCGCGCACGCCGATACGCGTGCCCTGCTGCTGCGCGCGGGCCTCGAAATGCTCACCGGGCAGAGCTTCGCCGCCACCGGGCTCGACGCCTTGCTCAAACGCGTGAGCATTCCGAAGGGCTCGTTCTATCACTACTTCGAGAGCAAGGAAGCCTTCGGCCGCGAGCTCATGACCGCGTATGACGCCTACTTCTGCGCGAAGCTCGACCGCTGGCTGCTCGACGAAACGCGTCCCCCGCTGGAGCGGCTAGGCGCATTCGTTGCGGACGCGAAGTCGGGCATGGCGCGCCACGGCTACACGCGCGGCTGTCTCGTGGGCAACCTGGGCGTGGAGGTCGACGTGCTGCCCGAAGACTTCCGCGAGCGCCTCGAAACCGTGCTGCAAGGCTGGCAGGCGCGCGTACTCGCCTGCCTGCGCGATGCGCAGCGCGAAGGCGCCGTCTCGAAGCAGGCCGATCTGAACGCGCTGGCCGCGTTCTTCTGGATCGGCTGGGAAGGCGCCGTGCTGCGCGCGCGGCTGGTGCGCGACGGCGAACCGCTCGACACGTTCTTCCGAGGTTTCATGGCCGGGCTGAATTCCATGCCGTAGCAAAAGCCCTCCGCCCGGCGCCCCTTTCCCTTTCGTTTCATCAACGAGGCATTCATGTTCAAAGCCATACTGGTTGATAAGGAATCCGGATCATATTCGGCGCGGCTTGCCGACCTCGACGAAGCGCGTCTGCCCGATGCGGACGTGCTCGTCGACGTCCAGTACAGCACGCTCAACTACAAGGACGGTCTCGCGATCACGGGCAAAGGGCCGGTCGTGCGCAGCTTTCCCATGGTGCCGGGCATCGATTTCGCCGGCACGGTCGCGCAAAGTGCGGACCCGCGCTATGCCGTGGGCGATGCGGTCGTGCTCAACGGCTGGGGCGTGGGCGAGCAGCATTGGGGCGGCCTCGCGCAAAAGGCCCGCGTAAAAGGCGACTGGCTGATTCCGCTGCCCAAGGGCTTGAACGCGCGACAGACCATGGCCGTCGGCACCGCGGGCTATACCGCGATGCTGTGCATACTCGCGCTCGAACGCTACGGCATCGGCCCCGGCCACGGCGACGTGCTCGTGACCGGCGCGAGCGGCGGCGTGGGCAGCTTCGCGATCACGCTGCTGGCGCGGCGCGGCTATCGCGTCGTGGCCTCGACAGGCAGGCGTGAGGAAGCGGCGTACCTGGAGCAGCTCGGCGCCGCCGAGGTCATCGACCGTGCAACGCTCAGCGAACCGGGCAAGCCGCTGCAAAAAGAGCGCTGGGCGGCGGCCATCGACTCGGTCGGCGGCCACACGCTCGCGAACGTCTGCGCGAGCCTGCGCGCCGATGGCGCCGTGGCGGCCTGCGGCCTCGCGCAAGGCATGGACTTGCCCGCCACGGTGGCGCCGTTCATCCTGCGCGGCGTGAGCCTCATCGGCGTCAACAGCGTCACGCGGCCCTTCGCCGAACGCCAGCAGGCGTGGCAAGCGCTCGCCGACACGCTCGATCTGAACGCGCTCGAAACGATCACGCGCGAGATCCCGCTTGCCGAAGCCATTGCGGCCGCGAGCGACCTGCTCGAAGGACGCGTGCGCGGCAGGCTCGTCGTGGATGTGAATGGCTAGACGTTCATCGCCCGTGGTTCATCGCCTGTTCGGCGATGGGACATCTATGGAGAAGCGGGGACCTCGTACACGCTCGCCTGTCCATTCTCCATCTTGTAATGAGTTTGCGTTCCGTCTTTCGCCGACCTGGGATTGGTCAACGCCCCCTTTTCGACCCAGACACGAACCACGACGTTCCCGTTCCGGTCCTTGCTAATGACCGCCTCCGCCGTGCCGACGGCCATTTTGCGCGGATCGGGCTCGTAGTAGTTGAAGCTTGTCATCTTGCTGCCAGCCGGTCCCGTCGCCCCCGCTGGCAGCACTTGTGCCTTACCGTTGTAGACGATGACCGAAAATGGATATTGCTCGGCAACCGAGACCAGATCGCTGCTTTGCCCGCCTGCCGTGCCGACGACCTGCTGCCCTGCGCCCATTACGTTATGCGCGCCGACAATTGCCGAAGCGCCATTGTTCGCCGTCGTCCATTGGGTGCCCGGCCGATCCGTGCCCGCGTGGTAGGCGTAAAAGCCCTGCTTGTTGGCGGTCATCATGAACGTGCATCCGCTTAGCGCCCCGCCCGTGACGACAACGCTCCCTCCGCGCGGAATATTCTCGAAAGGCACGGCTATCGCGCCGACGCCTTCGCGGCCGTTGTCGATCTTGATGATCTCCGTGTCCCCGTCAAGACCGCCCCCCTTCTTATCCCACTTGTTGCCGAAATAGGTCCGCGCTTTGCCATCGTACGAAGTTGCCTCTTTGGCGGCGCCGACCGTTAGCACCTCACGCCGCTGCGAGAAAGGCGTTTCGCTGGCCGGCAGTGCGGCGTTCATCTGAACGTCACGGTCGTTGCGGTAGTAATTGAACGGCACAGCGACCTTGCCGAGCGGCTGGTCAGGCGGCGTGCCACCGCCGGAAGCGCGCAGATTGAGCGGCCCCTTGCCTTTCAGCTTGCTGGCTTGCGCACGCCCCAGCCCGGCGAACTGTGAAGCGGGCGCGCCGACGCCGCTCGGCCCTGGCTGCGGTCCCTGCCCGTACCCGCCGGGCAGCTTTGGCGGATTCGTGGGCCCAAGCACATAGCCGAAGCGATTATCGGGCTGTCTCGTGGGTGGCTTGAAGTTCGCAGAACTACCCAATCCACTTTGGGGCGGCACATTCGGGTTGCCCGGAACAACCGTCTGCGTTGTCCTCATGTCGACTCTCATATTCAACAGGTCGAGCATTTCCCTCGACGTTTCACGGGTTAGAGGCTTGCCTTGCCACGAGTCATAAAGTCCGCCAAGCATGACGCCGGCACCACGCATGGCCCGGCCTGCCGGCGACAGCAGCTGGAACTGATCGGCTATACCGGCGTACCGCTCGATCGTATCGGCTTCTTCGGGCGTAAGCCCCTCTCCGCGATTGAGCTTGTTCGCCATATCCTGCGCGCTTTTCACGAACGCCGAAAATGGATTGCGCAACGCCTGCGAGGTCATTTCGGCAACCTCGGCCGGCGTATAGTCGGTCCTGACCTTGACACTGCCGAGGTAGCGAATTTCCGGCCCGTCGAGGGTGGAATCCTGTAATTCGACTTGCTTGCGCAATGTGGGATCGAAGCGCATGAGCGCGTGCATCACGACACCGTAGCGCACGAGCGCAGTCACGTCGTCCGTCGTCATGCTGCCGCCCGCATGCAACTTGTCCTGAATGGCGAGGACGCTATTGGCGAACTGGCCGAATCGCGATATGACCTGCCCGGAAATGACAACCGGATCCAGGCTGAGCCACGATCCGCCTTGAACGGACACGTACTGGGCGCCCGACACCTGCCTGGTAAAAACGTTCCGCCCCTGGTAGACAGGCGGTGTGGTGCGCGGCAGTTGTCCTCCGCCGTCCGGGGGAGTCGCCCCGTTTGCGCCCGTGGCGCCGCCAGCGCCTGGTGCCTGCGACTCCGAACCGCCGGTGCCCCGCGGCGGCGCCGGCGCCGGCGCCCATTGAACTCCCGACATCGTCGCCTGAGGCGTCAACGTTCCCCGCGATGCGGAACTCCCATGGTCGGCGCCAGTAGTGCTTCGCATGGGATCGGGCTGTTTTGCGTCATCCGTCGACATGGCGTCGCCGTGCGCATCGGAACCGGATATGCCGGGTTCGACGGTGACCGCCGAATCGCCACCGCTCCCGGCGCTGCGGCTATCGCCGTTTGACTCACGCACACGCTGATTCAATGGCGAACCCGCATTGGCCGGGCCCTCTTCGGGCAATTGACGATCGTCTCCCGTTTGGCTCGATGCCGCAGCCGAACCGCTTTCTCCCTCCGTGCTGCTATCGCCCGTTGCCCCGGATGCCAGCGAGTCTGGTGCCGAACTCGCATCGGCCGAACGCGGCTCGGCCTCCTGATTACCGTCCCTATCCGAAGTCAATGACGCGTACGAATTCAGACCGTCGATCCGCATGACACCTCCCTTTATCGTGAACCCGGCAATTGGCCATCCATTCACGGTCAACATAAGGGGGGAGCCACCGCGATGGGTCATATTGCAGTAGCACGCGAGGCTCGCGCTTTCAGTCTGGTTCTTCGATTCATGCGCCGCGTTCACGATGCCCGCCGTTGCGGCGAACGAGCGGCTGGAACGCACGCCGGACGCCGGTCGATTACATTGGCAATGCAACCCAACGTCTTCGATCCCTCTTAGATCCCATTACTGACGTGTACATCAGACTCATAAACGCGAAGCTGAACGCGAGCGATGGCCACCGGTCCGCTTTCCAGGACGTGGGACAATCGCGAATGCTCTTCGCACTCGGCAAGCCGCAAACGGCCCCCTTCACCCCACCGGAAAAGCCATGAAACAAGCGCTTCAAATCGATTTTGTCTCCGATATCGCGTGCCCCTGGTGCGCGATCGGCCTTTCCTCGCTGCTGCAGGCGCTAAAGAACCAGGGCGACGCCATCGACGCCACGATCGCCATTCACCCGTTCGAACTGAACCCCGACATGGGGCCGGGCGGCGAGACCATCGTCGATTATCTCGGCAAGAAATACGACCGCACGCCGGAACAGATCGCGCAGACGCAGGAAGCGATCCGCGAGCGCGGCGCAAGCGTGGGCTTCACGTTCGGGCCGCGCACGCGCATCTACAACACCTTCGACGCCCATCGCCTGCTCCATTGGGCGAGCCTCGAAGGCAAGCAACTGGCGCTCAAGCTCGCGCTGCTGCGCGCCTATCACGGCGAAGGCAAGGACACGAGCGACCACGAGATGCTGGTGCAAGCCGCGCAATCGGTGGGACTGGACGCCGATCAGGCGCGCACCGTGCTGCAAAGCGGCGCCTGGGCCGACGAAGTGCGCGCCGAAGAACAGCACGCGCAAGCGATGGGCATCCAGTCGGTGCCGGCCATCATCTTCAACCAGAAGTACCTCGTGAGCGGCGGCCAGCCCGTCGAGACGTTCGAGAACGCCATCAAGCAGATTCTCGCCGAGGGCTGAAGGCGCGCGCTTGTGTCGTTCGCTTGTGTCGTTCGCCTGCGCGCCTGACCGGGCCCTGACCCATACAGCGCAGGCGCCACGCGCGCGGCGAGGCCGGCCATTATGTTGGCCGCCCCCGCCGCTGCATCGCATCGATCCGGCCTCTCCCTGGAGCCACCATGACGGCAGTGTCGGCGTTCAAGCTCGTTCTGCTTTCGCTCATCGCCATCATCGCGCTGGAGCTGCTCGCCAAACGCCTGCGCCTGCCGCCCGCCGCCGCGCTGCTGGTGGGCGGCGCGGCCATGGCGTTCGCGCCGGGCCTGCCGCCCGTCGTCATCGACCCCGATCTCGTCCTGATCGTGTTCCTGCCGCCGCTCCTGATGGACGGCGCCTACTTCTTCGTCTGGGCCGACTTCAAGCGCCACATCACACCCATCCTGCTGTACGCGATTGGCGCGGTGGCGTTCACCACCTGGGCCGTGGGCCTCGTCGCGCACTGGGTGGCGCCCTCGCTGCCCTGGGCCGTGTGCTTCGCGCTGGGCGCCGTGGTCTCGCCACCCGACGCCGTGGCCGCGCGCGCCGTGCTCGAACGCCTCGCATTGCCGCGCCGCCTCATGGTGCTGCTCGAAGGAGAAAGCCTGCTCAACGACGCAGCGGGCCTCGTGCTGTTCCGCCTCGCCGTGGCCGCCGCGCTCACGGGCGCGTTCAGCAAGTCGGGCGCCTTGCTGAGCTTCTCGGGACTCGCGCTCGGCGGCATTGCCGTGGGCGGGTTCGTGGGCTACCTCACCGTCAACCTGCTACGCCTGCTCGACGACGATTACCTCATCATCACCACCGCTGTGAGCGCCGCGTGGTTCAGCTACATCGCCGGCGAAATGGCCGGCGTGTCGAGCGTGATCGCCACCGTCACCTGCGGCATGTATCTGGGCTGGCATCAGCACGAAGTCTTCTCCGCACGCGTGCGCATGCGCGGCACGGCGTTCTGGCAGGTGCTCGTATTCGTGCTCGAAGCGCTGGTGTTCGTGCTGATCGGACTTTCGCTGCGCGGCGTGATCCACCGGCTCGGCGGCGCGGGCGAAGCCATGGCGCAGCTCGGCCCCGCCGCGCTCGCCGTGGTGGCGGCGGTCGTGCTCTCGCGCTGCGTGTGGGCCTTCGGGCTCGAAACGATCCGCCTGATCGCGCATCGCTTCGCGCCGCGCAGCGTGCAGGCCGCCGACTTCCGCTCGGCGACCGTGGTGAGCTGGGCGGGCATGCGCGGCGTGGTCACGCTGGCGATCGCGCTCACGCTGCCCGCCGAGCTGCCCGGCCGTGACCTCATCCTGTTCGCGGCGTTCGCCGTGATCCTCTTCACGGTGCTGCTGCAAGGTCTCACGATCGGGCCGCTGATTCGACTCGTGAGGCCGCTGCAGGACGCCGAGGCGACAGCGGGCTACCTCAACGAGCCGCAGGTATGGACGCGCATTTTCGCGGTGCAGCTAGAAGCGATCCAGCCGCTCGTGCATGGGCAGGACGGCAGCGTGATCCACCCGCGCCTGCTGGAGCAGTACACCTATCGGGTCAATCTTTCGCGTTCGTTCGCGAATGCCGAGAGCCTGCCCAGCGACGTGCGTACGGCGCATTACGATGTGGTGCTCGCCGCCGTGCGCGCGGGCCGTGCGGAAATCTTGCGGCTGCATCGCGCGGGGTTGGTGAACGATGAGATGCTGCATGTGATCGAGCGGGATCTGGATCTTGAGGAGGTGGGGGCGCAGCATTCGCGGGGTTAGTGGCTTGGAGGACACTAGTATGTCCATTCAACGTCTATGTAATTGTAATTGGGGTCACCCAGACGTTCCCTGTAAACCGATTCGTAGTCCGTTCTGTTCTCCGTATAGATGCGCTTGACCCAACCGGATTGATGCTGGCGCCTTTTGATGTATTGCTCTACATACCTGGCGCGCTCGGCGTCGATATGCTTCTGCGCGGAGACATCGGTAGATTCGGCGACTATCGTATTGACCGAAATAACAATCACATAATTTCTGATATCGTCGTGCCCGCATGGAGACGTGCCATCTATTAACTCGTCAAGTACGCTCAACGAATATTCGGTCGGGGTTACGGACAGGGGAGGGAAAATCAGCCCTATCGGTCTCATGAAACATTCGCCCGGTGGTAGAGGTGGTGGCATGACCGGCCTCGCAGCGCTGCTCATGGGTCGACCGCCACAGGCTACGGCAACCGCTGTCACGACGAGTAAAAGCATATATGCCACGTATTTTCTTGATAGTTTCATGATGTGTAATTGGCGAATACCTGTCGGACGCACCTAGCCGCCTTTGTGGTAATCGTGATCACGAAAGCCCCCCGTCCGGCGCAGTTCAGCACATGAGTGGCCAGTCAAATTCCTGCAGGTAAGCCCAGTTATAAACTCCCCGCCATACCGTTCTTTATGCACCAGGCGAAGCCCGTTGCTCGCTTCGAGAACATAGTAAAAATCGGGGAAATCGCACACCTGGAATATTGACATGCCGTCAGGACCGGGTGGCAATGGTGACGAATAGGTGTAGTTCCACGTTTTGATCGTGGAGCCGACCGGAAAGTCGGCCTCTGGAACGCCGCGATAATATAACTTTCCGCGTAATCGAAAGTAGCCGTTCCCAAGGTAACGAAACGACCCATCAATGAATTCCGTCGCTCTTCCTTTTACATAAAGCATCCCGTAACGCAAGAAAAATACGTGATGCTCTTCGATGGGCTCCATTGCTTCGAATGTAATGGTCTTCGTTCGCTTGATATCGGCGTCAACCGCCACTTCAAATTCCCAATCACTTTGAAACAGTTTTTCATAGCCGAAATAGTAGGATACCGGTGAGAATGGCTTGCACGCCCATGCGCTGTGCAAACCTGCAAAGATCGTCGTGCATATGAGTGCGTGGAGGAAGCGCAGTGCAACCGAACCAAGGAAACGCACCACGCAATCACATCTTTCGCTCATGCCGCAAGTCTCTCTGAGCAAGGGATTGCCGTGGTTCTCTTTCCGGAGACAACACGGCGCACACAGCGCGATCCGCTCTTGGCACCTTTGGTTTGTGATGACGCAATCCCGAGGCGGCGCCGCAGGTTATTCGCAGACTTGATACAGACGCCAACCCGTTGCGCGACATTTGCATCGGACATGGTGCCGAGCAATGCAATTTCATCGTCGGTCCATGTGTGGTGCGCTCGTGCAATGCCAAGTTCATTGCGCTTCTTATGGACAGCGGTGTTCGACACCCCCAGGCGCCTCGCAATTTCGGCGTCGGGCATCGAGCCGAGCCAGGCGATCTGCTCATCCGTCCACGCGTGCCGCGCGCGCGTCGAGGGAATGCCAAGCACATGACGCTTGCGAGTAACGACATGCGGCTTCACGCCAAGGCGCTCCGCCACATCGGCATCGGGCATGGAGCCAAGCAGCGCGATATCTTCGTTCCGCCAGCCATCGTGCGGCTTTGCGGCCGGGATACGCAGGCTGCGGCGCTTCATGCAAACGGTGTGAGCGCTCAAGCCGATCCGCGCGCCCACTTCCTTGTCGGGCAAAGTACCAAGCAGGGCGATGTGTTCCGGCGTCCACCGATGACAACCCGCATTGCCCTGTTCACGCGCCGAAGGAACGCCGAGCTTGGTACGCTTCTGGTTGACGGCCCTCGTCGTGCGGCCGGTAAGCGCTGCGAGTTCGGCATCGGATACCACGCCAAGCATGGCGATCTGATCGAGTGTCCATGATGGGTGCGCAGGCGCCGCAGGGGCAATGCCCAGTCCCTGCCGTTTCTTCTGCACGGTGACGGGCGAAATGCCGCCGATTCGCCGCGCGACCTGTCCGTCCGTCATCGTCCCGAGTAGCGCAATTTCTCCTTCGGTCCATTGGCGGTTCTTGGTCAATTCGCGAATGCTCGGACCGTATCGTCTGGAACATAAGTTTGAATTCCTAACGATTGTTCCCGTTACTGGTTCTGCGATTTGTGCGACAACTTGAGCAAACGGGTTCGCTGGCGTCTCTCTCCCTACCTGCCCCGCTTTCCTTTGGCGCTTCCATGAAGGAATACCAAATCGATGCCGCCATTGCCATACCGTCCATGCCGTCACGCCAATTCGCCTTGCGAGCTCGCCGTCGGGCATCGTGCCGAGCAATCCGCGTTGTTCGTCCGTGCAGACACGTTGCAGATAGCCTTGCTTGAGCGCGGCACGGATACCATGCTTCTTGCGCGCATTGAATACAGTAATCAGGCAGACACCAAGACGCCTCGCGACTTCGGCGTCGGGCATCGTCCCGAGCAGCGCGATATGCTCCGGCGTCCAGTCGGGGCGATGGTGGGTGTCGCCGCGCATTGACGGTATCTGGAGACTGCGCCGCTTGGCGCTGACAATCGCCGAAATTACGCCAATACGTTGCGCGATTTCGCTATCGAAAGACTTGCCGAGCATGGCGATTTCTTCGTCGCGCCATTCGTGTATCGGGAGTTTACGCACTGATGGAATGCCAAGCTCGAGACGCTTGCGGTTGACGGTGGATGCGTTCGTCCCGATATGCCGCGCGAGTGCGGTGTCGGGCATCGTGCCGAGAAGAGCAATCTCCTGCGAGGTCCATGTATGGGCCGGGCGCCTCTCGTGTTGGTTGGCACTATCCGAGGTGCCGCGCCGTGAGCCCGCGCCTGACCTCGTGTCTGCGGCGCGCTGCGCCAGCTTCTCGCGGCTTGCAACCGACGAGGCGTGGTCGATCTGCGCGACCGTGTGTTCGAAGCGGTTCGTCATTTCGTTGCCCCCGGAGTGCTGTACAGTTCGCGCACGCGGTGCTCCTTTTCCTCACGTTTTTTCTTGCGCTGCTCAGGGGTGACATACGGATAGGCTCGCTCAATGCTGATTGAGTCTAGCTTTGAGATTCCTGAAGGATCGCTTTTAACCGGATCGAAGTAGATGAATTCAACGTTAACCGGGAATCGACCTTCTGCTACCGAGTTAGCGCGGTATCTGTATACGTGCATACGTTCGTGCGGAGGCATCGGATACAGACTATTTCCATCATATTTTTTACCGTCTTCGCCAACCCAATAATTAGCCAGATTTAGCCTCTCTTCCAATAAGATACGGTCCAATCCAGAAATAGATGGATCAAAGGTAATGCTGAAATATTTTGGGACGACCTTTACCTTTATTCGATCGTCTGAATAATTCATTGGATCGGATACCGTTGAGAATTGGACGTCAGCCGATGGAAGCGTAGCAAGCTTGAACGTGTATTGCACTCCAGGCGAACCGGGTTCACTATGTGTGTCCGCAACCTGCCCAAAGGCTGAACGTGAGGGATCGAATGGCACGTCATCCCGCAGAATCCTCATGGCTTCATCCAGGATTCGGAGTATTTCGCCATTTCTCGTATCGAAAATATCTTGACCAGTGGTTTCCTCGACTCGCATTTCTTGAATCCGATTGGTCATTTCCTTCGACTCAGATTTGTTTAATCCTGGCGGTGTATTCGGTTGCACACTCGCCAAGATCGCGCAAGAGCAAAGCGTCAGAACCACTCCTGCGTGAATCAGACATCGCTGCGTTTGCATATAACTCCTCACGTATCAGGCTGTAGCACGGTGAGTCAAATTTTCACCCTCTGCTTCGCAATTTTCGATGAAACATAGAAAATTTCACAATCTTCATTTTGACGGTTGATAAAATCCGAAACCGATGAGACATAATCGATCTACGCAACCGCATATTCGAAGCGGTTCGTCATTTCGTTGCCCCCGAATTTCTGTACAGGTCGTGCATGCGTTGCTCGTTCTCTTCGCGTTTCTGCTTGCGCATTTCAGGCGTAAGGTACGGGTAGGCACGACTCAGCGTGACGTGCAAAATAACCCGGGTATCGGTCGAGTCGGTCGGATCAGCGTCGCCGTAGAGCAATTCGACATCGACAGGAAACCTGCTATCAAGATGCTCCTTCGCACGATATCGGTATCTGTGTAAAAGCGGCGATAGTGGTGCACCTGAACCCAGGTCGTTCCCCTCGTACTTCTTCCCATCACCCGCGACCCAGTAGTCTGCAAGATCGAGCCGTTCCTTTATCAATGAAGGGAGAATGTCGATCCTCACTGGCGAAGATGCGAATTGCAAATCGAACCCACCAGGCACTATGGGAGTCTTGCCCCGATGATCCGAATAGTCGAGGGGATCAGCACCCGTTATAAATACGATATCGACACCCTTCAAAATTGAACTTCTGAAAATGTATCGCTCATCCATCGAATCGGTCGTTTTTTCGACGGACTGAACTACTCCAAATTCGGAGTCAACCGGATTAAATGGCTTGTTGTCGCGAAGTATCGACATAGCCTTTTCCATCATCGCCAGTATGGCTTCACGTTGATTTTTCACGACTTTGTCAGCCATTTCCCCTGACTCCAAACCTGTTGATTTTATCTGCGTATTTGTCTGTGCACGCATTAGGCTCGCGCAAGAACAGAGCATTAGAATCACTCCCGCATGAATCAGCCGTCTCTGCGGTTGCATAAACTTCCTCTTGTAGCTAGCTGTAGAATCACGAATCAAAATTCGTTCCCCCTCGGATTGCCATAGGTCGCGCACGCGTCGCTCTTTTTCTTCGCGTTTCTGCTTGCGCATCTCGGGCGTCAGATAGGGATAGGCACGACTCAGCGTGACTTGCAAGATGACTCGGGTATCGGTCGGGTCGGTGGGGCCGTCGTCACCATAGAGCAGATCGACATCGACGGAGAACCGACTGTCAGGACGCGCATTCGCACGATACCGATAGGTGTGCAGGCGTGGAGTTGGGGGCGAGCCCGCACCCAAGTCATTTCCCTCGTGTCTTGTCCCATCGCCCGCGACCCAGTAGTCTGCGAGATCGAGTCGTTTCTTTAACACTGCAGGGCTAATATCCAGCAACGACGACGAGGAGATAAATCGCAGATCGAACGTACGAGGCACTATGGAAACCTTGGTCCGGTCTTCCGAGTAATCGAGGGGGTCAGTTACCATTGAAAAATTGATGATGACGCCTGGTATAGTCGAATTCTTGAATATATATTGCGTATCCGTCAGGTCCGGGAATTTTTCCTTGGATCGGATTACTCCAAACACTGAATCGGCTGTATCAAAGGGCCTGTTGTCGCGGAGAATTGACATGGCCTTATCAATAACTTCAAGTATGGCCTCACGCCGATGATTCCTCTCACCCTCAAGCATTTCCTTGGGCTCCGAGTTTGGTAATGGTTTTGGTGTATTTGTCTGTGCATGCACCAGGCTCGCGCAAGAACAGAGCATCAGGATTACTCCAATACGAATCCACGGCTTCCTGTGTTGCATAAGCATCTTCTTCGTGTAACTGGCTGTAGTAGCCTGCATCAAAGTCTGCCATCTGCTTCGCGATTTCCGGCGTAACGTGACAGATATCGCAAACTGCCTGCTGAACATCCGCAAAGTCGGAGCGCAGATAACTATAGAATGGTTTGCTCTGCATCTCAGTAATCTGCCAGTAATAATGAAACATCAACATGGCATGAACGCCAAAGCGAACGCGTTCGTCATTGGGAAATTTGGTTTGAGCAGCCAGATCGTAGACGGCACGACTCAGTACGTCCCTGTAGTATTTCCCGATATTCTGATACCTCGCATAATCCTCAGGATAGGTATTAAATAAGGAAATCATCCAGAATGTCTGTTGACA
Source organism: Paraburkholderia sp. J63 (assembly GCF_905220245.1). Classification (NCBI taxonomy): domain Bacteria; kingdom Pseudomonadati; phylum Pseudomonadota; class Betaproteobacteria; order Burkholderiales; family Burkholderiaceae; genus Paraburkholderia; species Paraburkholderia sp. J63. The sequence goes on along the minus strand of NZ_CAJMZF010000001.1, from coordinate 308,812 downwards.
ATGCCGAGCTTCGTGATAGATCGTTTTGGCGAAATTCCCTTGGGTGACGGAAAGAAATGGCGCATCCTTTGCGATCGCGTATTGACAAATTGTAATGATCGATTGTTCGTATATTGCCATTAACCAGTCACCCGATATAAACGATGCTGTTACGTCGGGTCGCATATTGTATTTCTTTGCATCACCTTTATAGATAACCTTAGTGCTTGGCATTGCTCCTTTCTTTTGAAGGCTATCTGGTAAGCCGGTCGGCAAGCCAAACGGTCCTGACTGAAGTGCAGTCCACAACGGCTCTTGGACAGCGGGGGTGATAACTGCATTCAATTCATCCACGGGTTTTCCCGCCAATCCCATCCAATCTATCGCTGCTAATTTTTCCTTAATTGCAAGTGTGTACGCTCTGGTTACAGGATATTCAACGCTTGTGGAATACCCGATCGCTGCGCTTATAGTCGTTCGCTTCTTGCTCGCATAACGACTGCTACGCAGACCAAAATTCATCGGATCACATTTCAGGAATGCGGGTGGTTTGCCCTGTGTAGTCGCGCCTTCTGCGGGCGTGCTGGCCGTGTTTCCGCCTACCTGGGTAGTCCGCTTCACTGGATCCGCAACCTGTGCGGGAACGGGTGCGACTGCGTCCCGATAGACAGCCGTCCTGGCAACCGCGATCACATCCTCAGGCGCACTCTGCGACATCAACTCAACCACCCCAAACGACACCGCATTACTCGTCACTATCTGCAATTCACCAAGCTCGTTCGTCACCCCCTCAATAACCTGCCCATCGTCCAACGTGAGGCGATACGGCTGATTAGCGATAGCAAACCCGCCCCCCTCCTCAACCAGCACGTGATGAGCCGCCAGCCTGCCAGGGTTCTCCGCCGTAACAGGAAAATCGACCGGCTTGCTCACCGGGTCATCCGTCGCATGATCTGCTGCATGAACGAGAAAGCGTCCGCCCGTATAGCCAATAATTCCCTCGGACGAGATCCGCAACACCGAATCGCCGCCATGCAACTCGATACCCTTCGGCGACGCCAGCTTGATCCAGTCACCACGGCTGATGATCTCGACAACTTCCTGTGCGAGCAGTCGCATATCGGCCGTGCGCGATTCGACGCAAATCCGGCCCGGCGTGACAAGCGTGATCGCTTTCTGTGCGTAGAACGCGACCTTCTCACGCACCGAAGCAAAGAACGATTTCCCCGTCGCGATGGAGACATGTCCGCCCGATGTAATAGCGGTGTGCACCTGACTGGCGAAGTGCGCGTTGCGCCTTGCGTCGGTGACAATGTCGGCTTCGCTCGACAGTACGAGATGCGCCGCCTCAAACTCAGGAAACTCACCGCGCCCCGCCTCCGGCTTCCCACGCAATTCAGCATTAACGCGCCTCATATCCGCAGTCACATCCGACTGATCGCCAACCGCGTTCTGCGCCCCATGTCGCTGCGCCTGCTGCGCGAGCCCTTCGTGGATATCGCGCGCTGCCGTAAGCCGCGCAACCGTCTCCCCCATCTCCTTGACCTTGCCGCGCGCGCCAGGCCGCGCAACCGTCGTAATCAGCAAGCCGAGCGCCGCACGCAGCGCACCGTGCGCGTCGGTGCGAAGCTCGAACCCTTCGCCGCGCGCATCCTGCCGCCCCGCATTGCCCTCGATACGCGTGATATAGCCGAGGCTCAAACTGCTTTTCGCGTGATCGCTTGCAAGCTGCGCCTGCTGCCGGTTTTCCGTGTCGTCGAGCGCGAGATGATTGGTCGTGCTGCCCCGGCCGAGACTGCGCGTGACCATGCCTGATAGCGCCTGATTCTCGGGCAGCTTCCAGGGCGGCATGTTGTCCCGGTCCGGCACGAACGCCATCACGACCGGCCGGTCAGGATCGCTGTCGATATAGCCAACAAGCACCTGCTGCCCGCAGCGCCCATGCACGACCGTCCCCATCTGGTTGCCTTGCCACAGCAGCGCGACGCGCACCCATATCGACGACCTGCCGTCGAACTTGCCGTCCCGGTCCCACGCGTACTGAATCAGCACGCGGTTGTGCGCTTCGAGCCAGATTTCGGCGTCGTTCGGCCCGACGATTACGGCGTATTCGTAACCATCGATACGCGGGCGCGGTGTGACCTGGGGCATGCGGTAAGGCTCGCTCGCCGGATGCAGATCGAACGACGCATCGACCGAGTATTCCCGCAGCATGCTCGACATCACGCCGGCCTCGCGGATATCGAGCGTGCAGGCGAGCACGAGATAGTCGCGGTTGGCCTCCTCGTGCGGATGGTGGGTCAGCGTGAAGGTCTTGCCTGCCTCGATCCCGCGCAGATGGCCGCTGCCGTTCGCGCGCACCCGCATGCACGACACCGCTTCGAGTTTCACGCGCGCGAGGTGCTGCGCATCCTCCTGCCACGACTTGTCGTCCTGCAGGACGTCCGGGCGGGTCCGGGGCTGGGCGTATTCGGCGCGCGTATATGTCTCGTACTCCTGATGTTCGCTGTCGTACGGGACGGCCCATTCCTCGCGATAAGGCAGGCTGCTCCGGTTGAGGCGCGGCGACATATAGCTGTGGTCATGGACCGTCACCTTGCCGAGCGTGACGGCATTCCGGTACGCGAGTTGCGTAATGTGCTCTTCGTTTATGTGGCCGCCGCCCGCGTGATAGCGCAGCGTCTCATAGGCCGGGCTATGCCTGTGCCACGTGTGGGAGTTGTCGGCAATCACGAGCACATGCGTGCCATTGCGATGCTCCCACCATGCCAGGTAGCCGAACTCCTCGCACAAACGCATGCAGAAGTCCCAATCCGACTCCCACGCCTGGCGGATGAAATCGCGCCGGGGATCGGCCACGCCGTCGAGCCGCCATTCGATCTCGCCGCGATACGGGCTCAGGACCTCGTGCAGGATGTCGACGATCGCGCCGCTGAAGTGCCGCGAATTCGTGCCAAGCGAGGCAAACCAGCCCCACGGGCGCAGCACGAATTCGTAGACCGGCGTGTCGTCCTCGGTATCCACGATGGACACCTCGGTCACGTATCCGCTGATTTCGCGCGCGCCCGCACCTGTTGCAACCGTCGTGATGCTGCCGAAGCGCCCCGGCTGCGTCTGTCGAACGCTTTCCAGGTCGATCGTGACCGTGACTTCGGTCTCGCGAATGCGGGAGAGGTCGACTCGTTCGGCGTCCCACGTCATCGAGAGCGCCGCGGGGTTCATCACCGCTTCGACTCGATACTCGAACAGCCGCCCGATCCCCTCGTGGCCCGAGACACGCCGCGGGATCAACGTCGGCTCGCGCAACCGCAGGCCGCCCGGCCCGATGCGTACCCGCTCGGGAATGGCGCGGCCGCCGATCGCCAGCGTGGAGAACCGCAGGTTGCCTGCGGTCACGCCGACGCCTTTTGCAGCGTCGCGCCACACGTCGTCCTGTCACCGATGAACGCCACGCGCACGCCGCCGTGCGTGCGCGTGCCCGTCGCGACGATGGCGAAGTCGCCGCCGCATTTCGGGCAGCGCACCAGGTGGCCTTCGAGCGCGACGCGCACGCCCTTGTGCGTGAGATTCGGCGCGGCCTCGATGACCTCGCCGCCATGATCTGTCGTGTCGCCCAGACGGGCGACCTCGCGCCCCGTCACTGCGTCTTTCATATGCCGTTTCCTTTCGAAGAGAGACCTGCGGTGCCGCGGCGACGCATTCCGCCGTCCGCAGATTTATCCTGAAAGAGATAGACTTAGCTTGAAACACGAAAATTCTTAAATTTGGTCGGTTCGCGGCTTCGTGGCGCGCGAGATGGCCAAAAAAATCCATCTGGTTGACATTCCACAAACCAGGCGCCCTCCCGCGCGCATCGGCTAGAATTGCGCCACGCGCGATGCTCCCATCGCCGCCCGATCCATCCTCGCCGCGCCACGCCCCCGGGCGAAAGCCGCGCGGCACCCGCCCCCGGGGCGCGAGACCACGTATGACGAACACACCCACCGCCACGCCCTTCAGCGCGCTTGCGCTCGCGCCCGCCGCGCTCGAAAACCTCGCCCGTCTGGGCTATGTCGAGATGACGCCCATTCAGGCCGCGAGCCTGCCGATCGCGCTCGCGGGCCACGACCTCATCGCCCAGGCCAAGACGGGCAGCGGCAAGACCGCCGCCTTCTCGCTCGCGCTGCTCGCGAAGCTCGATGCGCGCCGCCTCGACGTGCAGGCGATGATCCTCTGCCCCACGCGCGAGCTGGCCGATCAGGTCGCGCAGGAGATCCGCCGCCTCGCGCGCGCCGAGGAGAACGTCAAGGTGCTCACGCTGTGCGGCGGCACGCCGATGAAGCCGCAGACGGCGAGTCTCGAGCACGGCGCGCATATCATCGTCGGCACGCCGGGCCGCATCATGGATCACCTCGAGCGCGGCAGTCTTTCGCTCGACGCGCTCAATACGCTCGTGCTGGACGAAGCGGACCGCATGCTCGACATGGGTTTCTTCGACGATATCGCCAAGGTCGCGCGTCAATGCCCCAAGGAGCGCCAGACACTGCTGTTCTCCGCCACCTACCCCGAGGGCATCGCGAAGCTGAGCCAGCAATTCCTGCGCAATCCTAAGGAAGTGAAGTTCGAAGAGCATCACGACGACAGCAAGATCCGCCAGCGCTTTTACGAGGTCGCCGACGACGAGCGCCTGCACGCGGTGGGCATGTTGCTGAACCATTACCGGCCCGTGAGCACGATCGCGTTCTGCAATACCAGGCAGCAATGCCGCGACTTGCTCGACGTGCTGCGCGCGCAGGGCTTTCATGCGCTCGCGCTCCATGGCGAGCTCGATCAGCGCGAGCGCGACCAGGTGCTGATCCAGTTCGCGAACCGCAGTTGCTCCGTGCTCGTGGCGACCGACGTGGCGGCGCGCGGTCTCGACATCGCGCAGCTCGAAGCCGTGATCAACGTGGACGTCACGCCCGATCCCGAGGTCTACGTGCACCGCATCGGCCGCACGGGGCGCGCGGATCAGGACGGCTGGGCGCTGAGTCTCGCGAGCATGGACGAGATGGGCCGCGTGGGCGGCATCGAGCAGGCGCTCAAGCGCGAGGTCGAATGGCAACCGCTCGCGGAGCTCAAGCCCGCCAGCGATGCGCCTTTGCTGCCGCCTATGGAAACCGTGCAGATTCTTGGCGGGCGCAAGGAAAAGATCCGTCCCGGCGACGTGCTGGGCGCGCTCACGGGCGAGGCGGGCTTCAGCGGCGCGCAGATCGGCAAGATCAACGTCACCGATTTTTCGACCTATGTGGCCGTGGAGCGCAGCGTCGCGCGCAAGGCGGTGAACAAGCTCAACGCCGGCAAGGTGAAGGGCAAGAAGGTACGCGCGCGCCTGATGGAAGAATAAGCGCGGAAATAAGCGCGCGGCGCCCGCGCAATGGTAGCGATGGGCGCCGCGGCTTCATGGCAAGGCGCGTAGCGGGCTCAGGCCGCGTTCGCGCCGTGATAGTCGTCCGGCCCCCAGTAAGCGCGCATGCTCGCGATCTTGCCTTGCGCGTCGAATTCCATCACGTCGGTCACGTCGATATGCGCGGGGCCGTCCGGACCCGCGATGTGCACCTTGAACGTGATGGTGGCCGCGTTCGCGTGCGAGCCGCGCGGCGGCGCGACGAGCTCGAGCCGCGCGCCCACCGTGGTGGCGTGGCCATAGAACGCGTCGATCTCGTCGCGTCCGCGCTTGAGCGGCGTGCCCACGGGATCTTCCACCGTGGCGTTGTCGGCGAACAGCGCGGCCACGCGCGCCGCGTCGTTCGCGTTGAACGCTTCGACATACTCGCGCAAGCGCGCCTTCATGTGTTCGGTGTTGTTTGTCATTCGGGCTCCTAGCGCGCGGTATAGCCGCCGTCGATAATGAGTTCGGTGCCCGTAACATAGCGGCCCGCAGGCGAGACCAGATAGAGGATGCCCGCCGCGATGTCCTGCGGATCGCCGATTTTCGCGAGCGGCACCATCTGCGCCATCTGCCCGAAGATCGGCTCGGGGTCGCCGTGCTTGCTGAGCGCCTCTTCGAGCATCGGCGTGCGGATGAAACCCGGGTGCACCGAGTTCGCACGAATGCCCTGCGCCGCGTAGAGCATCGCATCGGTCTTCGCCATCAGGCGCACGGCGCCCTTCGAAGCGTGATACGCGGGCACGTCCGGCCCGCCCACGATCCCGTACATCGACGAGACATTCACGATCGCGCCGCCGCCCGCCTGCTGCAGGGCGGGAATCGCGTACTTGGTGCAGAGGAACACGCCCGTCACGTTCACGTCCATCACCTGGCGCCACTGTTCGAGCGTGATCTCGTGCGTGGGCACGTTCGCGCCTTCGATGCCCGCATTGTTCACGAGCGCGTCGAGACGCCCGAAGCGCGCCACGATCTCGCCGAACACGCGCTGCACATCGGCTTCCTGCGTAACGTCGAGGCGCCAGAAATGCGCTTTGCCACCCGCCGCGACGATCTCGGCCGCGAGCGCCTCGCCCTGCGGCAGGACATCGAGCACCGCGACGGCGGCGCCGGCTGCCGCGAGCGTACGCGCTGTCTGCGCGCCGATGCCGCGCGCGGCGCCCGTGATCGCGGCCACCTTGCCGCTCATGCCGAACAGTTGTTGTGCGAGCGCTTGCGTCTGAACCTGCGTGCCGGTCATGCCGTCTCCTTGTCTTGTGTCTTGCTTGTGCGATCCGCATGGTCCGCTGCCTTATCCAGGTCGGCGAGAAAATCCACGCATTCGCGGTTGAAATATTCGCGGTGCTCCACCATCACCCAATGCCCGCAGCGGTTCATCAGCACGAAGCGCGCGTCCTCGCATTGCTCGAGAAAGTGCATCGCGCCGCTCACCGGGTTGAAGCGGTCCTGCGTGCCCCAGAAGCCCAGCACCGGGCAGCGCAGCTCCACGAGGCGCGCCGTGAGGTTGGGCACGCGCATGGTCGAAAGCACTTCGGGCGGCTGCGTTTCGCACACCTTCAGGCGCTCTTCCACGAGCGCATCGGTCACGAGCGCGCGATCGTGCACCAGCAACTCCAGCAGATACCGCATGGTCTGCCGGTTCATCTGCCGATTGGTGAAGAGCGAGACCATCTTCTGGATGCCTTCCATGCGGAAGTAGGTCTCGCGCTCCTCCACGCCACCGGGCGCCATCATGATAAGCGCCTTGACGTCCTGCGGATAATCCAGCGCGTACTTCAGCGCGATCGCGCCGCCCAGCGAATTGCCGAGCAGCGTGGCGCGGCCCACGCCCAGCGCGAGAAGCTGCGCGCGCAGGGCCTGAACGAAGAAGTCGAGCGTGTATTCGGCGTCGGCGGGCTTGGACGACGCGCCGTAGCCCGGCAGGTCGACCACGATCACGCGGTGCCCGGCCGCCGCGATGGGCGCGTAGTTATGGCGGAAATTGCTGATGCCGCTCGCGCCGGGGCCGCTGCCGTGGATGAACACCACGGGCTCGCCGCTGCCGGCTTCGAAATGATGCAGTCTCAGGCCGCCCGGCACATCGGTGAAAGATCCGATAGTGCCGGCGGGTAAAGCCGTGTTCGGTGCTGTCGTCATGGGCTTGTCTCCTGTCTTTACGCCGATGATCGGGGGCGCGAACGTGCGCCGCATCGTCTTTTCAGACTAAGAAACCACCCCGCATTTCCCCTACCATCGGCCTCGCCAGCGCGCGGTGCGCCGGGACCGGCATGTACCGGCGCGTTCACGCACACAGCCGCGCAAATCAGCGCGTATCAACGCACATCGGCGCATTCAGGAAGGAGACGAGACTCATGACACCCTTTGATTTCAGCGGCAAAACCGTGCTGGTGACGGGCGGCACGCGCGGCATCGGCGCGGCGATCGCCGGGGCGTTCCGGCTCGCGGGCGCAACCGTCTACGTCTGCGGGCGCAGCGTGACGCAGGACCCGCCCGACGCCGACGCCGCCCCCCACGCCAACGAGCCGCCTGCGCTGCGCCCGGTCGCCGCCGACGTGCGCGACATCGACGCCATCGACGCCCTCATCGCGCGCATCGAGGCCGAGACGGGCCGGCTCGACGTGGTCGTGAGCAACGCGGGTGGCGCGCCGTTCGCGCTCGCCGCACAGGCGTCGCCACGCTTTACCGAGTCGGTGATCCGGCTGAACCTGATCGCGCCGCTCTGGCTCGCCCAGCGCGCCAACGCGGTGATGCAGCGCCAGGCCGAAGGCGGCGTGCTGCTGTTCGTGGGCAGCGTGAGCGGCCTGCGGCCCTCGCCCGGCACCGCGGCCTATGGCGCCGCCAAAGCGGGCGTGATCAACGCGGTGCGCTCGCTCGCCGTCGAATGGGCGCCGAAGGTGCGCGTGGCCGCCGTGAGCCCGAGCCTCGTGCAGACCGATGCCGCCACGGCCGGCCACGTGGGCGAAGAGGCCTTGAGCGCGGCGGCGGCCACCGTGCCCGCGCGGCGTCTCGCCACGCCGGCGGACGTGGCCAACGCCTGCCTCTTTCTCGCTTCCTCGCATGCGTCGTATGCGTCCGGGGCGAATCTCGTGCTCGAAGGCGGCGGCGAAGTGCCCGCATTTCTCGCGGCCACCGAGGCGGGCCAGGCATTCGGGAGTGCATAGGCACAGATCGCCGATAAATGCGCGCGCGTATGCACACACCCAAAGCACACACCCACGCCGATTTGCAACGCCGCGCAAAAGATCGATCGCGACACTGAGGGGAACCAACTAGTCCGTATTGACGATTCTCGCTGCGCACAAGCGCCCTAACCTCTGTCCACAACAAAGCCCTGGTCCACGAGCCGAAACGGGCCGGGCCATCGAAGCGCCACGGCCAGGACACACGCAGAGCCATAGAAAGAGCCACCGCAAGAGCCAACAGAAAGCCATCAGAGGAGACACAATGAGAATCGAAACATCGCGTGCGTTACGACCGATCACCGCCGCCTGCCGGCTCGCGCTCGCAGCGGCGTGCGTAAGCGCCGCGACGAACGCGTGGGCCGGCGACGAAATCGACTTCGGCAACAACACCACGCTCGACTACAACTTCACGATCGGCTATGGGCTCGGCATGCGCACGCACGCGCCGAGCGGCAATCTGCTCAGTCCGGGCAACATCAACGGCGACGACGGGGACCGCAACTTCAAGGCCGGCAAGCTGATGCAGAACCAGGCCAACATCCTGGGCGAGGTCAACCTCAAGCACGACGACTGGGGTGTCTTCGTGCGCGCGGACGCGTTCTACGACCAGGTCTATCACCGCCCGAACTACAACGACGCGCCGGACACCGTGAACCATTCGGGCGTCTACAACCAGTTCACGGGCGACACGAGCTACTGGGCCGGCGCACGGCCCCAGCTGCTCGCGGCCTATGCGTACAACACGTTCCACATCGGCCAGACCAACCTCAACGTGAAGGTGGGCGACCAGGTGGTGGCCTGGGGCGAAAGCGTGTTCTTCCCGAACATCGCGGGCGCGCAAGGCCCTGCCGACGCCACCAAGTCCTATGTGGCCGGCGCCGAGGTCAAGGACATCCTGCTGCCGGTGCCGCAAATCTCGACGCAATGGCAGATCACGCCGCGCTTCAGCATGATGGCGTACTGGCAGTTCGCGTACGAAGCCAATCAGCTCACGGCGCCGGGCAGCTACTTCAGCTACTCCGACATCACGGGTCCGGGTTCGCAATTCCTGATCGGGCCGGGCGGCACGATCATCCCGCGCGGCAACGACATCCGGCCGAACAACGTCGACCAGTGGGGTGTGGGCGCGCGCTGGCGCGTATTCGGCGACACCGAGATCGGTGCGTACTACCTGCACTACAACGACATGAACCCAAGTGTCGTGTTCAGCTACTACCCGACGCTCCAGTATCAAGAGAAGTATTTCGATCACATCAAGCTGACCGGCCTGAGCTTTTCGACGGACATGGGCGGCGTGAACGTCGCCGGCGAAACCTCGTACCGCCAGGGCGCCGCCGTGCTCGTGAACGCCCCCACCGGTGCAACGGCCACGCGCGGCGACGTCTGGCAGTCGAATCTTTCGGCCATCTACACGATCGGGCCGACGTTCCTCGCGGCGTCGCAAACGCTCGTGGCCGAAGTCTCGTATGTGCACACCGGCAACGTCACGCCCGTCTATGGCTCGACCACGCTCGCGAACACGCGCAACGCGGCGGCCTTCGAAGTGGCCTGGACGCTCAGCTACAAGAACGTCTTCACCGGCTGGGACCTCGACGTGCCGCTCACCTACTCCGACGACTTCACGGGCACCTCGGCGCTTTCGGGCGGACTCGGCTCGCTCACCGGCGTGGGCGATCACCGCGTGACCGTGGGCGTGGACTTCACGCGCCTCTCGAACCTGAAGCTCTCGCTCGTCTACGCGAAGTTCCTGGGCACGCCGAACCCCACGTTGCGGCCGCTCGCCGACCGCGACTACGTGCTCGCCACTGCTACGTACTCCTTCTGAAGCCGCAGCGCCACGGCGATTGCTTTCGCCTGGCGCCGGCTTTCGAAGGCTTTGATCTGGCCGTATCTTTACCGCAAGAGGAATGGACATGAGTCGAACCTTTCACCACGCCATGCAAGTCTGCGCACTCGCGGCAGGCGTTGCGCTCGCCGCGGGCACATTCGCGAAGACGAGCGCCGCCGACATTGCGAAGCTCGACAGCACGCTCACGCCGATGGGCGCCGAGCGCGCCGGCAACGCGGACGGCACCATCCCGGCCTGGACCGGCAAGTGGGTGGGCGCGCCGTCGAACGTCAACTACAAGCCCGGCGAGCGCTACCCCGACCCGTACGCGAGCGACAAGCCGCTGTTCACGATCACCGCGCAAAACATGGATCAATACGCGGCGCGGCTGACCGACGGCGAGAAGGCGCTCTTCAAGAAGTACCCGGACACCTTCAAGATCACGGTCTATCCGAGCCATCGCGACTTCGCCTACCCCGACTCCGTGTACAAGGCGATCAAGGAGTACGCGCCCAATACCACGATGACGAAGGACCAGAACGGCCTGAAGGACTTCCCGCCCGTCGCGCCCTTCCCGGTCCCGAAGACCGGCGTGGAAGCGATGTGGGACTTGCGCTTCGCCTCGGCGGTCGAGTCGGAGAACGCGACCTACGACCAGGGCGTGGTCTACCCGGACGGCAACATCGCGTGGGGCAAGGTGCAGTATTCGATCTACGGCCCGCGCTCGGCGCTGCCCTTCGATCCGAACAGCAAGCTCAATGCGCGCAGCTTCTTCCGCCAGACCGTGGTGCTGCCGCTCTCGGACCGAGGCACGATTATTACGGGCTACGAAATGTGGGACCAGGACGGCTCGGACACGCGCCGCACGTGGACCTATAACCCCGGCACGCGGCGCGTGCGCCAGTCGCCGGAGTTCGGCTTCGACCAGCCCGAAGGCCCGGGCGGCTTTCGCACCGTGGACGACGACCGCCTCTTCAACGGCTCGGGCGAGCGCTACGACTGGAAGATCATCGGCAAGCGCGAAGTGTACGTGCCGTACGACAACTACAAGCTGATGGACCCGTCGATCAAGTACACGACACTGCTCACGAAGGGCCATGAGGACATGCAGTACATGCGCTTCGAGCTGCACCGCGTATGGGTGCTCCAGGCCACGCTGAAAGCGGGCTACCGGCACCAGTACGCCAAGCGCGTGCTCTATCTCGACGAGGACAGCTGGAACGCCGTGGCCGCCGACAACTACGACGCGCGCGGCACGCTGTGGCGCACCAACTTCGCGCCCACGCTCTATGCGTTCGACGCGAAGACGTTCTACTCGACCTCGGTGTTCTATCACGACCTGATCTCGGGCGCGTACTACGCGGACCGCCTGACCAACCAGGAGCCGATGCCCGTGCTCACGCCCACCACGCAGACGAACGAGGCCTACTACTCGCCCGACGCGATCCGCGGCGACGGCGTCTGAACCGTTCCTTTCGCGAGCTTGCCCGCAGGTCTCAAGCCCTTGCCTGAGCGCCTGCGGGCTTTTTTTCCTCTCCTGACGATGAACGCCCCCGACATGACCTCAGCCCAACACGCCGCGCTCGGCGACGCGCTCTATGCGGCCTGGCGCGAACGCGTGCCCATCGCGCCGCTCACCGCGCGCCTGCCCGAGCTGCCGCTCGCCGACGCCTACCGCATCCAGCAGCACTACATCGCGCGCCGCGTAGCAGCGGGCGAAACCGTGATCGGCAAGAAGATCGGCGTCACGAGCCAGGCCGTGCAGGACATGCTCGACGTGCGCCAGCCCGACTTCGGCATGCTGCTCTCGGACATGCAGTACGCAAGCGGCGCGGCCATTCCCGCCGACACATTGATCCAGCCGCGCGCCGAAGGCGAGATCGCGTTCTACCTGCGCCGCGACCTGCGTGGGCCCGGCGTGGACCGCGCCGCCGTGCTCGAGGCGACCGAAGCCGTGGGCGCATGCTTCGAGATCGTCGACTCGCGCATTCGCGACTGGGCGATCCGCATCGGCGACACCGTGGCCGACAACGCCTCCAGCGGCGTCTACGTGCTCGGCCCCGAACGCGTCGCGCCGCACGCCGTCGATCTTGCGGCGTGCCGCATGCGCATAGAGAAAAACGGCGTCAACGCGGGCGAAGGCGTGGGCGCAGCAGCGCTCGGCCACCCCGCCGATGCCGTGGCATGGCTCGCCAACACGCTCGGCGAGCTGGGCATGCCGCTGCTCGCGGGCGAAGTGGTGCTCTCGGGCGCGCTCGCCGCGCTGATTCCCGTGAGTGCCGGCGACCGGCTCTCGATGCGCATCGAAGGCATTGGGGGCTGCGAAGTCAGCTTCGTCTGAACGGTCTGCCAATCCTATGCATTCCGAACTAATCGCAGGCCAAGATCCCATCAACAAGGAAAGATCCATGAGCAAGATTCAATGCGCACTGATCGGCCCCGGCAACATCGGCACCGATCTGCTCTACAAGCTGCGCCGCAGCCCCGTGCTCGAACCCGTCTGGATGGTCGGCGTCGATCCGACCTCCGAAGGGCTTGCGCGCGCCCAGGCGCTGGGCCTGAAGACGACGGCCGAAGGCATCGACGGCCTGCTGCCGCATCTGGAAGCCGACCAGATCCGCATCGCCTTCGACGCGACCTCGGCCTATGTGCACCGCGAGCACTCCGACAAACTGACCGCGCGCGGCGTGCGCGTGATCGACCTCACGCCCGCCGCGATCGGGCCGTTCTGCGTGCCGCCCGTGAACCTGGGCGAGCATCTGGGCGAGACGCTCAACGTCAACATGGTCACCTGCGGCGGCCAGGCGACCATCCCCATCGTGCACGCCGTCGCACGCGTGCAGCCCGTGGCCTATGGCGAGATCGTCGCGACGGTGTCCTCGCGCTCGGTCGGCCCCGGCACGCGCAAGAACATCGACGAATTCACGCGCACCACGGCGCGCGCCATCGAAAGCGTGGGCGGCGCGAAACGCGGCAAGGCCATCATCGTGATCAACCCGGCGGAGCCGCCGCTCATCATGCGCGACACGATTCACTGCCTCACCGAGGACGAACCGGACGTCGCGGCCATCACGGCCTCGGTCCACCAGATGGTGGAGGAAGTGCGCCGCTATGTGCCCGGCTACACGCTCAAGAACGGGCCGGTGTTCGACGGCAAGCGCGTCTCCGTGTTCATGGAAGTGGCGGGTCTGGGCGACTACCTGCCGCGCTACGCGGGCAACCTCGACATCATGACGGCCGCCGCCGCCCGCACCGGCGAAGTGTTCGCCGAGCAGATGCTGGCCGCCACGGCCGCCTGAAACCGACACGACGGGAGTCACGATGCAAACCACTATTCCAGAAACGAACGCAGCCTCCACGCATCCGCTCGCGGGCACCCGCATCACCGTGCACGACATGACGCTGCGCGACGGCATGCACCCCAAGCGCCACCAGATCTCGCTGGACCAGATGCGCAGCATCGCGCGCGGACTCGACGCCGCCGGCGTGCCGCTCATCGAAGTCACGCACGGCGACGGCCTGGGCGGCGCCTCGGTCAACTACGGCTTTCCCGCGCATAGCGACGAAGCCTACCTCGAAGCCGTGATCGGCGAGCTCAAGCAGGCCAAGGTCTCGGCACTGCTGCTGCCCGGCATCGGCACCGTCGACCATCTGCGCATGGCGCATGCGCTCGGCGTGAACACGATCCGCGTGGCGACGCATTGCACGGAAGCCGACGTCTCGGGCCAGCACATCGGCCTCGCGCGCGAGCTTGGCATGGATACCGTAGGATTCCTGATGATGGCGCACATGGCGCCGCCCGAGCTGCTGGTCGAGCAAGCGTTGCTCATGGAGTCGTATGGCGCGAACTGCATCTATATCACCGATTCGGCGGGCTACATGCTGCCCCACGACGTGACCGCGCGCCTGACGCCCGTGCGCGAGGCGCTGCGCCCCGAGACCGAGCTGGGCTTTCACGGCCACCACAACCTGGCCATGGGCATTGCGAACTCGCTCGCGGCCATCGAGGCGGGTGCGCGCCGCATCGACGCCGCGGCGGCCGGGCTCGGCGCGGGCGCGGGCAACACGCCCATGGAAGTGTTCGTGGCCGTGTGCGAGCGCATGGGCATCGAGACGGGCGTGGACGTGTTCGCGATCTCGGACGTGGCCGAAGACCGCGTGCTGCCGATTATGGACGCGCCCATCCGCATCGACCGCGACGCGCTCACGCTCGGCTATGCGGGCGTCTACTCGTCGTTCCTGCTGTTCGCGAAGCGCGCCGAAGCGAAATACGGCGTGCCCGCGCGCGACATCCTCGTGGAACTGGGCCGCCAGCGCCTCGTGGGCGGCCAGGAAGACATGATCGAAGACACGGCGATCAACTTCGCACGCGCACGCGGGCTGAGCGTGGCGGCGTGAGCGCTGCCGGTTGAGCGGCGCGTTGCTTTCGCCGGGCGCGCAGGGTGGCTGGCGCGCGCCTGTTTGCGCTTTTCCGTGCTGGTTCGCGTTTGCTCGCGTTTGCTCGCGTTTGCTCGACAACGCGCGCCGTCTGACGATGGCGCCTGTTTCGCATTTGCTGCTACGCTCTCGTCTTTTCCGCTACTGCACCTTGACCATGCAACAACCTCCCCGCCTTCCCCGCCACCGCGTCGCGCTACGCTGCGCGGCGCGCATCGCCGCCGCATCGTTCGCCACGAGCGTGATCGCTCATGCCGCGAGCGCCCAAACCTCGACACCCGTGCAAAGCGAATCCGCACCCATCATCGACGCCCCCGCCGCGCCCCAGCCCGACGCCGACCGCCTGATCCCCATGGACCACGTGCAGAACCTGCGCGACCTGGGCGGCATCATGGGCGCCGATGACCGGCGCATAGCACCGCATCGGCTCTATCGCAGCGGCAATCCCGCGCTGGGCACGCCGGCCGACTTCACGCGGCTCGCGGCCCTGCATCTGGACGACGTCGTGGACTTTCGCGCCGCCAGCGAAAAAACGCCCGCCGAAGCCGCGTTCGGCGCGCAATTCCCCTGGTTGGCCGATCCGGTGCTCGCGGGCGACCTCTCGCCCGCGGCCATCGTGCCGATGCTCAAGCGCTCGACACCCGAGCAGATGCATCGCTTCATGGTCGACCTCTACCGGCAGTTTCCTCAGGATTACCAGGCACAGTTCGCCCGCTTCCTGAAGCTCGCCGAAGCGGACAAGACGCTGCTCTACCACTGCACCGCTGGCAAGGACCGCACCGGCTTTGCGACGGTGCTGCTGCTTTCGGCGCTGGGCGTGGACCGCGCGACGGTCATCGCGAACTATCTGGAATCGAATCGCTATAACGCGGCGGGCAATGCGCGGGCGCTGGTGCAGTTACAGAGGATTGGTGTGGCGCCTGAGGTCGCACAGCCGCTGCTCGATGTCGATCCCGACTATATCGGCGCGGCGATGGCGGTGATCGATGAAAGATATGGCGGGATGCAGCACTATCTGGTCGACGTTCTGCATGTAGATGTGGAGAAGATTCGGCGCAATTATCTTGTGGGTGGTGTGGGATAAGGGAGAGTGCGACGAGCCGGTTGCGGAAGACGCAACCGGCCGCCGGCCCGGGCCCCACCTCACCCAAACCGGCGCGCTGACACTCACTCCCGCGCCATCCCCACAATGTCACGCTCGCTAATCGTGCGGATGACCTTCTCCTCAGCAGCCAGATCGAGCGACCGGCTCAACACATAATAAGTCGCGCCCGAGACGATCAAGCCCACGAGCCACGCCAGGTCGATGCCACTCATCAGGTGAGCAAAGTAACCAACGAAGATCTCCTTGCCCGACTCGTTGTCCACGATGGAGAAGAACGGGATCATCGCCGCGAAGCCGATCAGATACGCAGCAATCCCGCGTGCCTGCCACGCGCCGTAGATCCCATCCGGCGTGAAGAAGTGCGTGATCGCATAACGCCCCTTGCGCACGAAGAAATAATCGACCAGGTTCACAGCGGTCCAGGGAACCAGGAAGTACAGCATCAGCACGAGGAACGTGTTGAGCAGCGCCACGCCATTACCCGGGATCGAGAGCGTGCATCCGAGCACGATCGCGCTGATCGCCAGCACCGCGCCAATCCGCGCGCGGCGCGTCGGCTGGATCTTGTGGAACGAGTCCACGCCGGTCAGCAGCGTGAGCATCGCGCTATAGGTATTCAGCGCGATGATCGGCAGGAACCCAGCCACCGACACCACCACGAGAATGGCGCCGCAGCCCGGGAACAGTTTCGCGCCCACCTGGTTGAGCGCAACGAGCGCGTCCGTGGCCTGCAGTTGCTGCGCGAGCCATGCGCCCAGGCCGATCATCCACGCGCCCGAAAGCGACGCGCCAAGGAAAATCGCCGAGATCAGTTTCGCGCGGCTCGTGTGCCTCGGCAGATAGCGCGAGTAGTCGGACACATAGGGTGCATAGGAGATGTTGTAGCTCGCGCCGATGGCGAACTGCGTGATGAACGCGACCCAGTTGAAGCCGGGATGCGTGCTCGCAGCGCTCACGGCACTCGCCGCGCCAGCCACGCTCGCGCCGCCCTTGCCCGCGCCGAAGATCAGCGCGAGCGTGACGAGCGCATAGAGCGGCAGCGTTGCGATCAGCGCCCACTTGAACGCCTTGTGCATGAGATCGTGTCCGAAGACTGCCAGCAGGCCGCCCGCGACCGCCGCCACGACCGCCACCAGCGCCGGGCTCAGGCCGAACACGTTTTTCAGGCCGCTCATGATGAGCGAGACGTTCACGACGTTGAAGCCCACGAACACGAACAGCGTCGCGAGCAGCGCGAGCGCCACGCCGCGATAGCCGAACTGCGCGCGCGACTGGATCATCTGCGGCAGGCCCATTTCCGGCCCTTGCGAGCCGTGGAATGCCATGAAGATCGTGCCGAACATGATGCCGAGCGCGCCGCCGAGCGTCGTCCATCCGGCCGACAAACCCATGCTCGGGCCCACGAAGCCAATCGAGATCGTGAAGAAATGAAAATTACCGAGGAACCAGAACGGGCCCTGGCTGCTGAGCTTCGCGTGACGCTCGCTTTCGGGAATGTAGTCGATCGAATGGTTTTCGATCTCGAGGCCCGCGTCCCCGGCCGTCGCGAGGCCGGCATGCTCTTGTGCTGTCATACGACAAGTCTCCTGATGGTCCTTCTTTTATGGCTCTCTTGCTGCTTTGCGCTGCTTGTACTGCTTTGCGCTGCTTTGGCGTCACTCGGCGCAGGCAGCGGCACGGGTCATGATGCCCGGGCGCGCCGCCTGCGCGTGTCCTGCGCCGCCTTCGCGTTTCGCTCAGTCGCGGCGCTTCACGCCCGGCAGCACGCAAAGCATCTCGAACGCGAGGTTCGCGCCCAGCAGCGCCGTGGTGCCGAACGGGTCGTACGGCGGCGCCACTTCCACGAGATCGGCGCCGACGATATCGACGCCCCAGGTGCCGCGGATGATTTCGAGCGCCTGCGGCACGGTCAGGCCCGCAATTTCGGGCGTGCCGGTGCCGGGTGCGTAGGCCGGGTCGATCCCGTCGATGTCGAAGCTCAGATACACCGGGCCGCCCTGCACGCGCGCGCGCACTTCTTCCATCAGCGGTTCGAGCGAGCGGTTCCAGCATTCCTCGGCCTGCACGACCTTGAAGCCCTGCTGGCGGCACCAGTCGAAGTCCTCGGCCTCGTAGCCCGTGCCGCGCAGACCGATCTGCACGACGCGGTTGCAATCGAGCAGCCCTTCTTCAACGGCGCGGCGAAACGGCGTGCCATGAGCGATTTTCTCGCCGAACATCGTGTCGTTGACGTCGGCGTGCGCGTCCACGTGGATCAGGCCCACGGGGCCGTGCTTGCGGTGGATCGCGCGCAGGATCGGCAGCGTGACCGTATGGTCGCCGCCCAGCGAAATGGGGCGGCAACCGTGTTCGAGGATCGCGTCGTAGGCGTGCTCGATGCGCGTGATCGAGTCGGCGAGATTGTAGGGGTTGGTCGCCACGTCGCCGATATCGGCCACGCGCAGCGAGTCGAACGGCGCTGCGCGCGTCGCCATGTTATAGGGACGCAGCAGCACGGATTCGCTGCGGATCTGGCGCGGGCCGAAGCGCGCGCCGGTGCGGTTCGAGGTGCCCAGATCGAACGGCACGCCCACGAAGCAGGCGTCGAGGCCCTGCGTGGTCTCGACCTGCGGCAGGCGCATCATCGTCGCGATACCGCCGCAGCGCGGCATGACGTTGCCGCCCAGCGGCTGGAAATTCGGTTGAAAATTCGGCTGAAAATCACTGTCTGACATAACGCTTCCTACGTTCTCATTCACTCTGCCGTATCATGCGAATCGGCTACAGGCGCAGTTTTATGCATCCGTCAAGCAAAGGTAAATAACGATTCCGCACTGTTTACATTGATATAGTGCTATGTATCGATGAATCCCCCGGGAGAACCCCATGCTTGGCAGCCTGACCGACCTCGACCTGCGCCTGTTGCGCGTCTTCGTGGCCGTGGTGGAGGCCGGCGGCGTGAGCGTCGCGCAAACGACGCTGAACGTGAGCCAGCCCACCATCAGCGCGCAGCTTTCGACGCTGGAGACGCGGCTCGGCTACCGGCTATGCGAGCGCGGCCGCAGCGGTTTTCGTCTGACCGAAAAGGGCGAGCGCATGTACGAGCTCGCCACGACGCTGCTCGCGGCCGCCGAGGAGTTCGCGCTCAAGGCGCGGCACCTGGACCGCAAGCTTGTGGGCACATTGGGAATCGGCCTGATCGGCCACGCGCCGGTCGGCCAGAACGCGCGCATCAGCGAGGCCATCGCGTCGTTCAAGAAGCGCGACGAGGCGGTGCGCTTCTCGATTTCGGTGAAGTCGCCCGGCGAGCTGGAGGAGCAATTGCTCAACGGCGACATTCAGATCGCCGTGGGCTATTTCTGGCATCGCGTGCCGACGCTCGAATACACGCCGCTCTTTGTCGAGCGGCAGATCGCCTATTGCGGGCGCGGGCATCCGCTATTCGAGCGCGCGGGCAAGCTCGCCCCGGCCGAAGTCGCTGATCACGAGTGGGTGTGGCGCACGTACCCGACGCCCGAGGCACAGCATTCGACCACGGCGAACAAGGTGAGCGCGCAGGCCGACAACATGGAGGCCGTCTCGCTGCTGATCCTCTCGGGCCATCATCTGGGCTACTTGCCGCAGCAGTTCGCGGCGCCACACGTGCGGCGGGGGATGCTGGCCGCGCTCAATCCCAAGGCGCTGACCTACGAGGTGACGTTTCACATGGTCACGCAAAAGCGCAGCAGCCACGATCCGATCGTGCAGGCGTTTCTGGAAGATTTGCGCAACGCGCATCCGCAGGAAGCGGCCGACGAATGATTCAAACTCGTTGCGCCAGCAACTTTATCGTCAGACGAAAACGATCGCCTTCAAAGGCCCGCGCGGGAAGCACGGCTCGCACCGCGCCTCCCGGCAACTTCCCATTATCGCTCAGCCTTCGAACACGTGATGCAGCGGCGGCACCGTGCCGCCCTCTTCCACCGTGATCTCGAACACCTTGCGCGAGCGGCTCGAAGGCCGCACGTCGGCGGCATCCACGTAGAACTGGCCGTACCAGTCGCGCATCTGATAGAGCGGGCCATCGCCTTCGCAGAGCAGCGGGTTGTCGATGCGCGTCTTGCTGTCCCAGATCACCACGTCCTCGTAGAACGCCGCCTGCGCCTGGGCCACATAGGCGCGCGCGATCTCCATGTTCTGCTCCTCGGAGACGCCCGGAATCTTCTTCACCATCACGCCGTAGCGCAACTCGAAGCTGTTCATGTCGATGGGCACATGGCAGTTCAGCAGGATCGAGTGAATCGGATGGCCGCCGCTTTGCCCCGTCATCTCCGTGATGTGATACGCCGGGCCGAAATAGGTGGAGAGCGCGATCAGCTCGTCGCCGCCGAGCCGCGCGCTGCGGCCCACGAGCAGTTGCGTGGCCTTGTGGTCCTCGAAGAGATTCGCGAAATAGTCCACAGGCGCGCCGTGCACGGTCGCAAAGTGCGCCATGTCCGAGATGTTGTCCACGAGCTCGCGGCAGTTCGTGCCGATCACCATCTTGTCGACGACCCAGTCCGACCACTCGTCCGACTCGCAGGCCGCGATGGGCGGAATCGCCACGCTCTCGGGCGGCTCGCCGCCTTCGGGGTCGTGCCAGACGAACAGCAGCTTGTTCTGCACGCAGGTGCGCCACGCGCCGATCTTCGCCTTGGGCGGAATGCGCTTGCAATAGGGAATGGACTGGCAATGGCCTTCGCCGTCCCATTGCCAGCCGTGGAAGGGGCACACGAGCCGGTCGCCTTCCACGCGGCCCGTCGAGAGGTCGGCGCCCATGTGCGGGCAATAGCCGTCCACCACGTGAATCTGCCCCGCCGAATCGGCGAACGCGGCGAGACGCCGGCCGAACACGTTGAGCGTATGCGGCTTGCCGTCCTGATAGTCGCTCGCGAGTCCGAGGCAATGCCAGCCCCGGGCATAGCGCTGCACGAGCGGCTGCGCTTCGATCTTGTACGGACGTGCGGACATAGGTTCTCTCCTTCGTGATTTGGACGCCGCACGGGCATGCCGTGCGGCGCGTGCTTTATCTAGTCAGGTTTGCTGATTAACCGGCGTGGCGACTCATTCAGCTCAGGGCCGCGCATGCGCGGGCTCCTCCACGCTCGCGTGGCGCACGCCGCTTGCCGCGCCCTGCGCGCCCTCCACGCTGCGGCTGCGCTCGCCCACGCGCCGCTCCGCGCGCTCCACGCCGAGCCAGGCGGCCAGCGCGGGCAGCAGGAACACCGCGCCAAACAGGTTCACGAGGAACATGAACGCGAGCAGCACGCCCATGTCCACCTGGAACTTCAGTGCGGAACCGGCCCACGTGCCCACGCCGATGAACATCGTTGCCGCCGTGAAGAGCGCCGCCGTGCCGCGCTGGCGCATCGCCTCGCCGAATGCTTCGGGCAGGCTCGCGCCCGCGCGCACTTCGTGTTGCAGGCGCTCGTAGAGGTAGATGCCGTAATCCACGCCCACGCCCACGCCGAGCGTGATGACCGGCAGCGTCGCCACCTTCAGGCCGATGCCGAGCTTCGCCATCACCGCGTTGCAGAGGATCGAGACGATCGTGAGCGGCACGATCACGCACAGCACCGCGCGCCACGAGCGGAACGTCACGAGGCACAGCAGCGCGATGGCGCCGAAGATGGAGAGCAGCATGGCGATCTCGGCGTCGGCCACGGCTTCGTTGGTGGCTGCCATCACGCCCACGTTGCCGCCCGCGAGGCGGAAGGCCACGCCCTGGGTCTCGTCCTCGGCCGAGAAGCGCTTGATCTCGTCGACGATGTGCGCGATCGTGCGGCCCTCGTGGTTATCCGTGTAGATCAGCACCTGGATGGCCTGACAGTTCTCGGTGTTCATGCCGTTGTCGGGATCGAACGCGCTCGCGCCCTGCGTGAGGCCATCGGCGGAGCGCGGCAGCGCGGCCCAGCGCGGATTGCCCTCGTTGAACGCGGCAATCGAGACCTTCGCGAGCGAAGGCACGCTCACCACCGACTGCACGCCGGAGACGCCGCGCATCTGCATCTCGAAGCGCTCGATCGCGCTCATCACCGGGTAGTGGAGGCAGGCGTCGTCGTAGCCCTGCGTTTCCACGATCACGGCGAGCGCGTCCACGCCGATGTTGTACTGGCTCGTGATGCGCGCGTTATCCACGTTGTAGCGCGAGTTCGCGCGCAGCTCGGGCGCACCCGTGCCGATGTCGCCGATCTGGAGGCCGCGCGAGGCCTCGGCGCCGAACGCGAGCAGCGCGAGCGCCACGGCGAACACCCCGAGTGCGGGCAGCGGCTGCGCGAACACGCCGAAGCGCGCCCAGCCGCCCTGCTTCCGGCGCACAGCGCTGCGCTGGGCACGCGCGAGCGCGCCGCGTTCGAGCCGCGTATAGGAGAGCAGGATCGGCAGGAACACCTTGTTCGTGACGATCATCAGCAGCACGCCCAGGCACGCGGTCACGCCCAGTTCACGCACGATGTCGATGCGGATGCGCATGATGACCATGAAGCCCAGCGCATTCGTCAGGAGTGCCACCGTTCCCGGCACGAAGAGCTTGCGGAACGCATCGCGCGCGGCGTCCACCGAGGAAAGGCCCGTGGCCAGCGCCTGCTTCCACGCGTTGGTCATCTGCACCGCGTGCGAGACGCCAATCGAGAAGATAAGGAACGGCACGAGAATCGACATCGGATCGATGCCGAGGCCGAGCATGGGCAGCGCGCCCAGCAGCCACACCACGGGCAGCAGCGCGACGGCGAGCGCAAGCGCCGTGGTCTTCAGCGAGCGCGTATAGGCGAGCAGCAGCGCGGCCGTGATGGCGAACGCAATGCCGAAGAACACCATCACGCCCGCGATGCCGGCCTCCACGTCGCCCACGAGTTTAGCGAAGCCGATGATGTCCACTTCCACGTTCTGGTTCGCGTAGCGCGCGCGAATCTGTTCGAGCTGCCTGGCCACCGCGCCGTAGTCGAGGTGCTTGCCCGTGGTGGGGTCGGTCTCGCGCAGCTCCGCGCGGATCAGCGCGGCCTTCAGGTCGTTGCTCACGAGCCGGCCGATCTGCCCCGAGCGCGCCACGTTGCGGCTCACCTTCGCGAGATCGGCGGGATTGGCGCTGCTGAACTGGCCCGGCACGACCACATCGCCGCGAAAGCCCGCTTCGGTCACTTCCGTGTAGCGCACGTTCGGCGTGAAGAGCGAGAACACGCGCGAGCGGTTCACGCCAGGGATGAAGAAGACGTCGTCGGTGGCGTGGCGCAGTTCGTCCATGAACTGCTCGTTGTAGATGTCGCCCTGGCCTTTCCAGCGCAGGCTCACGAGGACCGTGTTCGCACCGGGGAACGCGCTGGCGTAGCGGTTGAACACCTGCATATAGGGGTGTTCCATCGGGATCATCTTGTTGAAGCCCGGGTCGAGCCGCAGCCGCGTGGCCGAGTAGCCGAACGCGGCGGTTAGCGCCACGCAGATGGCGAGCAGCACGAGGCGGTGGCGCATGATGGCGCCGGCGCAGCGGTCGACGAAGCGCGCGAGCGCGGTGGAGCGGGTAGAGGCGGTCATGGTGCGTCTCACAACGGATTGGCGCAACGGGTTGGCGCAATGGTTTGCACTGCGATCTAACGCGGCGAGGAGGACTCGGGGTTCCTTGGCCTCAGGACGGTGCGTTCGATGGTGCGTTCGACGAAGCGTTTGCGTTGGCATTGGAACCCGCGAGCTTCGCGGCATTCGCGAGGTCGCGCGGCGCGGGCACGGTCTGCGCGGGCATGGTCCAGCGCGCCACGCCTGCCTCGCCGGCCACCAGCAAGCGGCCTTGCCCTTCGTCGAGCACGGCGGCCAGGCTCTGCACGCCGCCCGCCTTGCGCACGGCATAGTGCTCGCCCGCGTCGTCGGAGGTGACGATGGCGCCGCCCTGCCCGACCAGCACGAGGCGCCCGCCCTTCAACTGCGTCGCGCCGAAGTACGAGACGCCCACGCCGCTGTCGACGTGGGTCCACGTCTGCCCGCCGTCCGCCGAGCGCAGCACGTTGCCGCGCATGCCGTAGGCGAGCCATTCGCCGTCGGCGAGCGGCAGCACGCCGAAGAGCGACCCCGCATACGGCGACGCACGCTTGTCCCAGGTCGCGCCGTCGTCGTTGGAGACGAGCAGCGTGCCCGTCTCGCCCGCGATCACGATGCGCCCCTTGCCGTCGCCCGCAATCGCGTTGAGATGGCGGTCGCCCGTCGGGGTCTTTTCGGCGCTCCACGTCGCGCCCTCGTCGTGCGAAACGAAGAGTTGTCCGAAGCTGCCGGCTACGAAGATCGGCCCGTTCGCCTGCCCCCAGATCGCGAGCAGCGGGTCGGAGTGGCGGCGGTCGAAGTGGGTTTCCTGCCAGTGCTCGCCGCCGTCCACGGTGCGCAGGATCCAGCCGTCGTGCCCCACGGCAATGCCGATGCGCGGCGAAACGAAGAACACCTGCGTGAGCGTGGAGGCCTCGTCGGGCGCGACCGTGGCGCGGCGCCAGCTTGCGCCCGCGTCGTCGCTGAGCAGGATCACGCCGCGCTCGCCCACGGCAACCGTGCGCGAGCCCGCTTGCGCGAGGCCGTTGATCTGCAGATGATTGGCCGCGATGGTACTGGCGGGAAAGGCGGGCAACGGACGCGGCGAGAACGCGAACAGCGCCGCGCCCAGCACCGCCGCCGACATCAGCAGGCCGGGAAGCGTATTTTTCACGGAGTGTCTCCTCCAGGTGGTACGTATTGCTGTTGTGCTTTTTTTGCTGCGGCCGCCGCTGCATCGCTGCCATGCGTGCGCGGCGGGTACTGCGTGTACGGCTTGGGTATGACTTGTCTCGCGGTCTACGCCGCGACTTCGAACAGCGCGGCCGCGCCCATGCCGCCGCCGATGCACATCGTCACCACGGCGAGCCGCACGCCGCGCCGCTTTGCCTCGATGAGCGCGTGCATCGTCATGCGCGCACCGGACATGCCGAACGGATGGCCCAGCGCAATCGCGCCGCCGTTCACGTTCAGGCGCTCCATCGGAATGCCGAGCTGGTCGCGGCAGTAGATCGCCTGGCACGCAAACGCCTCGTTGAGCTCCCAGAGGCCGATGTCGTTGACCGTGAGCTTGTGGCGCTCGAGCAAACGCGGCACCGCGAAGACGGGCCCGATACCCATCTCGTCGGCTTCGCAGCCCGCCACCGCGAGGCCGCGGAACGTGCCCAGCGGCGCGAGGCCGCGCGCGCGGGCGCTTTGCGCGCTCATCACCACGACGGCGGCCGCGCCGTCCGAAAGCTGCGAGGCATTGCCCGCCGTGATGAATTCGCCCTGTGCGACGGCTTCGCCGCCGCTCCAGACGGGCTTGAGCGCGGCGAGGCTCGCGGCGCTCGTCTCGGCGCGGTTGCATTCGTCGCGTTCGGCGCGCACCGCTTCATGGCCCGTGACGTTGCCTTCTTTGTCGAACAGCGCGCGGCGCACGTCGAGCGGCACGATCTCGGCGTCGAAGCGCCCCGCGGCCTGCGCCGCGGCCGTGCGCTGCTGGCTCACAAGTGAATAGGCATCCTGATCGATCCGGCTGATGCCATAGCGGCGCGACACCACTTCGGCCGTCTCGATCATC
Source organism: Paraburkholderia sp. J63 (assembly GCF_905220245.1). NCBI lineage: Bacteria > Pseudomonadati > Pseudomonadota > Betaproteobacteria > Burkholderiales > Burkholderiaceae > Paraburkholderia > Paraburkholderia sp. J63. The sequence goes on along the minus strand of NZ_CAJMZF010000001.1, from coordinate 283,312 downwards.
CCCATATAGGCGGCGCTCTGCTGCGCGAGCACGCTCTCGGCACGCGCGCGATAGCTGTTCTTGTGGCGGTTCTGTGTGAGCGTGATCGACTCCACGCCGCCCGCCACGACGATGTCCGCGTCGCCACAGGCGATGCTGCGCGCGGCCACCGCGATCGACATGAGCCCCGACGAGCACATGCGGTCGAGTGCCATGCCGGGCACGCTCGCGGGCAGCCCAGCGGCAATCGCCGAAAGACGCCCGATGTTGTAGCCCTGGGTGCCCTGCTGCGCGGCGCAGCCCATGATGACGTCGTCGACCTCGCGGCCTTCGAGACCCGCGCGCGCCACGGCCTCGCGCACCACGTGGCCGCCCAGCGCGGGCGCCTCCGTATCGTTGAAAGCACCCCGGTAGGCCTTGCCGATGGGCGTACGCGCCACCGAGACAATCACGGCTTCGTTCATCGAATGTATTCCCGTTTTTTCCGTATCACGGATGAAATCAATCTGGACTCAGAAGTAGTAGCGGCTGATGGTGTCGGCCACGCAGCCCGGCTTGGGCTCGCCCTCTATCTCGACGCTCACGCGTATCCACGCCTGCACGCCGCCTTCGAGCGCCTCGGCGCGCAGCAGCTCGGCCACGCCGCGCACGCGTGCGCCCACGCGCACCGGCGCCGGAAAACGCACGCGCTCGCAGCCGTAGTTCACGCCCATGCGCGCGCCGTCGATGCGCACGATCTGCGGCAGGAAGTAGTTGACGAGCGAAAGCGAGAGATAGCCGTGCGCGATGCAGCCGCCGAACGGGCCGCTGCGCGCGAGCTCGGGGTCCACATGGACCCATTGATGATCGAGCGTGGCGTCGGCAAACAGGTCGATGCGCGCCTGGTCGATGGCGAACCACGGGCTCGCGCCAAGGCGCTCGCCCACCGCTTCGAGCAGTTCGGCCGGTTGCGCGAACACGCGCACGGGCGTGGCCTCGGGAGTCGCGTCGAGCGTGCTCATCATGCGTGCTGGCTGCTCACGGAGAGCACTTCGCCGGTGAGATACGACGCGTAGTCGCTTGCGAGGAACACCATCACGTTTGCCACCTCCCAGACTTCGGCGGCGCGCCCAAAAGCTTCGCGCGCGGCCAGTTGTTCGAGCAGTTCGGCCGGAGCCGACTTCTTCAGAAAATCGTGCAGCGCAATGCTGGGCGCCACCGCGTTGATGCGCACGCCATGCGGCGCGGCCTCCAGCGCCGTGCAGCGCGTGAGCGCCATGACGCCGGCCTTGGCGGCCGCGTAGTGCGCCTGCTCCGCCTGCGCGCGCCAGCCCAGCACAGAAGCGTTGTTGACGATCGTCCCGCGCCCGCGCGCCTGCATGTGGGGCAGCATCGCGCGCATCATGCGGAACGTGCCGGTAAGGCTAATGTCGATCACGCGCGACCATTGCGCATCGTCCATATCGACTAGGCGGCACGATCCGCCCAGGCCCGCGTTGTTGACGAGCACGTCCACGCCGCCGGTTTTTTCCTCCGCCTCGGCCACCAGCGCCCGCACCTGTTCTTCGTTGGAGACGTCGCACAGGCGGCCGTGGATGGCGTCCAGGCCGGTTTCGTCGCGCAGCCTCGCGACGGCTTCGGTCAGGCGCTTCTCGTGGATATCGGAGATGAACAGCGCGCGACAGCCCTCCTCCGCGCTGCGCCGCGCCGCCGCGAAGCCGATGCCCGCGCCCGCAGCGGCGGTGATGAGCACCGACTTGCCCGCGAGCAGTTGATGACCGGCCACATAGGGCGGCGCAATGGCGAGACCTTGGGATGCATTCATGCTTGACCTCTGGGTTCTTTCGGCATGCCGAGCCCGCGCTCGGCCATGATGTTGAGCTGGATTTCGTTGGTGCCGGCGTAGAGGGTGTCGGCGCGCGAGAACAGGAACACGCCCTGCAGGCGGCTGCGCTTCTGGTCGTTCGCATCGACGAGATTCGCGCGCTCGCCGAGCACGTCCATCGCGAGCTGGCCCAGATCGCGGTGCCAGTTCGACCAGTAGTACTTATAAATAAGCGATGATTTATCGGGCGCTGCCGATGCGTTATTACCCGCGCCCGCAAGCATGCGCAGCGCGTTGTAGCGCATCGTGCGCAGCCCGGCCCATGCCTTCGCGATACGCGCGCGGATGGCGGGATCGTCGGCCACGCCCGCCTCCCGCGCCGCCTCGATCACCCAGTCGAGCTCGCGGATGAACTGCATCTGCTGGCCGAGCGTGGAGATGCCGCGCTCGAAGCCGAGCAGCGTCATCGCGATGCGCCAGCCGTTGCCGGGCTCGCCCACGAGATCGGCGGCTTCGGCGCGCGCGCCGTCGAAGAAGACTTCGTTGAACTCCGCGCCGCCGTTCATCTGGCGGATCGGGCGGATCTCCACGCCGGGCTGGTCGAGCGGCACGAGCAGGAACGAGAGGCCCTTGTTGCCGCGCGATTGCGGGTCGCTGCGCGCGAGCACGAAGATCCATTCGGAGTCGTGCGCGAGCGAGGTCCAGACCTTCTGGCCGTCTATGCGCCATGCGCCGTCGGGCTGGCGTTCAGCGCGCGTGCGCACGTTCGCGAGGTCCGAGCCCGCGCCGGGCTCCGAATAGCCCTGGCACCAGAACTGCGTGCCTGCGAGGATGCCGGGCAGAAAGCGCGCGCGCTGGTCCGCGTTGCCGCAGGCGATCAGCGTGGGGCCGAGCAGGCCCTCGCCGATGTGGCCCATGCGGCCGGGGCCGCCCGCGCGCGCATATTCCTCGTGGAAGATCACCTGGTCGGCGATGCTCCAGCCGCGCCCGCCCGCCTCCACGGGCCAGCCGAGGCCAGTCCAGCCGCCCGCCGCCAGCTCGCGCTCCCACGCCTTGCGCAGCGCGGGAAACGCGTCCTCGTCGCCGGGGCCGCCGCGGTAGCGCAGGCAGGCGAATTCGCCGGTAAGGTGCGCGGCCATCCACGCGGCCACCTCGGCGCGCAGCCGTGCTTCGTGGCTGGCGCTTTTATCGCTGAAATCAGGATCGATGCGTGCGTTCATGCGTGGGCTCCTGCAAGTACCCCTGTGGAGACGGGGTCGACGGCATCGCAGCGCGCGCCGTCGATCACATGTCGCGCGAGCCAGCCCAACAGCCGCGAGGTCGAGCCGAACAGCGCGCCCGACGCCTGCGCACGCTTGAAATAAAGCTGTGGATCGTACTCCCAGGTAAATCCCACTCCGCCGTGCAACTGAATGGCTTCCTGCGCGCAGAAGCGGAACGTGTCGTTCGCGCTGGCCTTGGCCACGGCGATATCGGCGTATTGCGCAGCGGTGGGCGCGCCCTGCGCCGCGTCCCACGCTGCTGCCGCGCCCATCACTGCCGAGCGCGCCGCCTCCACCGCCACGAGCATTTCCGCGCAGCGATGCTTGACCGCCTGGAACGAGGCGATGGCGCGCCCGAACTGCACGCGCTCCGCCGTGTAGGCGAGCGTGAGGTCGAGGCATTGCTGCGCGCCGCCCAGTTGCTCGGCCGCGAGCGCGAGCGCCGCGAGCCATGCCGTTTCCGCAAGCGCCTGCTGCACCGCCGCGCCGCGCGCGAGGCATGCGGCTCGCGCCACACGGACGTCGTTCAGCGCGATGGCCGCGCATGGGCGCGTGGCGTCGAGCGTCGCGAGCGGCGTGCGCGTCACACCCGCGTGCGCCGTTTCGACGGCGAAGAGCGCGATCTCGTCAGGGCCGCCATCGGCGAGGCGCGCGGGCACGAGCAGCAGGTCGGCCATCACGCCGTCCAGCACGGCGGCGAGTGCGCCGGTCAGGCGGAAGCCGTCCAGTGTTTCACTGGCTTCGACGGTCAATGCCAGCGCCGCCAGACTCGATAATTCGTTGGCCTCAAACGGCGCCGCATGATCGATCGACAGCGCGGCGCGCGTCTCGCCCGCCGCGATGCGCGCGAGCCAGCGCACGGCTTCCTCGCTGCCCGCGTCCGCTTCGCTCGCGTGAGTTTCGTCCTCCGTGCAGCGGGCCAGCGCCTGCGCGGCCAGCACCGCCGTGCCGAAGTACGGCACGCACGCGAGCCGCTGCCCAAGCTGCTCCATCAGCAGAACTAATTCGGTGGCGCCCAGCCCCGCGCCACCCGCGCGCTCCGGCACGCTCAAGCCGCACCAGCCCAGCTCCGCCGCCACGGTCTGCCAGAGCGCCGCGTCGTAGCCCGCGTGGCCCTCGATCGCGCGGCGCACGTCGGCCGATGCGCTCTGCTGCGCGAGCACTTCGGCCGCGCTCTCGCGGATCATGACCTGCTCTTCGCTCAGTACGAGGTCCATGGCGTCAGCTTCCATAGACGCGCTGCGCCGGGCGCGCCTGCGCGACGAGCGCCGTCACCGCCGCGCCCACTTCGCTCGCGGGCCAGCGCGCGCCCCGGTCCACGCTCGGCCCCGTGCGCCAGCCTTCGGCCACCGCGATCACGCCACCCGAGACTTCGAACACCTGCCCCGTCACCGCGCCCGATGCCTCGCTCGCGAGCCACACGACGAGCGGCGCGACGTTGGCCGGATCGAACGCGTCGAAGCCGCCGTCCTCGGGCTTCTTCATCACCTCGGCGAACACGGTCTCGGTCATCGCCGTGCGCGCCGCGGGCGCGAGCGCGTTCACGCATACGCCATAGCGCTGGAGTTCGGCGGCCTGCATCAGCGTGAGCGCCGCGATGCCGGCCTTGGCCGCGCCATAGTTCGATTGCCCAATCGAGCCTTGCAGCCCCGCGCCCGAGCTCGTGTTGACGATGCGCCCCGCCACCGGCGCGCCGGCCTTCGCGGCGTCGCGCCAGCCGCGCGCAAGGATGTGCGCGAGACAGAAGTGGCCGCGCAGATGCACGCGCATCACGGCGTCCCAGTCGTCTTCGGTCATGCTCGTGAACATGCGGTCGCGGCAGATGCCCGCGTTGTTCACGAGCGCATGAACGGTGCCGAACGCGTCCTGCGCGGCATCGACGATGCGCTGCGCCGTGTCCATGCGCGTGATGTCGTCGGCGTTCGCGATCGCGCGGCCGCCCGCCAGCGCGATCTCCTCGCTCACGGCGCGCGCCGCGTCTTCGCGCACATCGTTGACCACGACCGCCGCGCCCTGCTCCGCCAGCGCAAGCGCATAGGCGCGCCCCAGCCCGCCGCCCGCGCCCGTGACGATCACCGTCCGTTCCTTGCAGATTCCCATGCCTGACCTCTCGTTGTATTGCTCTTGCCGTGGCTCGTGCGGATCGAGCCGCACGAGCCATGTGCGCGCTATTTGCACGCCATTGCCGATGCGGGCTTCAAAGCCGCTCGACGATCGTCACGTTCGCGAGGCCGCCGCCTTCGCACATCGTCTGGAGTCCGTAACGACCGCCGGTGCGTTCGAGCTCGTGCAGCAGCGTCGTCATGAGACGCGCGCCCGTTGCGCCCAGCGGATGCCCCAGCGCGATCGCGCCGCCGTTCGGATTCGTGCGCGCCGGGTCGTAGCCGGTCTCCGCGAGCCACGCGAGCGCGACCGACGCGAACGCCTCGTTGATCTCCACCGCGTCGATGTCGTTCATCGCGAGCCCCGCCTTCTTCAGCGCGTGGCGCGTGGCGGGAATCGGCGCGGTCAGCATCCAGAGCGGGTCGTCGCCGAGCACGCTCAGGTGATGGATGCGCGCGCGCGGCGTGAGGTTGTAGCGGCGCAGCGCCTCCTCCGAGACGATCAGCAGCGCCGCCGCCGCGTCGCAGGTCTGACTCGACACGGCCGCCGTGAGCGAGCCGCCCGGCATCAGCGCTTCGAGCGACGCCATCTTTTCGAGCGAGGTGTCGGGGCGCGGAGTCTCGTCGCGCGCGAGGCCGAAGCACGGCACGATCTCGCGCTCGAAACGCTTTTCCTCGATGGCGGCCACCGCTCGCTGGTGGCTCTGCAGCGCATAGCGCTCCATCGCTTCGCGCGAAAGGCTCCAGTGGTCGGCGATGCGCTGCGCCGCGCCGAATTGCGAAACCGGCGCGTCGCCAAAGCGCGCGCGCCAGCCCGCGCTGCCCGAGAACGGGTCGGAAAAGCCGAGCGGCAGCGCGGCCGTCATCGCCGACGAGATGGGGATTTGCGTCATCGTCTGCACGCCGCCCGCGATCACCACGTCCTGCGTGCCGCTCATCACCGCCTGCGCCGCGAAGTGCACGGCCTGCTGCGAGGAGCCGCACTGGCGGTCCACGGTCACGCCCGGCACCGTGAGCGGCAGGCCGCCCGCGAGCCAGCAGGTGCGCGCGATATTGCCCGCGAGCGGGCCGATGGTGTCCACGCAGCCGAACACGACGTCGTCGTAATCCTCGGCGGGAATCGCGTTGCGCTTGACGATCTCCTGCAGCACGAAGCCGCCCAGGTCGGCGGCGTGCACCGGCGCGAGCGTGCCCTTGCGGCGGCCCGTGGGCGTGCGCAGCGCATCGACGATATAGGCTTGTTTCATGGTCACTCCCGTCACTCCAGTTCGAAGGTGCGCGCGGGGCCGATGGGCATCCGTGCGTCGATGAGCGTGCTGGCCACGCGCTCGCGATGAAACGTGGCGTCGCCCCAACTGCCCGCGAGCGCCCAGATGCGCTTGACGAAGATCTGCAGGTCGAGCTCCCACGTGTAGCCCATCGCGCCGTGCACCTGAATCGCATTGCGCGCGGCCAGTTGCGCGGCCGAGAGCGCGGCGAGCTTCGCGTGCGAGACGTAGAGCGCGCGCTGCGGGTCGTCGGTGGCGAGCGCGCAGGCCGCGCGATAGACCACGGGGCGCGCGAACTCGTAGCGGATCGCGACGTCGGCGAGCAGATGCTTCACGGCCTGATACGCGCCGATGGGCTTGCCGAACTGCTTGCGCTCCGAGGTATAGTCGATGGCCGCGTCGAGCACGCGCTGCGTGAGGCCGAGCAACTGCGCGGCCACCGCGAAGGCGCCGTGATCGAGCATCGCGGCGATGAGCGGCGTGGCTTCGTCCGCATCGGCGATACGCGTGGAGGCATTGGGCGTCCATTGCAGCTCGAAGAGACGCCGCGACGGGTCCACGCTTTCGACTGCCTTGCGCGTGCATGCGGTGGGCGCCACGCGATGCAGCTCGCCGTCGCGCTCGCAGAGCAATACGTGCGCGACATGTGCATCGGCGACATAGGGATTCACGGAATGCCCGAGCGCCACGCGCGCGTTGCCGGCCGCGATCTGCGCGAGCAGCGTGTCGCGCCAGTCGCTCGCGGGCAGCCGTGCGAGCAGTGCCACGGTCACGAGCGAAGTGTCCATCAGCGTATCGGGTCCGCCGAAATAGCCCCACGTTTGCGCGAGCAGCGCCCATTCGGCCGCCGACATGCCCAGGCCGCCCAGCGCCTCGGGCACCGAAACCGCGGTCATGCCCTGCGCCGCCAGTTGCGCCCAGCCCGCTTCCGAGCGCCCGGTCCCGGTCTCCCAGAGCTCGCGGATCAGCTCCGGCGTGAGCTCGGTCATCAGGTAGCGCCGTACGGTATCGGCCAGCGCTTCCTGGTCTTCGTTGAATGAAAAGTCCATATGTCTCCCTGTTGCCGCGCCGCGCCCATTCGATATCGTCAGCATTCCGAATCGAATGGCCGGCGGCGGCGAGCCGCTTGTTCGATGTCTGCCCTACCCGCGCGGCATGCCCAGCATGCGTTCGGCGACGATGTTGCGCTGGATCTCGTTGGTGCCCGCATAGATCGGCCCGGCCTGCGCGAACAGGAAGCCGTCGAGCCAGTTGCCGAGGCGCGCATGCGCCGCGCTGCCGTGCGGCACCACCTCCGCCTGTGCGCCCAGAATGTCGAGCGCCGTCTGATGGAGCCGCAAATCCAGCTCCGACCAGAACACCTTGTTGGTGCTCGATTCCGCGCCGATATGCCCGCCCTTCTGCAAGCGGCTCGCCGTCATGTAGGTGGAGAGCGCATAGGCCTGCGCATCCATCCACGCGGCGGCCACGCGCTCGCGCAGCGACGGGTCGCGCCGCGCCGCCTCGGGATGCGCGAGCAGCAACTCGCGCAGCGCCTCGGCCGTGCGCTGGAAACGCGCGGGAGAACGCAGCATCAGGCCGCGCTCGAAGCCCGCCGTCGCCATCGCCACGTGCCAGCCCATGCCTTCGCCCGCGATGCGGTTGGCGGCCGGCACGCGCACGTCGTCGAAGAAGATCTCGGCGAAGCCCGTCTGCCCGTTCAACTGGCGGATGGGCCGCACCGTCACGCCCGGCGCGTTCAACGGCACCATCAGGAATGTGAGGCCGTGGTGGCGCGTGGACTGCGGGTCGCTGCGAAAGAGGCCGAACAGCCAGTCGGCCCAGACCGCGCGCGTCGACCAGATCTTCTGCCCGTTGATCACGTAGTCGTCGCCGTCACGAAACGCGCTCGTGCGGATCGCGGCCATGTCCGAGCCCGCGTTCGGCTCGGACCAGCCCTGCGCCCACACGTGCTCGCCCGAGGCCATCGCGGGCAGGAAGCACGCCTTCTGCTCGTCGGTGCCGAAGTCCATCAGCGTGGGGCCGAGCAGGAAGATGCCGTTCTGGTTCACGCGCATGGGGGCGTCGGCGCGCCAGTATTCCTCCTCGAAGATCAGCCACTCGATCAGATCGCAGCCGCGCCCGCCCAGCTCGCGCGGCCACGTGACCATGCTCCAGCGGCCCGAGTGCAGCGTGCGCTCCCATTCTCGATGCGCGGCAAAGCCCGCTTCGGTATCAAAGCTCGGCAACGGCGCGCGCGGCACGTGCTCTCCAAGCCACGCGCGGATTTCCTCGCGAAACGCGCGTTGTTGCGGTGTGTAGTCGAGCTTCATGCGCGGCCCTCGCCCGATTGCGTCGCGTCGAAGCGCGCCTCGCGCTTTTCCACGAACGCGCTGCGCGCTTCGGTCGAATCGTTCGACATATAGGCCTGCAGCGTGAAGCCCTGTTCCCAGCGGTATTTGTCTTCGAGGTCGCCGTCTTCCACGCCGTTGAGCGCTTCCTTCGCGAGCGCGAGCATCGTGCCGCTCTTTTCGGCGATGCGCTGCGCGAGTTCGAGCGCCGCGTCGCGCAACTGCTCGCGCGGCACGACGCGCTCCACGGCGCCCAGCCGCCATGCTTCATCGGCGTGCACCATATCGCCCGTGAAGTACATCGCGCGAACCTTCTGCACACCGAACATTCTTTGCAGATGCGCGCCGCCGCCCATCGCGCCGCGGTCGATCTCGGGCACGCCAAAGCGCGCGCACTGTGAGGCGATCACGATATCGGCCGCGCCGCAAATGCCGATGCCGCCGCCCAGCACGAAGCCGTGCACCGCGACGATCACGGGCTTCGGGCTGCGGTGCACGGCGCGAAACGTCGCGTAGTTGCCCGCGTTCACCGCCACGATGCGCTCGGGATGCGCCGAGAGCTCCTTGATGTCGACGCCCGCGCAAAAGCCGCGCCCCACGCCGCGCAGCACGATCACGCGCACGCCGTCGTCGCGGCCGAGCGCGTCGATGGCCGCCGCGAGCGCGTACCAGTCCTCGCTGTCGAGCGCGTTGACGGGCGGGCGATCGAGCGTGAGCTCGGCCACCGCGCCATCGTTACCCACGCGCGCGATCGAGAAGGCCGTCTGCCTTCCGGCCCGTGCGGCGTCGGCCACGTTCGTCCCATTCGTTGTTCCGTTATGACTTGCTTGTGTCATGTTCCCCGTCCCTCGTCTCGTGAATGGGTCAATGCCTGAATGCTTCGCTTCATGTTGCCGTTCATCTCGTCAGCGCATCTTGCTCACTACGCACGCGCCGTATCGGCTTGCGCGTGCAGGCTCTCGCCGCGCAGCGCGGCCAGCGCGTCGAGCCGCTCGCAGGCCTCGCGCACGATGCTCAGAATCACCGTCTCGCACGGCTCGATCGCGCCGATCATCGCCGCCGCCTGGCCGCCCGGCAGCACGCCCTCGTCCGGCTGCCCTTCGACGATTGCGCGCTGGATCAGGTACGGCGCGTTAGCGGCCATGAGCGTCTGACTCGCGGTATAGCCGTGCTCGCGCAGCGCCTTCATGCCGATGGCCGCCATCTGCGCGAGCGAGAGGCCGTTCTGGCGGCGCCATGCCTGCGCGGTGCGCAGCGCAAAGAGCGTGCGGCGCAGCGGCCCGAGCGATTCCAGATGCAGCAGATACGGGTTGTCGATCATGCGTTGCGGCAGGCCGTCGAGCGCCGCCGAAACGCGGATCTGCGCCGGGTCCTTCACGGCCACGTAGCGCGAGAGCGTCTCGCGCGGCACGGGCGACTCCTCGGTCATGAGAAAGCGCGTGCCCATCGCGATGCCCGCCGCGCCGTAGCCGAGCGCGGCGGCAAGACCGCGTCCGTCAAAGAAGCCGCCCGCCGCGATCACGGGCACCTGCACGGCGTCGAGCACGCGCGGCAGCAGCAGCGTAGTGGGCACCGAGCCAGTGTGGCCGCCGCCTTCGGCGCCCTGCACGGTCACCGCATCGGCGCCGAGCTCGACGGCCTTGGCCGCATGCTTGGGCGCGCCCACCGTGGGAATGCAGAGCACGCCCGCGTCCTTGAAGCGGCGGATCGTCTTCGCGTCGGGGCCGCGTCCGTAGCTCACCGCGCGCAGCCGGTGGCGGATCGCGAGATCGACGACCTGCGCCGCGTTGGGCTGGAACATATGGAAGTTGATGCCGAAGGGCCGGTCCGTGAGCGATTTCACGCGCAGGATCTCGGCCTCCACGCGCTCGGGCTCGAGCGTCGCGCCCGCGAGAAAACCGAAGCCGCCTGCGTTGCAGGTGGCCGCGACGAGGCGCGCGTCGGCCACCCAGCCCATGGCCGTCTGCACGACCGGATAGCGGCAGCCGAGCAGGTCCGTGAGCGGCGTGCGCAATCCGGCGGGCACTTCAACGGCGCTCGCGTTCATGACCTGCCCTCCGGCGCGGCTTCCTTCGCGCTCGCGCCCGGCGTGCGCTGCGATTGCGCCATCTTGCGCGCGTCGTAGCCGCCCAGGCGGTCGCCGCTCACGAGCTCGTTGTGCGCGTGCGCGAAGTGATGCCACGCGAACGCGGCGTCCATCGCCGCGCGCTTGCCCTGCAGCTCTTCCACGTGGTTGATCGCCTGCTTGGTGAGCGTAAGGCCGAGGCGCGGCATCGCCGCGATCTTCGTGGCCATCTCGTAGACGCTCTCGCGCAACGCCTCGCGCGGCACGACGCGGTTGAGCATGCCCATCTGCTGGGCGCGCTGTGCGTTCATGCGCTCGCCAAGAAATAAGAACTCCTTGGCAATGCGCGGATTCAGCTCATAGGCATGCGCGAAATACTCCACGCCGGGAATGCCCATCCGCACGACCGGGTCCGCAAAAAAAGCGTCCTCCGATGCGACGATCAGATCGCAGACCCACGCGAGCATCAAGCCGCCCGCCACGCAGGCGCCCTGCACCATCGCGATGGTCGGCTTGGGCAGATCGCGCCAGCGGCGGCACATGCCCAGATAGACTTCCTGCTCGCGCGCGTATAGGAATTCGCCGCCCTCCTTGTTCACATGGTCGTACCAGAGCGACTGGCGCTCGAACGAAGTGTCGATGTCACGGCCCGGCGTGCCGATGTCGTGGCCCGCCGAAAAATGCTTGCCCGCGCCGGCGAGCACGATGACCTTCACGGCGTCGTCGTGGGCCGCGCGCTGGAACGCCGCGTCGAGCGCATAAGTCATCTTCGAGTTCTGCGCGTTGTGGTACTCGGGGCGGTTCATCGTGATGGTGGCGATGCCGTCCGCCACCTCGTAAAGCACCACTTCTTCGTTATGCGAAAGACTTTCCTGCATGATGGCCTCGCTCGCTTTACACGCGCCGCGGCGCGGGATTGTCGCGCAGGATCGCTGCGCGCAGATTGTGCGGATCGAGCGCGCGCACGATGCGCAAGTCCTCGGCACCGGGCGGCGCCGTCGTGCCGATATCGTCGGCGGCGGCGAGCGCGAAGCCGGTGGCCGCCTGCACTTCGTCGAAGCTCACGCCCGGATGCAGCGAGCGCACGCGCACCGCGTGATCGGGGCCACCGAAGTCCATCACGCAGAGGTCGGTGACGATGGCGCGCAGATCCGTGAACGCGCGCATGCCCTCGATCTCGCGCGCCGGGTTGTAGCCCACGCTGCACACCATGTCGACTTCGCCGGCCACGAAGGTGCGCGTGCCATGGCCCGCCACGAAGAACGAATTCGCATGATTGATGCTGTTGCCGGGGAAGCCGCGCGCGCCCAGCAGTTGCGTCTTCGGCTTCGCGTAGTCGCTGCCGAGGCACGAGATGTTGGCCTGGCCGAAGCGGTCGATCTGCGTGGGCATCACGAGTGCGTGGCGGCGGCCGTGCCACACGCAGTCGAACACGCGCTCATAGGTCATCCAGCCGCTCGCCGCCACGCGATAGGCGGCGTCGCGCGGACCCAGCGGCACCGGTGTTTCGACGAGATACGCCTCGCCGTCGGTGAGCATGAGGCCGGGGTTGTACGCGAGGCGCGCGAGGCCCGCCGCGAGGCGCGGCCCCGTGCCGATGCCGGTGGCCAGCACCTCGCCGTCGTCGCGCCAGAGTCTCGCGGAGGCGACGATCATCAGCTCGGCGAGGGAATAGTCGATTGCGTCGTTCACGCTCGCTCCTTTCACAGAATCGGCAGCGGCAGCGCCGCGATATGGGAGGGGCCGCCCGCGCCCGCGAGCCAGGCGGATTCGTCGGGGCCCACGACGTCGCGCAGATACGCGGCGGTTTGCTCCGGGCTCGCCGCAGCGGCGCTGTACGCCTTCAGATGCGGCAGATCCCAGCCGTAGGCCGGCGCGCACGAGGTGGGATGCGCGCCGCACGGCGCGTGCACCACGCCCGTCACGAGCGAGCGCTCGAACGGGTTGCGGCGCGCCGCTTCGAGATCGGCGCTCGCGAGCGATTCCGCGAGCGTCTCGCAGCTCACGAAGGTGCGCTTCGCGGCGCGCGCGAACCATGCGTCGAAGAACGGATCGGGGCCGTCGATGCGGGTGTTGCCCATCGCGTCGGCGGCGTTCACGTGCAGCAGCGCGGCGTCGAGATCGATCGCCGGCATCGCGAGCAATGTTTCGTCATCCTCATAAGGCGAGCGAACCGTGCGCAGATGCGGCGCGTGGCGCAGCAAGTCGGTGCCGAGGCCCACGCGCGTGGGCAGGAACGGCAGGCGTGCCGCCGCGGCGCGCAGGCCCAGTTGCAGCAGGCCCTCGTCGAGTTCCCAGACGTCGATCGCGCCCGTTTCGCGCGCGCGGCGGAAATGCGCCTCCAGCGCAATCACGTCGAGCGAGACGAAGCCGAACACCACCTTCCTGACCTTGCCCGCGGCGCACAGCAGGCCCACGTCCGGGCCGCCGTAGGCGACCACGGTGAGATCGCGCAGCGGCGAGCGCACAATCTCGCGCACCAGCGCCATGGGCTTGCGGCGCGGGCCCCAGCCGCCAATGCCGATGGTCATGCCGTCTTCGAGCTGCGCGACCGCATCGCGCGCGCTCAGGCGTTTATCGAGCGTTTTCATCAGGGTTCCTCAAAATCCGATGCTGAAGTCGTGGCCCCAGAGGCTCACGCGCGTGGCTTCGTAGACGCTGTGTTCGCGCCAGTCCACCTGCAGGCCGCCATGGCCGTATTCGAGGTCGAAGCCGCCCGGCGTCTTCATGTAGAACGACGTCATCTGGTCGTTGCAATGGCGCCCGAGCGTGGCCGAGAGCTTCACGCCATGCGCGTTCATGCGGTCGAGCCCGCGGCCCACTTCGTCCATCGAGGAGACTTCGGCCATCACGTGGATGCAGCCCGAGGGCACGGCGAGGTCCATGATCGCGAGGCTGTGGTGCCGCGCGTTGCCGCAGTGCAGGAAGTGGATGCGCTTTTCGGGCTCTGCGGGGTCGGCGGAGAAGCGCACGCGGTAGATGTCGGAGAGGGCGAAGCCCAGCACATCGCGCAGGAAAGCGTCGGTGGCGTCGAAGGCCGGTGCGGGAAGCACCGTGTGGCCCAGACCCATGGCGCCGGTCACGAAGCCGGGCACGCCCACGGGCGAGACGAAGCGGCGGAAGTCCGAGCGCACGCCCCAGAAGAACTCATGGCGGTTGCCCGAAGGGTCGAGGCACCAGACCATCGCCTGGACGCGGCGCAGCGCCGTTTCTTCGGCGCTCGCGCGGCGCGGCTCGACACCCGCTTGTTCGAGCCGCGCGACGAGCGAGGCGAGCGCCGCTTCGTCGGCCAGTTCCCAGCCCGAGGCGAAGTAGCGGTCTTCGTCGCCGGGCACGATCAGGTAGCGGAAATCGCGCTCGTCCATCTTGAGGTACAGCGCGCCGTTCGTACCCTGCTTTGCCTCACACGCCTCCATGCCGAGCACGTTCTGCGCATAGTCGCGCCACTGCTCCACCTGTGCCGACTGCACGACGACGTAGCCCAACGCTCGCACATCGCTCATCTTCGCCCCTCCAGAAAACCCGTTGTAGTGAGGTCTATTCTGGCCGCCGGGGGCGGTCCCAACATCGTCTGTTGGGACTATGGGTCAAGGCCCGTCCATCAAGCGGGAGCGCCCTCCCTGGCCCCTTCGCGCAGGCGGTACTTGAGCACCTTGCCCGCCGCGCTCACGGGCAGCGCCTCGACGATCTCGATGCGGCGCGGCACCTTGTAGTTCGCCATGTTGCGGCGCGCCCACTCGGTGAGCGAGGCGGCATCGGCCTGGGCGCCCGCGCGCAGCACCACGTAGGCGTGCCCCACCTCGCCCAGGCGCGCGTCGGGCATGCCCACCACCGCGACCTGCGCGACGGCCTCGTGGGCCGCGAACAGGCGCTCGATTTCGGCCGGATAGCAGTTGAAGCCGCCCACGATGAACATGTCCTTGATGCGGTCCGTCACGCGCAGGTAGCCGCGCTCGTCCAGCGTGCCGAGGTCGCCGGTATGGAGCCAGCCATCGGCATCCACGGCCTGCGCCGTGGCCGCCGCGTCGTTCAGATAGCCGCGCATGACGTTGTAGCCGCGCACCCAGACTTCGCCGGTCTCGCCCGGCGCGACCGGCGCGCCGTCCGGCCCGGCGATGCGAACCTCCATGCCCGGCATCGCGCGGCCCGAGGTCTGCGCGACGGTGACGGCATCGTCGCCGTGGCGGCACAGCGTGGCGAATCCGCAGGACTCCGTAAGACCGTAGCCCGTGAGCACGATCTCGAAGTTCAGCTCCGCGCGCATGCGCTCGACGAGACTCGGCGCGATGGCGGCCGCGCCCGTGACCGCCACGCGCAGCGACGACAGATCGAGGCCCGCGAGCCCTGGCGTTTCGAGCAACGCGTGATAGAGCGTGGGCGGCCCCGGCAGCACGGAAACGCGCTCGCGCACCACGCGCTCGAGCACCGCTCGCGGGTCGAACACGAGATGCGGCAGCACCGTCGCGCCGCTCGTGAGCGCGGCGAGCCAGCCTGCCTTGTAGCCGAATGCGTGAAAGAACGGGCTGACGATCAGGTAGCGGTCGCCCTCGCGCAGCATCGCGATCCCGGCCCAGCCATGCGCCGCGCGCACGTTCTGGCCGTGCGCGGTCATCACGCCCTTCGGGCGGCCTGTGGTGCCCGAGGTGAACATCACGTCCATCAGCGTGTCCGGGCCCACTTGCGCTTCGCGCGCGCGAAATGCTTCGAGCGGCGTTTCCGAGGCGCGCGCGAGGAACTGCTGCCAGCTTTCGTCGTGGCCATTGTGACCATCGACATGGTCTGCGCCGAACACGATCACACGCTCCAGCGTGGCGGGCCGATGCGGCGCGAGCATCGCCGGATAATCCTCGCCAAGGAACGCGCCGCAACTGAACAGCACGCGCGCGCCGCTATCCGCGAGGATCGCGCCCGCTTCGAGTCCTTTCATGCGCGTGTTCACCGGAACGAGCGCCGCGCCCACACTCTGGATCGCGAGCGCGGCGACGATCCATTCGGCCAGATTGGGCGCCCAGATGGCGACGCGCTCGCCGGCGGCAACGCCGCAGGCCATCAGCGCGCGCGCCGCTTCGATGCGCGCGGCGTCGAGCTCGGCGTAGCTCAGGCTGCCCTCGGGCGTTTCGATCGCAATGCGCGCGCCGTAGCGCGCCGCGCCGCGTGCGATCAGCGCGGGCGTCGTCAGGGTTTCGTGGATGGACTCGTTGGGCGTCTGGTTGGGCGTCATCTTGGGACTCCGGAAATACATGCGCCGCCGCCGCGCGCGTCCGGGACGGCGCGCGAAGCGGCGGCGCTCAGGGCGAGGAACAACGCACGCACGATGTGCATGCGCCGCCCCTAATCGGGAAAGACGATACGCAGCTCGGCGCTCGCCGGCGTTGCGCTGCAGGCGAGCGTCCAGCCGGCGGCGCGCTCTTCTTCGTCGAGCACGCCGTTCCCGGCCAGCGTCACGCTGCCCGCCTCCACGCGGCACATGCATGCGCCGCACAGGCCGCTGCGGCACGAACTGGGCGGCGAGAGCCCTGCGCGTTCCATCGCGTCGAGCAGCGTCTCATTGGGCTCGCAGATGAATTGCGCGCTCGCGCCGTCGAGCTGTGTTTCGACATGCGCGGCTTGCGGCGCAGTTTGCTGGGCGGGTTGCGAGGCCGATTCGGCCGCGTCCCTGGCGGGCTCGCGCTCAGCGGGCGGCGCGGCCGCCGTCTGCGCCGGGGACTTAGCCTGGGCAGGCCGGTCGGGCAGCGAAGCGAAGCGCTCGACATGAATCTTCGCGCGCGGCAGCCCGAGCGCGAGCATCGCGGCCAGCGCGCTCTCCATGAAGAGCGCCGGGCCGCAAATGAAGCACTCCTGACGGCTCCACGGGCGCGCGAGCTCTTCGAGGTGACGCTGCTTCGGCACGCCCTGCACGCTGTCGAGCCAGTGAATCACGCGCAGCCTGCCCGGGTGCCGCTGGGCGAGATCGCGCAGCGCCGCGCCGAAGATCACTGACGACTCGTCGCGGTTCGCGTAGATCAGCGTGAGCATGCCGCGCCCGCCCACCAGCGCGGCCTTCAGGATCGAGAGCACCGGCGTGATGCCGCTGCCGCCCGCGAACAGCAGCAGGTCGTCGTCGAGCGAGCGCGGCGTGAAGACGCCCGCGGGCGCCATCACGTCGAGCTCGTCGCCGGGGCGCACGCTATCGCAGAGCCAGTTGGACGCGCGGCCCTCGCGCACGCGCTTGACCGTGATCTTCGGGGCCGCGTCCACGCCGGGCGCGCTCGAAAGCGAGTAGCAGCGCTGCAGCGCTGCGCCAATACCAGACGCGCCTGGTGCTTCTGGCGCGCCCGGCAGGCGTAGCGTGAGAAACTGCCCCGGCCGGTAGGAGAACGAATCAGCGAGCGCCGCGGGCAGCTCGAACACGAACGAGCGCGCATCGGCGCTTTCGGCTATCACGTCGGCCACTCGCAGCCGATGAAAACGCGCTTCGGTCATGGCGAGTCTCAGGCAACGCCCATGATCATCTGCGCGTTGTCGATGCGGTACTCGCTGCCGTTGATGAAGCGCGCTTCATCGGAGGCGAGGAACAGCACGAGCTGGGCGATGTCTTCGGGCAGGCACATGCGCGCGCGTGGATCGACCGATTCCGTGAGCTGCGCGCGGCCCGCTTCGGCCGAGCCGAAGAACGGCTCGGTCATGGGCGTGAGGATGCCGTCGGGGTGAATGGTGTTGGCGCGGATCTTGTAGCCCTGTTGCTTGCAGTAAGCGGCGATCGAGCGCGTCAGGGCCGTCACCGCGCCCTTGCTCGCCGAGTACGCGCAGAACATGCCGAGGCCGCCCAGCGCCGCCACCGACGACATGTTGACGATCGAGCCGCCCTTCTCCTTCATCGCGCGCACGGCCGCCTGGCAGCCGAGAAAGTAGCCTTCGGCGTTGATGCGCAGCACGCGCTGCCAGAGCTCCGGGGACGTGTCCTCGATGCTGCCGAGCTGCAGGATGGCCGCGTTGTTGACCAGCACGTCGGGCGTGCCGAACTGCTTTTGCGCCGCGCCGAACACGTCGTTCCAGCCCGCTTCCGAGGCGATGTCATGGCGCACGAACAGCGCCGCGTCGCCGATCTGCGCGGCCACGGCGCGGCCCGCTTCCTCATTCACGTCGGTGAGCACGACGCGCGCGCCCTCGGTGGCGAACAGCAGCGCGTCGGCTTTGCCCACACCGCTCGCGGCGCCCGTGATGATGGCGATCTTGCCCTTGAGTCTGTCTCCCATCTTCGTTCTCTCTCTTCGTCAGTGTGTCAGTGGATAAAGCGGTATGACCCTCGCGCCGGTTCGTCCCGGCGCACCGGCTGTGCCATGCACAGGTGCAGTAATTTCGGCATCCTGATCGTTGTGCGAACGCTCGCGCGCGGCCAGCACGTCGCGCGCCGCCGCACGGCCCGCCTGGCGGCCCGACCAGATGCAGTCCGCGAGCGAAAGACCGCTCACGTAGTGATTCGAGGCGAGGCCGCGCGCGGCGCGCCCCACCGCATAGAGGCCCGCGACGGCGCCGCCTTCGGCGCGCAGCACCGCGTTGCTGGACTCGTCCACGCGCAGGCCGCCCAGCGTGATCGCGGGGCACGGAAAGGTGCGGCTCGCCGCCGAGATATCGAGCGCGTAGAACGGCGCCTGCGCGAGCGGCGCGAGCATCGCGGCGGACTTGCCGAAGATCTCGTCGCGCCCCGTGCGCGCGGCGGTCCGGTACGCGGCCAGCGAGCGTTCGAGCGTGACGGCATCGGCGCCTATACGCGCTGCGAGTTCCGCGACGGTGGCCGCGCGCTTGCGCCCCGCCAGCATGAGCATCAGAGCGGGCACGCTCTGGAACGCCCAGAGGCGGCCCCGCACGCATTCGCGCAAGGCTTCGCGCACGAGCGCGGCATCGAGGATCAGCCACGCGCGTCCGTCGTGCGTCTCGCACATCGCATGGCCCAGCGTGGCGCCGTAGACCTCTTCGTTGCAGAAGCGCTCGCCGCGTGCATCCACCACGCAGCCGCGCGCCCATGCGAACGGCGGATTGATGAAGCGCCATGCGGAAACGCGCTCCATGCCGTCCGCAACGCCGCCCGCCGAGAGGCCGAGGCGGATGCCCGAGCCGTCGCAGCCCGTCGTGCCGAGGCGCCAGTTCGCGAGGTAGCGCGGCGCGTGCTGCGCGAGCATCTCGCGGTTGAAGATGAAGCCGCCGGTGGCGAGCACGACCGCATCGGCGCGAATGTCGAGCGGACGGCTCGCGCGCAGCTCCAGGCGAAGGAGCGCCGCACGCAGGCGGTCGGCGAGCGCGGGCAGACCGTTGTGGAGCTTGTCGGCCCAGCGCGCGAGGCGTGCATGATGGCGCTGCGCGCGGCCCGGCTCGACGCGCCAGATCTGCGCGCCGATCACGCGTCCGGTCGCGTCGACGATGAGCCGGCGCACGCCCGCGTGGCGCACGATTTCGACATTGGGCTCGGCCTGAACGGCGCGGCGCAGCGTGTCGAACAGCACGCGCCCCGACATGCCGCGCCCTTTCGTGCGATGACCGCGCGGCGCGGGCGGCACGGCGGGCGCATCGCCCACGGCCTCGTTGCCCGAGTAGTAGAGAAAGGCTCGCTCGGGCGGATAGGACGTCTTGCGCACGGGCATCGTCGCGCCGAAACGCACGCCATGGCGTTCGAGCCACGCGAGCTGCGCGACGCTGCCGCTGCAAAAGCGTTCGAGCGCGGCCTGCGAGACCGCATCGCCGACTTCGCCTTGCAAATAGGCCGCCATTGCCTCGGGCGTGTCCGCGTAGCCCGCTTCGCGCTGGTACGGCGTGCCGCCGCCCGCGTAGACCACGCCACCGCTTTTCGCGCTCGCGCCGCCGCCCTCGAAGCGCTCGACGATGCGCACGCGCGCGCCCGCCTGCGCCGCTTCGAGCGCGGCGCACGCGCCCGCCGCGCCGAAGCCCGCGATCAGCACGCCGCAGACGTCGTCCCAGCGGTGCGCCCCGGCGTCGGCCACGACGAGCGGCGGCTCGACGGGCGTCGCGCTCGCGTGTTCCCGTGTGCGTGCATATGCACCCATGCTTGCCTCTGCGTTCGCGGCGTTCAGGGTCCGGGCGGCGCGCGAGTTCATGCGGCTGCGCAGCGCGAGAGCGCGGCGGAAGCCGCCGCCGTAGCCGATCCGGTGGCCGTCGTATAGACGCCATCGACATAGACGAGCGGATCGATTTCGCCGCTCAGCTTCACTTCGAGCAGCCGGCCGATGAACACCGCATGCGTGCCGTAATCGAAGCGCCCGTCCTGGCGGCACACGAGATTGGCCTGCGCGCCGTGCAGATAGGGCACGCCATCTTCCGAGCGCTGCCAGTCGCCGGTGGAGAAGCGGTCTTCGCCCTTCAGGCGCCCGCTGCAATCGATGGCGATGTCCTGCTGCTGCGCCGCGAGCAGGTTCACGCAGAAGTCCGCGCCCGCCGCGAGCGGCGGATAGATCGACGAAGACCGGTTGATGCAGATGAGCAGCGAGGGCGGCTCGGTCGACAGCGAATCCACGGCGGTGGCCGACATCGAATAGCGGCGCTCGCCGTCGCAGCAGCTGATGACCGTGACCGAGCGCGCGAGGCGGCGCATCGCTTGCAGCATGTCGGCGCGCAGCGGTTCGGGGGAAAGTTCGCTCATTGTGTGACTCCACGAAGCTCGCGGGCCGGGTCCTGGTCTTCGCGAGCATTTGATACGGATGCCGAATCTTCTGCCTCGGCGGAAACGGCAAGGGCGAGCGCATTGGCGGCGCGATAGCCGAACGTCATCGCGGGCCCGAGCGTCGAGCCCGCGCCGGGATAGCTCGCGCCCATCATCGAGGCGCTCGTGTTGCCGATGGCGTAGAGGCCCGCGATGGCGCTGCCGTCGGCGCGCAGCACGCGCGCGTTCTCGTCGGTGAGAAGGCCGCCCTTCGTGCCGATGTCGCCCGCGTCGATACGCACCGCGTAGAACGGCGCCTCGCCGATGGGCGCGAGGCACGGATTGGGCTGCACCGAAGGGTCGCCATAGTAGGTGTCGAACACGTTGCCGCCCTTGCCGAATTCCTCGTCCACGCCGCTCGCCGCGTAGCGGTTCATGCGCTCGACGGTCTCGCGCAGGCCCGCTGCGTTCACGCCGATCTGCGCCGCGAGCGCGTCGAGCGAATCGGCGCGATGCAGCAGCGCGCGGAACGCCGCGGGAATGCGCGAGTCGGGCATCATCGAAGCGGGCATGATCGGGCCGCACGGGTAGCGCTTGCGAAAGCGCGCGTCGAAGATCATCCACGCGGGCACGCTCGCGCCCGTTGCCGCGTGGTCGCGGTACATCGCGGGCACGAACTCCGAGTACGGCGCGGCCTCGTTGACGAAGCGCCGCCCGAGCCCGTTGACGATCGCGCAGCCGGGCAGGTTGCGCTCCACGAACAACGCGCGCTGCTTTTCCTCGCCCTCCACGCGCACCGTAGGCGCGCCCCAGACGTGCTCCATGAGCGCGAGCGCGCCGCCCGCCTCTTCGCCGGCCACGATGGCGTCGCCGGTGTTGTTGGGCGGCGTCGCGCTCCATTGCGCGGCGGTGGGCTGCGGCAGATAGCGCTCACGCAGCGCCTGATTGCGCTCGAAGCCGCCCGCCGCGAGAATCACGCCGCGCCGCGCGAGCACGCGGATCCGCTTGCCCTCGCGCTCGGCCACGACACCCGCAATGCGGCTGTTCTCTTCGATCAATTCGCGCATCGGCGTAGCAAGCCAGAGCGGCACCTTGCGTTCGAGCAGCGCGTAACGCAGACCGCCCACGAGCGCATTGCCGAGCGTGAGCCTTCTGTCGCGCCGCGAACGCAGCCGCGCGCCGATATCGAACCAGTAGCGCCCGAATTCGCGCAGCGCGAGCGCGATGAAGCCGCGCTCTTTCGCGAGCAGCGTATGCGCCTCCTTCGAGGTGACGGCCACGCGGCCGCCGATCAGCGTGCCCGGCGAAGGATCGCGCAGCCGCGCGAACTCGGCGCCCAGACGCGCGCCGTCGAACGGCAGCGGATCGAGCGCGCGGTAACCGGGCATCGCGCCGGGCTGCTCCTGGAAGTAGTCGGCATAGCGCGGCAGCGACTGGTAGCGCACCGGCGTGCGCGCCTCCAGATAGCGCAGCATCTCGGGCGCGCTGTCGAGATAGGCGTCGAGCCGCGCCGGCGTGGCCGCGCCTTGCGTGCAGGCTTCGATATAGGTGCGCGCGGCCTCGCGCGTGTCGGCGCCGCCCGCTTCGGCGATATGGTGATTGCACGGCACCCAGATGCCGCCGCCCGAGACCGCCGAGGTGCCACCATACTGCGCACTCTTTTCGATCACGAGCACCGAGAGGCCGAGATCGGCGGCGCGGCACGCGGCGAGCAGACCGCCCGCGCCCGATCCGACGATCAGTACATCGAACGTTTCTGTTTCCATGGCCCGATCGTTCATGAATCCCGCCTCAGATGAAGAAGTCGGTGTTGGCGCGACCGAGCATCACGGCGCCGAGATTCTGGCCGAAGCGGTCGACGTTGTTCGCGTAGTGCGCGCGCGCCGCGTGCAGATCGAGAAAACGCCGCACGAGCGGATTGCGCCGGTAGATGCCGTTGCCGCCCGCGTAGCGCAGCAGCGCGTTGGCCGCCTGGGCACAGCGCTCGGCCACCTGCGCGGACTGGTAGCGGAAATGCACGCGCCGCTCGATCGACACCTCGGGGCCGCCTTGCGCCGCCGCGAGCAGCTCCGCGAAGTTGCGGCGCAACAGCACCTGCATTTCGTCGATGGCGACCGCGGCGTTCGCACAGGCGCTCTGCGCGCCGGTATCGTCGCTGGTCTTCGCGCCGCTGTTGGCGCTCACGCGGTTCTTCGCGTAGCCCTGGAAGTCGTCCACGGCCCCTTGCAGCGCGCCGATGCATGCCGTGCAAACCGCGCGCACGAAGATCTGCGCGAACGGCAGGCGAAACAGCGGCGCATCGTTCACGGCGAGGCCGGGACTCGTGCCCATCATGCCGTCCACGGCCTTGTGCGTGCGGTACTCGGGCACGAACACGTCGTTCACGACGATGTCGTGGCTGCCCGTCGCGCGCAGGCCGAGCACGTCCCAGTCTTGCTCGATCGCGTAGTCGGATTTCGGCAGCAGGAAGGTGCGGTACTCGGGCGGCTCGCCCGCGCGCGCCGGCGGCACGAGTGCGCCGAGGAACACCCACTCGCAAAGCTCGCTGCCGCTCGAAAATTTCCAGTGGCCCGAGAGCCGGAAGCCGCCTTCCACGGGAGTGACCTTGCCCACCGGCATATAGGTGGAGGCGATGAGCGTGGCCGGGTCCTTGCCCCAGACCTCCTGCTGCGCGCGCTCGTCGAAGAGTGCGAGCTGCCAGTTGTGCACGCCGATCACGCCGTACACCCACGCCGTGGACATGCAGCCGCGCGCGAGCGCCATCTGGATCTCGAAGAACGCTTGCGGCTCCAGTTCATAGCCGCCGTAGCGCCTCGGCTGGAGCACCTTGAAGAAGCCGGCCGCCTGCATGTCGGCGATGGTCTCGGCCGGGATGCGCCCGGCGGCTTCGGCCGCGTCCCCGCGCTCGGCCAGCACGGGCGCGAGCGCCTGCGCGCGTGCGATCAGTTCGGCTGCAAGGGCATTCGATTCGTGGTCTCGGTGCACCGCTGTCTCCTATGTCGTCTTCTTCGGTGGCGCCGCGCGCCACGGTGGTTCGTCGTCGGTTCGATCTGCTGGCGCGCCCGCACCCGGCTCACGGTCCTCGCGACCGGCGCCGGGCGCGGCGCACGAACGGCCTGGCGCCGCTCAGGCCACAGCGCGCGCCTTGACGCGGTTGAAGTACGGAATCACGTGCTCGCCGATATTGCGGATCGATTCGAGCGCCGCCTCGTGCGGCACCGTGCCCATCTGGACGAGGAACAGCACTTCGTCCACGCCCGCTTCCATCAGGCGTCCTACGTAACCGATGCAGTCGTCCACCGTGCCGTAGGCGTGGTTGGGGTTCATCATCGAGAGTGCCGGATCGCTGAAGTCCACCACCACCTCTTCCGAAGCGAAGCGCGAGCGGATCACCATCTGGCCGCTATCGGCCTGCACGAGGTCGTCGCCCCAGCTCGACGGATCGGGGCGCTCGCCGCCCGTGTACCAGTACGCGAGCGACTCCATGAAGTAGCGCTGACCGCGAATGCCGATCTTGCGGGCTTGCTGGCCGTCGCCCATCACGATGGCCGGGCACAGCGCGGCAAGATGCTCGGTCGGGCGGAAGCCCACCTGGTCCTCGGCCTTGCGCGTGCGCCATGCCTCGCGGTAGAGCGCGTTCTTCTTCGCGACTTCGTCCGGGCCGCCAAAGCCGAGCACGAGCGCGCCAAGACCGCGCTGGCCCGCGCGCGTGAGCGCGTCGCTGTTGGTGCAGGCCATGTACATCGGCGGATGCGGGTCCTGATACGGCTTCGGGTGAATCGGACGCTTAGGAATCTTGATGTATTTGCCGTCGTGCTCGATCTCGTCCTGAACGAACATTTTCGGCACCAGATACATCGACTCGTCGATCATCGGCTGCAGTTCGTTGAGGTCGTAACCGAAGGCGCCTGCCTCCTGCTGGCTGCCGCCCTTGCCCACGCCGAAATGCACACGGCCTTCCGAGAGGATGTCGAGCAGCGCGACGCGCTCGGCCACCTTGATCGGGTGATTCATGGCGGGCGGCAGGCAGACGACGCCATGACCGAGACCGATGCGCGTGGTGCGGCCCGCGAGGTACGCGAGGAACGTTTCCGGCGCGCTCATGTGCGCGTAGTTGGTGAGCGAGGTGTGCTCGACGCACCAGACGGTGTCGAAGCCCATCTGCTCGGCGAGCAGCGCCTGCTCGACGGTCTCCTTGAAGACACGGTGGTCGCCTTCGCGGGAGGCATCGGTCGTCTGTGCTTCGTAGATCAAAGAAAACTTCATCGCGGGTGTCTCCTTGTTTGTCGGACGGGGGCGGCGGGTGCCGCGCGGCCACTGCCGGTTTGATTCGTGACGGTCCACTAGATGAAGTTTCTGTTCGGTGGGCAAGTGGTGCATCGTCTGTTTGGATTAACGGTTTGGGCTTTTGGTGGTTTTTGCGGTTTCTTGTTTTCGCGTTTCTCTTTTCGCGTTTCCTTGTGTTCGTGGCGGTCTGCCAGGGTTGCCCCTGTGCGGGGCGGCACCTACTTTCTTTGCGGCGGCAAAGAAAGTAGGCAAAGAAAGCCGCTCACACCGCCAGTGTGACGCAGTCCACAACCAGCCGTTTAAGGGGAACGGTATAGGCGCGTCCGCCATCTCGCACCATTCCACCCAGTGACAAAGGACTCATTCATCCCGCCGGTTTTCGGTTATGCCCCACGGCGCGCGCAGCGCCGCCGGATGTGCGGGTGCCTTGTCACTTCGTCTGGTGGTGCGAAGCGACAGACGCTCCTATACCTTTCCCCCTGAACGGCTGTTTGCGGACTTCGTCACACTGGCGGTGTGAGCGGCTTTCTTTGCCTACTTTCTTTGCCGCCGCAAAGAAAGTAGGTGCCGCCCCGCACAGGGGCAACGCTGGCAGACCGACACGAACACAAGGAAACGCACGAGCCCTAGTCCAATCGGACATGGCGCGTGGCCACGCGCGCGCTAGCATCGGTCATGTGGAATAACCACACAAGACAACTCAAAAGGAAGATGCAATGAAGGCTTCGATGATGCTGTACCCGGTGGAGACGATCGACACGTCGCTGCCGTTCTTCGTAGACGGGCTGGGGCTCACGGTGAAAATGCGCGACGGCGAGCGCTACTGCGCGCTGGAGGGCGGTCCGCTCACGATCGCGCTGGTAGCCGGCGACGAGCGGATCGTCGAGCGTCCCGCGCTAACGTTTCGCATTGCTGAGGATGACGACCTCTATGCGGCCATGGAGCGCGTAGTGGCCACGGGCGCCAGCGTGCGCGTGCCGGTTCAGCAGGGGCCGCACGAGCTACGCGCGGTGCTCGAGGACCGCAACGGCGCACTGCTCGTGCTCACGCAAAAACGGCCGATATGAAACACGAAAGGCGGCCACATGGGGCCGCCTTTCTCCAAACATAACGAACGATGACCAACATCCGCAAACGCGCAGAAGTAACGCGCTAAAGCGCCCCGCGCCTCAACCCAACGGCACAACGCTACCAAGCAGGATCCGCACAAGCGTAGCCTGACGCGTCACACCCGTCTTCGAGAAGATCGAGCGCAGATGCGCACGCGCCGTATTCTTGCTGATGCCCAGCTCCTCGGCAGCCTCTTCGAGCGTAAGGCCGTTAGTGAGCAGCAGAGCAAGCGAAGTCTCGGCAGGCGTGAGATCAAACAGCTTCCTCACAATCTCCTGCGAGCGCTGCGATTTGCGGTCCGGATCGCGCAGGAACAGCACCGTCGCCGGGCGTCGGCGATTATCCTCCGACCAGTCCGAGAGCGGCACGGTGCGCACGAGCACGCCGAGCTTCGGCCGGTCGCCGCTGCGCGTCACGGGCATGGCCTCCACGAGCGGGCCAGCCGTGCCGAAGTGGCCCATCATCGCGTGGCGGATGAGCCGTTGCAGCGTGCGGTTCTCCTGGTTGTCCATGGCCTCGACGGCGCCGTGCGCGATGCGCAGACCGTCGCTCTCCGCGAGGATTTCGTCGGCCACGCTATTGGTGCTCATGATCGCGCCGCTCTCGTCGAGCGTGACCATGCCCACCAGCATGCGGTCGATGGCGCTCGCGTAGAGCGTGCGCTCCGACTCCACCACGTCGAGGCGCGAATGCAGTTCCACCGCGCGGCGCAAATGCGGCAGCAGGAGCGCGCAAAACGCCTTGTCGCGCGCATTGAAATGCACGGCGCCGTGCTTGCGGCACACCCGGAAGCGGCACTCCACGCCCGACTCGGTGCGCAGGTCGGCGCCCATGATGTAGCGCACGTCGGCGGGCTGCAGGAACTGCTTGTAGAGCTCGCTCGAGAGCCAGCCGGTCTCGCCGAACACCTCGTCCACGGTCACCACGCGGTCCGCCGGCAGGCCGACGAACGGGTCGAGCGAGTAGTAATAGTCGTTATACGAAGCCTCATCGGGCTTGTCGCCGCCCGATGCGCTCACCATCAGCCCGCGCCGGTCGCTCGCCGGCGAGCGCAGGATCAGCGTCGCGTAGTTTGCGTCCAGGTGCTGCCGCACCAGTTCGAGCGCCCCCGACCATGGCACTTCTTCCAGCGGCCCCTGGTACACGCGCGCCAGCAGCGCGCTGAACTGCGCAATATCGACGCCAGCCATGACACCGGCGTCCTGGCCCTCTTCCGGGGCCCATCTTGTCTCCATCAACACGGTCTCCGTCCTCCATGCCGCCCAAAGCGACGGCCAACTTTACGGGGCTGTCTCGCCGCCGGCATCGGGACATTCCCCTGGCCGGCGCGTGCGCCCTTGCTTTCGTGTCAGAGCTTTCGTGACAGACATTACGCCGTTCGCGGCCCGCGCCCCTCGTCTGATCGGACGATGCAGACGGCCCGCGCAAGCGCTCCAATGCGCTGAACGGCGCCGGCTAAGGCGCTTCGACGATGTTTTCCAACTTTGCATGGGACCGGGGTACGGGCTGCGCGCCCGCTCCGGCCGACAAGGAGACCCCCGCATGGCGCTAGACCCACAGGCCGCCGCATTGCTCGCCGCGCTCGCCGGCATGCCCGCCCCCGATTACAGCCGGCTCGACGCCGCCAGCTACCGCGCGGCGCTCGCGGCGGGCGGCGGCGTGGCCAGCGCGATCGGCCCCGGCGACGCCGTGGGCGCCGAGGAAGACCTGACGCTGCCCGGTGCGGCCGGCCCGCTCGCCGCGCGTCTCTATCGTCCGATCAATTCAGCCGGTGCGGGCGACGCCAAGGGCCAGGCGCTGCCGCTGCTCGTGTTCTTCCACGGCGGCGGCTTCGTCGCCTGCGGACTCGACACGCACGCCAACCTCTGCCGCACGCTCGCGGCGCGCGCGCGAACGCTCGTGCTTTCCGTGGACTATCGGCTCGCGCCCGAGGCGCGCTTCCCGGCCGCCGCGCACGATGCGCTCGCGGCCGTGCGCTGGGCCGCGGCCCACGCCGCCGAGTTGGGCGCCGTGCCGGGCGCGCTCGCCGTGGCCGGCGACAGCGCGGGCGGCAATCTCGCCGCCGTCTGCGCGCAGCAGTTGCGCGGCGAAGTGGCGATCGCGCATCAATTGCTGCTCTACCCGGTCCTCGACAACGCGCACGAGCATCCCTCATACGAAACGTATGGAAGCGGCCATCTGCTCGACGCCGATCTCATGCGCTGGTTCCGCGACCAGTACTTCGAGCCGCAAGCCGACCGCGCATCGCCGCTCGCGAGCCCGCTCGGCATGGAGCGTCTCGAACAGGTTGCGCCCGCAACCATCGTGAGCGCCGAATGCGACCCCCTGCGCGACGAAGCCGAGCACTACGCGGCGCGTCTCGCGCAGGCGGGCGTACCCGTGACGCTGGTGCGCTGGCCGGGCCAGATGCACGGCTTCGCCAGCATGCTCGGCGTGCTCGACGCCGCGAGCGCCGCGCTCGACCTGGGCGCCCGCGCGCTGCGCGCGGCACTGCACCCCTGACCGCCCTGCGCCATCCAGGCACCACGCACGCACCACGCACGCCAACGTCCCATGACCGACACGATACTCGCCACGCACGCCAACGGCGTCGTCACGCTCACCTTCAACCGGCCCGACGCGCTCAATGCGCTCAATGAAGCCATGGCCGTCGAATTGTGCGCGCGGCTCGAGCGCCTCACGCAGGAAAGCGCCGTGCGCGCCATCGTGCTGACCGGCGCGGGCCGCGCCTTCATGGCCGGCGGCGACGTGCGCGCGATGCGCGCCGCGCTCGATCTCTCCGCCGCACGACGCGAGCGCAGCATCGGCAAGCTCGTGCGCCACGCGCAGCGCGCGGTCGAACTGATCGCGCGCTCGCCCAAGCCCGTGATGGCGAGCGTGAACGGCGCGGCGGCGGGCTTCGGCCTCGCGCTCGTGGCCGCCTGCGACGTGGCCATCGCCGCCGACGACGCCACCTTCACCTCGGCGTACAACCGCCTCGGCACCTCGCCGGACGGCGGCGCGACCTTCACGCTGCCGCGCCTGATGGGTGTGCGCACGGCCACCGAGTGGCTCTATTTCGACGAGCGCTATAGCGCCGCCGACGCGCTGCGCGCCGGCCTCGTGAACTGGGTCGTGCCCGCCGCCGAGCTGGCCGTGGCCACCGGCGAGCGCGCCGCGCGCCTCGCCGCGCTCTCGCCCGTCGCGTTCTCGCACACCAAACATTTGATCGCCGATGCGCCGCGCCACACGCTCGGCGCGCAACTCGTGGCCGAGCAGCGCGCCTTTCTCGCCTGCACGGCGCGCGACGACTTCCGCGAGGGCGCCAATGCGTTCGCGGAGCGCCGCGCGCCCGTCTTCGGCGTCGATACTGTCCGCACCCATTGCACCGCTAGCGCCACCCCTGAGGAGCACACCGCATGAAACTGGCCGATACCCCGACCATTGTCGAAGAACTGCGCGCGGGCCGCATGGTGATCCTCGTCGACGAGGAGGACCGAGAGAACGAAGGCGATCTCGTGATTGCCGCCGACTGCGTCACGCCCGAGGCGATCAATTTCATGGCGCGCCACGCGCGCGGCCTCGTCTGCCTCACGCTCACGGCCGGTCACGCCGCGCACCTGCAACTGAGCCCGATGAGCGCGCACAACGGCACGCAGTACGGCACGGCCTTCACGGTGAGCATCGAGGCCGCGCACGGCGTGACCACGGGCATCAGCGCGGCCGACCGCGCCCACACGATCCGCACCGCCATCGCGCCGGGCGCGGCCGCCGGGCATCTCGTGCAGCCGGGCCACGTCTTTCCGATCGTCGCGCGCGAGGGCGGCGTGCTGGTGCGCGCGGGCCATACCGAGGCTGGTTGTGATCTCACGGCGCTCGCGGGCATGACGCCCGCCGCCGTGATCTGCGAAGTCATGAACGACGACGGCACCATGGCGCGCCTGCCCGAGCTCATGGTCTTCGCACGCGAGCACGGCCTGAAGATCGGCACCATTGCCGACCTGATCCGCTACCGCAGCGAGCGCGAGACGCTGGTCGAGCGCGTGGCCTCGCGCACGCTCGCGACCGCGTGGGGGCCGTTCGAGGCGATCGAGTATCGCGACCGCGTGCGCGGCGCAAGCCATCTCGCGCTCGTGCGCGGCCAGCCCAGCGCCGACGTGCCCACGCTCGTACGCGTGCAGGAGCGCGCCTCGCTGCTCGACCTGTTCGACGAGCAACCCGACGCGCACGGTCTCGCGCTGCACGGCGCGCTCGCGCGCATCGGTCAGGCCGGCTGCGGCGTGGCCGTGCTGCTCGACTGCGCGCTGCGCACCGGCAGACGCGCAGCGGCCCATTCGCACGATGGCCACGGCGAGCAGCCCGGCAACCGCCATTACGGCATTGGCTCGCAGATCTTGCGCGATCTGGGTCTTTCGAGGCTCAACGTGCTCGCCACCCCGCTCAAGCTGCCCGCGCTCTCGGGGCACGGGCTCGAGATCAGCGCGTTCATTCCGCTCGGCGACTGGCTCGATACGCCGCCTGCGGCCGACCCCGTCGACGCGATCCGCGCCGCGGCATTCGCGGCCTGCGATGCGCGCAAGCTGATCGAGGCATAACCGCTTAAATAGTTGCTAACGCAACATCATCCCGCCACGTTGCGTGGCGGCCATCGAGTTGACCGTATGGAGCATTCACGCATGGGCCCATCGCCCCATCCCTATGTTGCACTCGTTACCGGCGCCTCGCGCGGCGCGGGCAAAGGCATTGCGCTCGCGCTGGGCGCGGCCGGTGCCACCGTCTACGTGACGGGCCGCTCGCAGAAGGAAGGCGACGCGCCCCTGCCCGGCACCATCCACGCGACCGCCGCCGAAATCACGCGCCTCGGCGGCCGCGGCATCGCGCTCGCCTGCGACCATGCCGACGATGCCCAGGTCGCCGCCGCCTTCGCGCGCATCGGCGAGGAGCAAGGACGGCTCGACGTGCTCGTGAACAACGCAACGGTCCTGCACGACGAATTGATCCGCCCCGCGCCGTTCTGGGAAAAACCGCTGGAGATGGTGGACATCCTCAACGTGGGTCTGCGCTCGGCCTACGTCGCGAGCTGGCACGCGGCACGCATGATGGCCGCGCAACGCGACGGCCTGATCGCGTTCACCTCGTCGTTCGGCGCGAGCTGCTATATGCACGGCGCGGCCTACGGCGCGCAGAAAGCGGGCGTGGACAAGTTCGCGAAGGACATGGCCGTGGACCTGCGCCCGGTCGGCGTTGCGGCGGTGTCGATCTGGATGGGCATGCTCCAGACCGAGCGCACCGCGCGCGTGATCGCCGCGCATCCCGAGCAGTATGCGGGATTCAGCGAACTCGCGGAAAGCCCGCAATTCACGGGGCGGCTCGTCGACGCGCTCTATCGCGATCCGCAACGCGCGCAGAAGTCAGGGCTCGTGCTCGTGGGCGCCGAGCTCGCGCGCGAATACGGCATTACCGATATCGACGGACGCCAGCCGCCCTCGCATCGCGAGCAACTGGGCGGGCCGGTGCAGGCGCATCCGGCCATTGTGGCTTGAGGCGGGCGGGCCTCGCCTCTCTTGACTATCGCAACAGGGGTGCCCGCTTCGCGTCCGCACACCAGGTTTCCCAGATCTGCCGATAAGCCGCTTCGACGTTGCGCGCGAAGCGTGCGCCGTCCATGAGCGGCGAAGCCTCCATGCGCGCGCGCAGGCCCGCGCGCAGCGCGGCAAGCCGCGACAAGTCGCGCGCGAGCGCCATCACGATGGCGACGTAGTCCGCATCGTTGTCGGCCGCCAGATCCTGCAGGCCCAGATTCGCAAGCAGGCAAAGCCCGGCGCGGCTCACCGCGGAGCGGCCAAAGCGCGTGGGCACCGGCACGCCCATCCAGAAGGCGTCGAGGCTCGTGGTGTGGCCGTTGGCCGGAAACGTTTCGAGCGCGATATCGATCCGGTGATAGGTCCGAAGATAGTCGGCGCGCGACTGAAAGCCCACGAAGCTCACGCGGTCCCGATCGACGCCGTGCGCGGCCAGACGCGCTGCAATCTGCTGGCGGGCGCCGCCGGGCGGCGTCATGAGGACGAGCCGCGCATCGGGCAACTCCGCGAATACGCCGGACCAGAGCGACAGCGTGGTGTCGGTGAGCTTGCAAGGATTATTCAGGCATCCGAACGTAATATGCCCGGCAGAATGCACCGGCAACACGTTCGCATCCACACCCTGCGTAAGCGGGTCATAGCACCAGAACGCATCGGGCAAACGCAGCGACCGTTCGGTGTACTGGTCATCTACATGCGGCACATCGGGCGGGTCGATCCACGGGTCGGTCAAACGCCAGCCGATCGACGGGCTGCCCGTCGTGCCCGGATACGCAAGCCACGCCACCTGAACCGGCGCGGGCCGCCGCGCGAACAACAGGCGCCGCGCGCCGTCCATGTGCATCGTGAGATCGACCAGGATGTCGATGCCGTCGTCGTGAATCTGCTGGGCAAGGCGTCCATCGTCGAATTCGGACACGTCGCGCCAAAGATCCGCGCATTTCTGGAGGCGCACGGTTGCATCGTCGCGCTGCGCGCTCAGCGCATAGCAGACGATCTCGAAAGCGGCGTGATCGTGATGGCTGAAAAGCGGCGTCGTGAACAGCGACTGGCAATGATTGCGAAAATCCGGCGAAACATAGCCGATGCGCAGCCGCCGCGCGGCTTCCGGCGTATTTGCATAACGCGCTCCCGCGCTCGCGGCAAGGAACGCCGCCTCGTGCCGCGCGGCGAACCGCTCGGCCTCGGCACGGATCGCATGAGCGTCGTCGAGAGCGAACATCAGCGAGAACAGCAGGTTGCTGTGCGCGCCGGAATGGGCGGGATCGCAGGCCATCGCGCGGCGATAACACGCGATGGCCTCGTCGATACGGCCGGCCTTGCTGCATGCGTTGCCGAGATTGATATGCGCATCGGCAAAGTCCGGCTTCAGTTCGACGGCGCGGGCCAGCGCGGCGCGCGCCTCGTCGTGCCGCGCGAGCTTGAGCAGCACGCTGCCGAGATTGCTCCACGCGGAGGCCCGGTGCGCATCGAGCTCGAGCGCGCGTTCGAGCACCGTTCGGGCTTCCTCGATGCGCGCGCCGCCGCTCAGGATCGCGCCGATATTCGTAAGGATTTCTACCGAATCCGGCGCGAGCGCGCGCGCGTGCTCGAGCACGGCCAGCGCCTGCGTGACACGTTTTTCGGCGAGCATCACCTTGGCGAGATTGTTCCAGGCGTCCGCGTGATTCGGTGCGATGGCGACCGTGCGACGCAACACGGCTTCCGCGCGTGCCAGCTCGTTGGCCTTCAACAGCATGGTCCCGTAGTTGAAATGGATGGCCGCGTGATTCGGCGCCAGCGCAAGCGCCCGTTCGAACAGCGCCGAGGCCCGCGCGGCATCGCCCGCCTCGCCGTACAGGTGGCCCAGGTTGTTGAGCGCGATGGGCGAGTTCGGCCGCAACTCGATTGCGCGATTCAACGCGTGGATGGCCATGTCCCGCTCGGCCGGGCCAACGCAGGTCATGGCGAAGTTCACGAGAAACATGGGGTCCTCGCGCACCGAGAGCGCGCGGCCGATCAGCGCCCTCGCGGCCTCGCGGTCGCGCCCGATTTCGAGGAGGCCGGCTAGATGCAGCGCATCGGCGTCTTGCGGATCGGCGTCAACGAGGCGCCCGCACATGGCGCGCGCGGCTTCGGCCTCGCCGCGTTGCCAGGCGGCTTCGGCAGCGGCAAACGTATCGCCTGCGCGCAATGCGCCGGCTTCGGGAGATCGGGGCTGGGACATGGTGGGGGTGCCTTCCATCGGGGCCGTGAAAAGCCGTCGCGCGTCGTCGTCGTACTCAGCGGCGATGGCTTGCGGTTGCGACTGCGGGTCGCCGATGTTAAGCAAACTGCGATCTCAAAGAGGCTGGAATGGGTTTGATCGGTGAGGGGCGGCTCGAAATTTGGGCTGTGTTTGCGGGGGGGCAAATTTTGTGAGGGTGTGGAAGGGACGATGTGCGCGCTGCGTTGCTGCGACCGCCAGGCAGCCCCTCCACCCAGCAACCACCCCACCAATGTTACGATCAGCGCCACCTCCCCGCATTCGATCCCCTCATGGCGCGCGACAATCTCAGCGATCTTCAGGCCTTTCTCGCCGTCGCCCGCGAGCGCAGCTTCACGCGCGCCGCGGCCCAGCTCGGCGTTTCCCAATCCGCGCTGAGCCACACCCTGCGCGCGCTCGAAGCGCGCCTCGGGCTGCGCCTGCTCACGCGCACCACGCGCAGCGTCTCCACTACCGAAGCGGGCGAGCGCCTGTTTCAGGCCGTCTCGCCGCGCTTCGAGCAGATCGACGCCGAACTCGCCGCGCTCGCGGACCTGCGCGACAAGCCCGCGGGCACGATCCGCATCACCGCGATCGACCATACCGTCAATACCGTGATCTGGCCGAGACTCAAAACGCTGCTGCCCGCGTATCCGGACATCAAGGTCGAAATCACCGTGGATTACGGGCTGCGCGATATCGTGGCCGACCGCTACGACATCGGCGTGCGTCTCGGCGACCAGGTGGCGAAGGACATGATCGCGGTGCGCATCAGCCCCGATCTGAAGATGGCCATCGTGGCCTCTCCCGCTTACCTTGCGAAGCACAAGGCGCCTAAGGCGCCGCAGGATCTGCTGGCGCACAACTGCATCACGCTGCGCCTCACGGGCTCGGGCGGGCTCTACGCGTGGGAGCTCAAGAAAGACGATCACGCGTTGCAGGTGCGCGTGGATGGCCAGCTCACGTTCAACGCGGTCCCGCAAATGCTCGATGCCGCGCTCGACGGCTTCGGCCTCGCCTTCCTGCCCGAAGACGTGGCGCTGCCTCATCTGCGCGCGGGCCGGTTGAAGAGCGTGCTCAAGGACTGGTGCCCGGTCTTCCCCGGCTATCACGCGTTCTACCCGAGCCGGCGACAGTCGTCGCGCGCGCTCGGGCTCGTGATCGATGCATTGCGCTATCGCGACCCGCGCGCCGGGACGACGCGCGGCAAGCGCCCATAGTTAGTTATCCTTGAGTTGTTTTCCGCAGGCTCGCTCAGCGGGCCTTGCGTCCCTCGACCGGATAGCCTGGGTCGGTATAGCCCGGCGTCGATGCGTGGCCCGGCGGCACGAGGCTGTCGATGAACGCCTCGTCTTCGGGACCCAGACGAAGCTCCAGCGCTTCGACGTAGCTGTCCCAATGCGCTTCCGTGCGCGGCCCCGCGATCGTCGAGCTCACGAGACGATTGTTGAGCACCCACGCGAGCGCGAACGCAATCGAGGTCGTGCCGCGCTCGGCCGCGTGCGCCGCAATCCGCTGCGCGATACGCAGCGATTCCGGGCGCCATTCCGTCTGCTGGATGCGCCGGTCGCCGCGCCCCGCGCGGCTGTCCGCGGGCGGCGGCGCGTCCACCGCATACTTGCCGGTCAGCACGCCGCGCGCGAGCGGGCTGTACGGGACCACGCCCAGGCCGTAATGCGCGGCGGCCGGCAGTTGCTCGACTTCGGCGCTGCGGTCCACGATGTTGTAAAGCGGCTCGCTCGCGACGGGCCGCTCGATGCCTAGCTGGTCCGCGAGACGCACCACTTCGGCAATGCGCCAGCCGCGAAAATTGGAAAGCCCGAAATAGCGCACCTTGCCCTGGCGGATCAGATCGCCCACCGCGCGCACGCCCTCTTCGAGCGGCAGATCGGGCAACGCGCGATGGAAATAGAGCACGTCGATATAGTCGGTGTTCAAACGCTTGAGGCTCGCCTCGACCGACTGGAAGATCCATTTGCGCGACTGCCCCTGCTGGTTCGGGCCCTGCGTGGGGCCCGCAGGGTAGCCGAACTTCGTCGCCACGACCCAGTCGTCGCGACGCGCTGCGATGGCGCGGCCCACGATCTCCTCGGAGCGGCCCGCATGGTAAACATCAGCGGTATCGACGAAATTCACGCCCTGATCGAAGGCCTTGTCGATGATGCGCTTCGACGTCGATTCATCGGTTTCCCCGCCGAACATCATGGCGCCGAGGCACAAAGGTGAAACTTTGAGGCCGCTGCCGCCCAGATAGCGATAATCCATAACCCAAACTCCGAAGTGGCTGCGCGTCGGATCGACGGCAAGAGCCGTCTATTAGAAACGAGTTCGCCTACCGGATAAAGGTGGATAAACCGCATGATTTCATGAATGCTACTCATCAATCTCCGGCCCGAGCCGCACGCGGTTTCACGCCCGACACCGGCCTCAGCGCGCCACGCCCACCGCCCCTTCGGCTTCGAGCGCGCGAATCTGCGCATCGTCGTAGCCATATTCGCGCAGCACTTCAACAGTGTGCTCGCCGTACAGCGGCGCAGGGCGCTCACACGTCGCTGTACTTTCCGAAAAATGAACCGGCAGGCCGATGCCCGTGACGCGCCCGCTCACCGGATGCTCGGTCTGCATGATCATCCCGCGCGCGATGGCCTGCTCGTGCGAGGCCGCCTCGGGCACGCCGAGCACAGGGCCGCACGGCAAGCCGATCTCGTCGAAGGCCGCAAGCCACTGCGCCGTGGTGCGCTCGCGCAGGCGCGCGCCCAGAATTTCCACGAGCGCCGCGCGATGCTCGAGGCGCCCCGCGTTGGTCGCGAAGCGCGCGTCGTCCGCGAGCCCCGGAATCGCGAGCACGGCAACGAGCCGCTCGTAATTGCTCTGATTCGCCGCGCCCACGTTGATCCAGCCGTCGCGCGTTTCGAACGCCTGATAGGGCGCACTCGTGGGATTGGCCGAACCGGCTTTTTCGAGCACGGTGCCATCGGCGAAATAGTTGGCGAAGGCCCAATACATCTGCTGCAAACCTGCTTCGAACAACGAAGTATCGACCATCTGCCCGCGGCCCGTGCGTTGCCGGCCCGCATAGGCCGCACAAATGCCGAGCGCCGCCAGAATGCCCGCGTTGATGTCCGTGACCGGCGAGCCCGCCTTGATCGGCGCCTGCCCGGGCTCGCCGGTCATGCTCATCAGGCCGCTCATGCCTTGCGCGATGAGGTCGAAGCCGCCTTTGTCCGCATAGGGCCCGCTGCGTCCATAGCCCGAGATCGCACAGTAGATCAGGCCCGGGTTCCCGGCCTTGAGCGTCTCGTAGCCCATGCCGAGCTTCTCCATCGTGCCGCGCCGGTAGTTCTCGGTCACGACGTCGGCGCTCGCGAGCAGGCGGCGCAGCACCGCGCGGCCGCCCTCGGTCTTCAGGTCGAGCGCCATGCCGCGCTTGCCGCGATTGACCATCATGAACGAGGCGGATTCGCCGCTCGCGAGGATCGGCGCGAACCGGCGGCAGTCGTCGCCGCCCGGCATCTTCTCCACCTTGATGACCTCCGCGCCCATGTCGGCGAGCATCATGCCGCAGACCGGTCCCGACATGATGTGCGCAAGCTCGATCACCGTCATGCCCGCGAGCGGGCCCGTGCGCGATGCGCCGTGTCGCGTGTCTTCCATCTCAACGTCCCTTGAATTGCGGCGTTTCCTTCGCGAGAAACGCCTGATAGCCGATGCGGAAATCCTCGGTGCCGAAGCACGTGAAGCCCTCGTCGCGCTCGGCCTGCGTGAGCGGCGCGGGGTTGCGCGCGCGGCGCACGAACTGCTTGTGCCAGCGCGCGACGAGCGGCGCGCCCGCGGCAATGCGCTGCGCGGCGGCCAGCGCCTCCGCACTCACCTCGGAGTCGGGCACCACGCGCGTGACGAGCCCTTTGGCCAGCGCCTCGCGCGCGTCGAAAATGCGGCCTTCGAGCAGGATCTCCAGCGCCACGGCCTCGCCCGCGAGGCGCAGCAGCGCCTCGAGTTCGGCATGCGCCATCACGAGCCCGAGATTCTTGATGGGCGCACCGAAGCGGCTCGACTCGCCGCAGATGCGCAGATCGCAGAGCGCCGCCAGTTCCAGCCCGCCGCCCACGCAGATGCCGTGAATCATCGCGACCACGGGAACCGGGCACGCATCGATCAATCCGAGCGTGCGGTGCATGAGCGCGCCATACTCGCGCGCCTGCTCGACGTTCGAGCGGTCCGTGGCGAATTCGCCGATGTCGTTGCCGGGCGAGAACGCTTTTTCGGCCGCGCCGCGCAGCACGATGCAGCGCAGGCGCTCATCGGCGGACAGCGTCTCGAAGGTGTCGCCGAGCGCGCGCCAGAGCGTGCGCGTGAGCGCATTGAGCTTCGCGGGACGGTCTATCGTCACGATGGTGATCGCACCGTCGTGCCCCGCGCGCTCGGTGCGAATGGCGCCGTGGATGGCGGTATCGTCGTTCATACGTATTCCTCATAATCCGGTCGTTTCGTGGAGCGGTGTGCCCGCCTTTGCGC
Source organism: Paraburkholderia sp. J63 (assembly GCF_905220245.1). Taxonomy (NCBI): domain Bacteria; kingdom Pseudomonadati; phylum Pseudomonadota; class Betaproteobacteria; order Burkholderiales; family Burkholderiaceae; genus Paraburkholderia; species Paraburkholderia sp. J63. The sequence continues at coordinate 245,174 of NZ_CAJMZF010000001.1, read as the reverse complement.
ACCGCGTTGCACTATCGCCCCTACCTGCTCAGGCCGTTGTATGTGCATGTGCACCGTCGACCGAGCCCGCTGCGCTGTCGAGTGTGCGGTCCGGGCGCATCGCGAACGAGAGCACGATGCCCAGCGCCATGATGGCCATCGACACCGTGAACGGCAGGTTCCAGTTGCCCGTGCGGTCGATCAGCCAGCCGCCCACCACGGGGCTCACGATGGCCGCCGCGGCCGAGCCCGTGTTCATGATCCCGCTCGCGGTGCCCGCATGCCTCGGCGCGATGTCCATGGGCACGGCCCACATCGGCCCGATGGTCATTTCGTTGAAGAAGAAGCCCGCGCTCAGGCACAGCGCGGCGAGCGTCACCGTCACGTTCTGCGCGAGCAGGATCGGTGCGAGCGAGAGCAGCGTCAGCAGCATGCACACGCCCACCATCACGTTGCGCGCGAGGCGCAGGTTGCGGCTCCTCTTGAGGATGCGGTCGGTGACCGAACCGCCGAGCCAGTCGCCCAGCACGCCCGCGAAGAACACGCCGGAGGCGAACAGCGCCGACTTGGCCAGATGCATGTGATAGTTGTGCAGGAAGTACTGCGGAATCCAGCCGAGGAATAGCCACAGTACCCAGCCATAGCAGAAGTACACGGCCGTGACCGGCGACATGCGCGCGACGAGCCGCCGCCACGGCACCGGCGCGCGCTCCTTCGCGCCGGAAAAGCGCTCGAGCCCTTCGCATTCGGCTTCGGTGATGCGCGGATGCGCGCGCGGATCGTCGCGGAAGTACCAGATCCACAGCACGGCCCAGATGAAGCTCGCGATACCGGTGACGATGAACGCGCCGCGCCAGCCCGACATCAGCATGAGCCAGACGATGAGCGGCGGCGCGATGGCATTGCCGATGCGCGAGGCGGCGTGCGTCGTGCCCTGCGCGAAGCCGCGGCGGCTCGCGGGCATCCAGTTCGACATCGCGCGCGTGGCGGTGGGGAAGGTCGCGCCTTCGCCCAGGCCGAGCAGCAGACGCGCCACGATCAGCGAGGCAAAGCCGCTCGCGAGACCGGTGAGCACGGTGGCGCCGGCCCAGATCACGGCGCATACGGCGAGCGTGCGGCGCGGGCCGAAGCGGTCGCCGACCCATCCGCCGATGATCTGGAACAGCAGATACGGATAGGCGAAGGCGGAAAACACGATGCCTACTTCGGTATGCGAAAGATGGAGCTCGGCCGCGAACTGGCTGGCGGCCGTGCTCACGTTGACGCGATCGACGTAGGTGATGAGGTACATCGCGCACAGCAGTAGCAGCACGCGTGTGGTGGCTCGGCGCAACATCATCGTCTCCTTGTTGGAAGTGTACGGCGCGAGAGACGTGCGCTCGCGACTCGTTTCGCCTCTCGGCGGATACTTCAGGACTCCGGATGTTCAGACTGCTTTATAACGGCCATGCAATGCTGCTCCCATGAATTCAGCGCGGTGGACTGAGCGCGCGCTCCAGGACCTGGGCGACGTGCAACGCGTGCACGCTCGCGCCGTCCGCGATCTGGTGGCGGCAACTCGTGCCGTCGGCGACCACGAGTGCGTCACCCGCGGCCTGCGCGGCACGCACGGCGGGCAGGAGCGCGAGTTCCGCCATCGCGAGCGAGGTGGCGTAATGCTCGCTCTCGTAGCCGAAGCTGCCCGCCATGCCGCAGCAAGACGATTCGACGGGCGCGATCGCGAGCCCCGGGACCCAGCCAAGCACCGTCTGCACCGGCGTGAAAGCGCCGAATGCCTTCTGGTGACAGTGTCCGTGCACGACGGCGCGCGCCTCGGGCAGCGCTTGAAGCTTCAGTTCGAGACGCCCCGCCGTGCGCTCGCGCACGAGAAATTCCTCGAAGAGCAGCGCGTGGCGCGCCAGCTTCGCGGCGGCCTCGCCGAAGCCGTAAGCCGTCCATTCGTCACGCAGTGTGAGCAGGCACGAAGGCTCCAGACCCACGATGGGCACACCGCGCTCGACATAGGGCATCAGCGCATCGAGCGAGCGGCGCGCCTCCGCCTTCGCCTGATCGACGAGACCCGCCGCGAGGAACGTGCGTCCGCAGCACAGCGGGCGCTCGCCTGTCCTCGTGTTCAGGCGCACCGTGTAACCCGCCGCCTCCAGCACGTGCCTGGCGGCGCGCGCCACGTCGGGCTCGATATAGTTGCTGAACGTATCGACGAACAGCAGCACCTCGCGCGCCGCCGAAGCCGGCGCAGCGTCGTTCGCGCTTGCCCCGGCGGTCGCGGTGAACGGGCGCACGATGCGCGGGAACGCACGCGTCTGCGCGAAGCCGATGCGCCGCTTGAGCCACGCCGCCACGCGCGGCAAGCGCTCGATCGCAGGCAGCGCGCCGGGCACGCGGCTCGCGAGCGGCGCGTAGCGCGGCAGCCAGGCAACGAGCCGCTCGCGCAGAGTCACACCGTGCGCGTGCTGCCATGCCGCGCGCGCTTCGATCTTCAGGCGCGCCATATCCACGCCGGTCGGGCAATCGCGCTTGCAGCCCTTGCACGATACGCACAGGTCGAGCACATCCTTCACGGCGCGGCTCGCGAGACCGCCCTCCGTCGCGGAGCCATCAGCACTCCCGATGGATTCCAGCTGCCCCGACAAGGCGAGCCGCAGCGTATTCGCGCGCCCACGCGTGACATGCTGCTCGTCGCGCGTGACGCGATAGCTCGGACACATGGTGCCCGCGTCGAACTTGCGGCAATGGCCATTGTTGTTGCACATCTCGACCGCTTTCGCGAGGCCCGCGCTCGCGTCGCTGCCCGAACCCGGCGCGCCCTCGGCGCCCGTGAGCGGATCGCGCGTGACGTTCCATGCCGACCAGTCGAGCGCGGGCTTCCAGGCGCGCTCGCGGTAGCCCGGCGCAAAGCGGAAGTTCGCGGCATCGTCCATTTTCGGCGGATTGACGATGCGGTCCGGGCTCATGCGGTTCGCGGGATCGAACAGCGCCTTGATTTCCGCAAATGCCGCATTGATTTTTGGTCCGTACTGCCAGGCAACCCATTCTCCGCGGCACAGGCCGTCGCCGTGCTCGCCCGAGAACGCGCCCTTGTACTCGCGCACCATCGCGGCGGCCTCCTCGGCAATCGCGCGCATCTTCTGTGCGCCGTCGCGGCGCATGTCGAGAATCGGCCGCACGTGCAGCGTCCCCACGCTCGCATGCGCGTACCACGTGCCTTCCGTGCCGTGGCGATGAAACACCTCGGTCAGGCGGCTCGTGTAGTCGGCGAGATGTTCGAGCGGCACCGCGCAGTCCTCTATGAACGAGACCGGCTTGCCGTCGCCCTTCATGCTCATCATGATGTTCAGGCCCGCTTTGCGCACCTCCCAGAGCGCCTTCTGCTCCGCCGCATCGGGCATCTCGACCACGCTGCCCGGCAAGCCCAGATCGCCCATCAGCTCCACGAGCTGCGCGAGGCGCGCAAGCTGGACGTCGCGTTCGTCGCCGGCGAATTCCACCAGCAGCACCGCCTGCGGCGCGCCCACGAGCGCGCGCTCGATCACGGGCCGGTAGGCCGGATTGTCGAGCGCAAGATCGATCATCGTGCGATCGACCAGCTCGACCGCGCTCGGCCCGAGCTTGACGATGTGCCGCGTGAGATCCATCGCGCCGTAGAAGGTAGGGAAGTTCACCACGCCCAGCACCTTGTGGCGCGGCAACGGCGCGAGGCGCAGCGTCAACTGGCGGCTGAACGCCAGCGTGCCTTCGGAGCCCACCAGCAGGTTCGCGAGATTCGGCTCGCCGTCGCGCTCGAAAGCGAGCGGGTTCTGGCAATCGAACAAGTCGAGGTTGTAGCCGGCCACGCGGCGCAGTACCTTCGGCACGCGCTCGCGCAATGCATCGCGCTCGCGTTCGGCAATCGCGCGCACGCCCTCGACGAGCGCCTGCGTGTGCCCATCGCGTGACATTTCGGATAGCTTGGCAAAGCAGGTTTCGTGGCCGTCGGCGAGCACTGCGTCGATGGAGGCCACGTTGTGCACCATGATGCCGTACTCGATCGAGCGCGAGCCGCACGAGTTGTTGCCGGCCATGCCGCCTATCGTGCATTGCGCGCCCGTGGAGACGTCCACCGGAAACCACAAACCGTGCGGCTTGAGCCACGCGTTGAGGTGGTCGAGCACGATACCGGGCTCGACCGTCACGATGCGCGCCTGCGCGTCGAAGGACACGACACGGTTGAGCCACTTGCTCGTGTCGATCACGAGCGCCTCGCCCACGGTCTGCCCGCACTGGCTCGTGCCCGCGCCGCGCGCCAGCACCGGCGCGCCCGTATCGCGCGCAATGTCGAGCGCGACGCGCAAATCGTCCTCGTCGCGCGGCACCGCCACGCCGATCGGCATGATCTGATAGATCGATGCGTCTGTGGCGTAGCGGCCGCGCGAGGCGCGGTCGAACAATACGTCGCCGCGTAATTCGCGCGCGAGCCGCGCGGCGAGCGGCGTGAGCGCCGCGCGCGCGGAGGCCGGCATGAGCCGGATGGGTTGAACGAGCGGTTTGGGTGTGGACGTGAGCATCGGGCAGTCAGTCGAAACGTCGGGCGTTCAAACGTTGGGCATCGGGTGCATCGGAAATCGCGTGCATGGGCACATTCGCGAGGCAGGCGCTCACGCCACCGCCTTCAGGCGAGGCGCGCTCTCATGCTGCGCCAGATACTCCATCGCCGCGCCCACGCCCGTCGCGCGCAACGGTACGCCGGAAAGCTTGAGCCCCATCTCGCAGCCCGCGAGCGCCGCCATCAGCGCGAGGTCGTTGCAGTCGCCGAGGTGCCCGATGCGGAACATGCGCCCTTTCACCTTGCCCAACCCCGTGCCCAGCGAAAGATCGAAGCGTTCGTAGATGAGCTTGCGCACCGCGTCGGCGTCCACGCCCTCGGGCATCACCACGCCGGTGAGCACAGGCGAATACACGGCGGGATCCACGCATTGAATCTCAAGCCCCCACGCTTCGACCGCGGCACGGCACGCGGCCGCCAGCCGCCTGTGACGCGCGAACACCTGGTCGAGCCCCTCGCCCAGAATCATGTCGAGCGCTTCGGAAAGGCCATAAAGCAGGTTCGTATTGGGCGTATAGGGCCAGTAGCCCTGCTGGTTCATTTCGACGATTTCGGTCCAGCTCCAGAATGCGCGCGGCAGCTTCGCTGTGCGGCTCGCCTCGAGCGCCTTCTGCGAGACCGCGTTGAAGCTGATGCCGGGCGGCAGCATCAGGCCTTTCTGCGAGCCCGAGACCGTCACGTCCACGCCCCATTCGTCGTGGCGATAGTCGGCGCATGCGAGACCCGAGATCGTGTCGACCATGAAGAGCGCCGGGTGCCCCGCCGCGTCGATGGCTCGGCGCACGGCGGCGATATCGGAGGTCACGCCCGTCGATGTTTCGTTGTGCACAACACAAACGGCCTTGATCGCATGGCCCGTATCCGCGCGCAGACGCGCCTCGATCATGTCCGCCTGCACGCCGCGCCGCCAGCCCTCAACGCCTGGTAGTCCCAGGAATTCGGGCTTCAGGCCCAGGCTCTCGGCCATCTTCTTCCATAGCGTCGCGAAGTGGCCGGTCTCGTACATCAGCACCGTGTCGCCGGGCGAGAGCGTGTTGGTGAGCGCCGCCTCCCATGCGCCGGTGCCCGAAGCGGGATAGATCACCACGGGCTGCGTGGTCTTGAAGATCTTCTTGATGCCATCGAGCAGCGCAAGCCCCAGCGCGCCGAACTCGGGCCCGCGATGGTCGATGGTCGGATAGCTCATCGCGCGCAGGATGCGATCGGGCACGGGGCTCGGGCCGGGAATCTGCAGGAAATGGCGGCCGGCGGGATGGAAGTCGAGTTTCAGCATGAAGAGGTCCCATGTTCGATGAAAGTCGGAAGAGCTTCAGTCGATGCCACCCGATCCAGCAGAAATGGCATTTTGCATGCAAAATACTCTAGTGCACGCTCAAGCAGATGCAAGGTGAAATTGACGGAAAGCCGCCCAGGGGAAACCCGGCAGCACGCCATAACGGGCTCTGGAGGCGGCCAGGCTAGAATGGGGGCAAGTCGGACGAGAGAGGTCTCGTATGCAAAATGCAGACATTCCGGACGCGCAGCTCGCGTCCGCCCAACCAGACGCGTCGGCGCTCGCGCTGCCGAAGCTTGCTCGCCAGCGCCTGCACGACACGGTGGTCGACCATCTGCGCGAATTTATCGTCGAGGGACAGCTCGCGCCCGGCGTGAAGCTCAACGAGCGCAAGCTCTGCGAAGTGCTCGGCATTTCGCGCACGCCGCTGCGCGAAGCGCTCAAGGTGCTGGCCGCCGAGGGGCTCATCGAGATCTCGCCGAACCGCGGCGCCACGGTCGCGCAACTGAGCGAAGCCGAGATACGCGACATGTTCGAGCTCATGAGCGGCCTGGAGGCATTCGCGGGCGAGCTCGCCTGCGAGCGCATCAGCGAAACGGAGCTTGCGCAAATCAAGGCGCTGCACGCCGCCATGTTGCTGTGCCGCGCGCAGAACGACCTGTCCGGCTATTACGCGCGCAATCACGCGATTCACGACCTCATCAACATCGCGGCACGCAACGCGGCGCTGCGTCAGACTTACGTGACCCTGAACCGGCGCCTGCAGGCGCTGCGCTTTCGCTCCAACTTCCAGACCGCGAAGTGGGACAGCGCGATACGCGACCACGAAGGCATGATCAGCGCGCTCGAAGCGCGCAACGGGCCCGCGCTCGCGAAGATCCTGCGCGGCCACCTGCTCGCCAAACGCGACGCCGTGCTAGCCGAGCGCACGCTCACCGTTGCGGGAATGGGGCGCGAAAAGTAGCGCGGTCGCGCAGGACCGCGCTTGCCTTGCCGCGCACGTGTCAATCACGCGTCCACAAATAAAGCGCTAAAAAAAGGGGTTAAAAGCTATCGGGAAATGATACCTGCAAGATTTATTTCGGCATCCAGATTATTTTCCCGATATGACACGTTGACCTCCGTTTGCAGCGATCGCTCGATCGGACCTGAATCATATCGATCGCTCCCCATGGTAGACGCGATCAATCGATTGGCCTATACTGGCCTTTCCATCATCACAAAAAGCATGATCTTGTGCGGAACGTGACGTAAAGTCGGTGATGCCAGCGCCCATTTCGTTGCGCGCGCATCTGTTTCGCCACATCAAGGGGGCCACCGGCCCCAGCGGTTTGGGCCCGTGCCCACCGCATCCATGCCGTCCTCGCAGGACGGTGCCCTGCCTCAGCGCGCTCGATGTCATTGCGTCGCTGGGCTGAACATGACAATCAGACGAACGCACGAGTGCGTTCATTCGACTGCCCGCCGCCTGTCGTTGCGGCCGGCAAGGACTGTTTCCGTCAGTTCAAATCGCGGCCATGCCGGGATCACGAACTTCCATCGCGGCGCCATCTGGCGTCCTCGCGGCGTGCGCCATCGTGCGCAATTCTGTGCCATGGCGCGCGCCGCACCGAGATTGAGGAGGCGTATCTTCATGAATCGACGCACTGTCCAACTGCTGGGCAGCCTGATAGCGATAGCCGTCATCGCATGGGCGCTCGCCCGCGGAATCGGCGCAGAAACGTTCCGCAGCCATGCGGACGATCTCGCCTATTACGCGGGGCGGCACATGCTGCTGGTGGTCTACTCCATGGCGCTCGCCATCCTCGTGGGCGTGCCCGCGGGCGTGATGCTCAGCCGGCCGCGTTTTCAGCGCCAGGCCGAGCGCTTCATGCAGGTCTTCAACATCGGCAACACGATTCCGTCGCTCGCCGTGCTCGCCATCGCGCTCGGTATTTTCGGCATCGGCGACCTGCCCGCCATCGTCGCGCTGTTCCTCGCCTCGCTGCTGCCCATCACGCGCAACACCTACGAGGGCGTGAAGAACGTGCCCGCCGCGCTGCGCGAGGCCGCCAAGGGCATCGGCATGACTGGCTGGCAATCGCTCATCCGCGTGGAGCTGCCCAACGCGCTGCCCATCATCGTGGGCGGCGTGCGCACGGCGCTCGCGATCAACGTGGGCACGGCGCCGCTCGCCTATCTGATCGGCGCCGACAGTCTGGGCTCGCTGATCTTCCCCGGCATCTATCTCGACAACCAGCCGCTGTTGCTGCTGGGCGCCTCGCTCACCGCGATACTCGCGCTCGTGCTGGACGGCATCGTCGCAGCCAGCAGCCGTCAATGGCTCGTGCGCCGCGGAGGTGCAGCATGAGCGTCGCTCTTATGTTTCGCAGTACGATTCGATCGATCGCGCGCCTGTGCGTCGTGGGGACGCTGTGCGTGGCCGCCAGCTCCTCGGCATTCGCCGCCAGGCTCGTACTGGGCGCGAAGAACTTCACCGAGCAATACGTGCTCGCGGAAGTGACGGCGCAGTATCTGCGTTCGCGCGGCTACGACGTGGAAGTCCGCTCCGGCCTCGGCAGCACGCTCATGCGCAGCGCGTTGGAAAACGGGCAGTTCGACCTCGTGTGGGATTACACGGGCACGGCGGCGCTCGTCTACGACAAGCTCACGGACAAGCTCTCGCCCGAAGCCATGTACCAGCGCGTGAAGGCGCTCGACGAGCCGCGCGGGCTCGTCTGGCTCGATGCCTCGCCGCTCAACGACACCTATGCGATCGGGCTGCCGAGCCAGTTCGCCCAGGCCTCCGGCATCAAGACGGTCTCGCAGCTCGCCGGCTATCTGAAGACGAACCCCGACGCGAAGCACATCGTGTTCGGCATGGACGCGGAATTCGCGAATCGCCCCGACGGCCTGAAGCCGCTGCTCGAAACCTACGACATGCATTTCAGGCGCTCGCAGATGAAGCAGATGGACCCGGGGCTCGTCTACACGGCGCTGCACAACAACCAGTTGAAGATCGGCCTCGTCTACACGACCGATGGCCGCGTGAAAGGCTTCGGCATCGTGCCGCTCGAAGACGACAAGCACTTCTTCCCGCCTTACAACGCCACGCCCGTGGTGCGCAAGGAAGCGCTCGAGCACAATCCGAAGCTCGCGGCGCAGCTCAACGCGCTTTCGGCGGCGCTCAACAACGACGTGATGCAGGACATGAACAAGGCAGTGGACCTCGACGGCAAGTCGCCGCGCGAGGTGGCCAATGCCTTCCTGCGCACGCATCAGTTGCCCTGAAGGAGGCTGCATGAGCGTATTCGACTATCTCGCTTCGAGCTGGCCCGAGCTGCTGCAGCTCACCTTGCAGCACATCTGGCTCGTCGGCATCGCCGTGGGCTGCGCGATCGTGACCGGCGTTCCACTAGGAATCCTGATCAATCGCCAGCAATGGCTCGCGGGTCCGCTGCTCGGCCTTGCCACCATCGTGCTCACGCTGCCCTCCATCGCGCTGTTCGGCCTCATGATCCCGTTCTTCTCGCGCTTCGGCCAGGGCATCGGCGCCGTGCCCGCGATCACGGCGGTGTTTCTCTACTCGCTGCTGCCGATCATGCGCAATACCTGGCTCGCGCTCTCCAGCGTGGACGCCGGCATCCAGGAGGCCGGCACCGGCATCGGCATGACCTCGTGGCAGCGCCTGCGCCTCGTGGACTTGCCGCTTGCAGTGCCCGTGATTCTCGCAGGCGTGCGCACCGCGGTCGTCATGAACATTGGCGTGATGACGATTGCCGCCGTGATCGGCGCGGGTGGCCTCGGCTCGCTGATCATCCGCGCCATCGGCCAGAGCAGCATGATGAAGCTGCTGGTGGGCGCGGTGCTCGTGAGCGTGCTCGCGATCGTCGCCGACCTGCTGCTGCAGATGCTGCAGCGCGCATTGACACCGAAAGGAGTACAGAAGACATGATCGAACTCGACAAACTGACCAAGACCTTCACGCAGAAGGACGGCCAGCCGGTGCGCGCCGTCGACTCCGTGAGCCTTTCAGTGGCCGAAGGCGAAATCTGCGTGTTCCTCGGCCCCTCGGGCTGCGGCAAGACCACCACGCTCAAGATGATCAACCGGCTCATCGAGCCCACCTCGGGCCGCGTGCTCATCAACGGCGAGGATACGTCCGGGCTCAACGAGGTCGACTTGCGCCGCCATATCGGCTACGTGATCCAGCAGATCGGCCTGTTCCCGAACATGACCATCGAAGAGAACATCACGGTGGTGCCGCGCCTGCTCGGCTGGGACAAGAAGCGCTGTGCGGAGCGCGCGCAAGAGCTCATGTCGATGGTCGCGCTGGATCCGAAGCAGTATCTGAAGCGCTATCCGCGCGAGCTCTCGGGCGGCCAGCAACAGCGTGTGGGCGTGATTCGCGCGCTCGCCGCCGACCCGCCCGTGCTGCTGATGGACGAGCCGTTCGGCGCGGTCGATCCGATCAATCGCGAGTCCATTCAGAACGAGTTCTTCCAGATGCAGCGGCAACTGAAGAAGACCGTGATCATGGTGAGCCACGACATCGACGAGGCCATCAAGCTCGGCGACCGCATCGCCGTGTTCCGGCGCGGGCAGCTTGTGCAATACGATCACCCCGACACCCTGCTCGCCCGCCCGCGCGACGAATTCGTCGCGCAGTTCGTGGGCCAGGACAGCACGCTCAAGCGTCTGTTGCTCGTGAAGGCCGGCGACGCCGCCACGCAGCCCGAAACGGCGCGCGTGAATACGCCGCTCGCGCATGCCTTCGCGGTAATGGACGAAGCGGACTGCCGCTATCTGACCGTGCTCGACGAAGCGGGCCACGCGCTCGGCTATGTGACGCGTCGTGCGGCGCGCGCCGGTGACGGTGTGTGCGGCGAGCGCGTGACGCCGTTCGCCGCCAGTGTCTCGGTGGACGACAACCTGCGCATCGTGCTCTCGAAGATGTATCAGTTCAGCGCGTCGTGGATGCCGGTGCTCGATGGCGACGGCGCCTGGATCGGCGAGATCACGCAGGACTCGATCGCGGCCTATCTGAGCTCGGGCCGTTCGCGCCAGCAGACGGGCCAGCCGCCCGGCGGCCCGATCACCATCGCACAGGCCACGGCGGCCTGATCGCCGCGTTCCCGCAAAAACACGGCGCGCGCATCGTGCGCGCGCCGCTTTCTTAAGTGTTTCCTAACGCTGATGGGCGGCTACAGCGTGGGCAGCAGCATCGTCGACAAACTCGTCGACGGCGGCGAATTGATTGCCGGCGAGATCGTGAGCGGCACGATTTGATTTTGCATTCGCGAATTGATTCGGATACCTGATCGAATCGCGATTCACCATGGCGAATGCGTCTTGATGGCATCGAGCGCGGCGCGCCGTTCGATCCAGCGCACCACGAGCACCGTTGCCGATACGATCCCGATCACGCCCAGGCGAAAGCCCAGCGTCGTGAACGCGTGTTCGGGCACACGCAACACCGCAATCGCAATGAAAACGACAGCTTGAATAAACATCGTCGTAAGGGCGATGACAAGCAGGTCTGCACGCAACTGAGTAAAAAGCGGTGCAAAGAGCGGCGGCTTCATGGCGGAGCTCACTCCAGGGCGCGAAGACGATCGATGCGCATTCGCCGTCGCGGCCCGGGGCCGATGCTGCGGCGATACGAAACGATGCGGGGAATGAACCGGGGCGAGCATGGCTCGCCACCGAGGCAGCCCATCTTAACGAAGCCTGGCTGAAGAGAAGCTTAAGCGCCTTGCACGCGAAAGCACGCGAACGGCCTATGCCCTGCCGCCATGAAAGCCGTCCGTTAGCACAACGTTTTCATCCCGCAAGAAAGCGCTGCGCGAGCCGCACCCATGCCGCCGCGCCGAGCGGCAGCACCTGGTCGTTGAAGTCGTAGCCGGGGTTGTGCACCATGCAGCCGCCGAACTCGCCTTCGCCATTGCCGAGCAGCAAATAGCAGCCCGGAACGGCCTTGAGCATCCACGCAAAATCCTCGCTGCCGTTCAGGCCCTTCGGCGCCTGCACGGCCACGTTCTGCGCGCCCACCAGCTCCGTGCAAACCTGTTGCGCGAGCAACGTTTCCGCAGGCGTGTTGACCATCGGCGGCGTGAGCTGCCGGTAGTCGATCTGCGCCTGAACGCCATGGGCCTGCGCCGTGGACGCGACGATCTCGCGCACGCGCTGCTCCACGAGCTCGCGCGTCTCGGGTTGCGCCGCGCGAATGTTGATGCCCAGTGTCACCGTCTCCGGAATCACGTTGTGCGTGGCGCCGCCCTTGATGAAGCCCACCGAGACCACGGCGGGGTCGTCGGGCGCCACGTTGCGCGAGACTATCGTCTGCAACGCGGTGACGAGTGCAGCCGCCGCCACGATCGGGTCCTTCACGCGGTGCGGCATTGCCCCGTGACCGCCCACGCCCTTGAGCGTGACGTCGGCCACGTCGGACGACAGGCTCACCGGCCCCGCGAGCACGCGGAACGTACCCGCCTGCACACCGGGCATGTTGTGCAGCGCGTAGACGGCGTCGCAGGGGAAGCGCTCGAACAGGCCGTCGTCGATCATCGCCTTCGCGCCGCACAGGTTTTCTTCGTCGGGCTGGAAGATCAGGTTGAGCGTGCCGTCGAAGTCGCGCCGCTCCGCAAGCGTCTTGGCCGCCGCGAGCAGGATCGCCGTGTGGCCGTCGTGGCCGCATGCGTGCATCTTGCCCGCGTGCTGGCTCGCGTATGGCAGGCCCGTGTTCTCGACGATGGGCAGCGCATCCATGTCGGCGCGTATGCCGAGGCGCCGCTTGCCCGTGCCCACCTTCAACTGCCCCACTACGCCGCTGCGCCCGATGCCGGTGTGCACTTCGTAGCCCCACTTCTCGAGCAGCATCGCCACGAGCTTCGCGGTGGCGCCCACCTCGAAACCCAGTTCGGGCTGCGAATGAATCTGCCGGCGGATGCCGATGAAGGTTTCGGCGTCGATTTCGATTTCGGGCAGCAGCGTGGGCAGCAGTTGAAACGGCGTGAGCGTGGATTCGCGCTTCATATCGATCGGAGTCCTTGTGGAATGGGAGGGATTCAATGACGTCTGCCGCGCACTCAATCGACGCGACGCTCGTGGATGCTCCAGACCGCGAACAGGGTGACGAACCCGCACGCGACCATGTAGAGCGCCGGCGAAAGCGGGTTGCCAGTCTTCGCGATGAGCCAGGTGACGATGAACTGCGAACTGCCGCCGAACACCGTCACGCCCACGCTGTAGATCACCGAGAGACCGCTCGCGCGCACCGCGGCCGGCAGCATTTCCATGAGCACGAGCAGCATGGGCGTCGAGCCGAGATTCGACGACGCCGTCAGCAGCACGGAAAGCGCGAGCACGAGCGGTACGCTGGGAAAGCGCGTCATGAGCCAGAACGCGGGCACCACCGCAATGAGGTTGAAGACGAGCGCGGCTATCACAAGCGGCTTGCGGCGTGCGAGACGGTCGGCGAGCCGCCCCGAAACGAGCGAAGCGATGAGCATCGTGACGCCCGTGGCGCACCCCGAGAGCAGCGAAAGCGAAGGCGGCATTTTCAGCACGCGAATCATGTAGGTGGGCATGAAGAAGACCACGAGATACATGCCGACCGTGCCCGCCGTGACCGAGAGGATGCCCTTGAGCACCTTGCCGCCGTGCTCGCGCATGAGCGTGCCGAGCGGGCTGGGCGCATCGGGCGCGGCCTCGTGCGTCTCGTCGAGCTTCGCGCGGATATAGAGGCCCACTGGCGCGATCGCGAGACCGCCAAGGAACGGCAGGCGCCACCCCCCGCTTTCGAGCGCGTGCGGCGTAAGCGTGGCGTAAAGCACGGCGCCCGTGAGCGCGCCGATCAGCGCGGAGATGCCCTGACTACCCAGTTGCCAGCTCACGCGAAAGCCGCGCTGCCCCACCGTGCCCGCCTCCATCAGCATCGACGTGGCCGCGCCAATCTCGCCGCCGAGAGAAAAGCCCTGCAGCAAGCGGCCCGCGAGCAGCACGAGCGAGCCGTACACGCCGGCCTGCGCATAAGTGGGCGCCAGCGAGATGCACAGCGTGCCCCCCACCATCAGCGCGATGGTGAGCGTCATCGCCGCCTTGCGGCCGCGCCGGTCGGCATAGCTACCGATCACGAGGCCGCCGAGCGGCCGCATCACGAAACCGATGCCGAAGGTGGCCACCGCGAGCAGCAGCGAACCAAACGGACTGTCCGAGGGAAAGAAGAGGCGGCCAATCAGGAGAGCGAAGAAACTGTAGACCGTGAAGTCGTACATTTCGAGCGCATTGCCGATCGAGCATGCGGCGATCAGGCGGAACTGGCTCTGACGTGCCGGCGCGTGACCGGAGGCGGCGGCGCGCGCAATGGCGCCCGTATCGTCGGCGGCGCTGAGCGTAGCGTCATTCATGGCGGATCTCCGCAGGCAGGGTTGAACGTCGCGTTTCGGGGCATTCGTGGCATTCGTCGTGCGCTTTCGGCACGAATCGATAATCAGGCAAGGTTCACTTTTGAAAGAAGTGAGAAATTTTCATCGTGATAACCAGATAGAATCACCTTCATAACCGTCGGGCGGCGGCCATCGGTAGAAGTACCGACGCCCGGTGGCCCGCGCGCCCACGCGACGCCCCTCAGGCGAGGCTCAGGAGGAAATCATCGGATGAAACTGCACCAGTTGCGCGTCCTGCTCGCGCTCGCGCAGCACGGCAGCATGCATGAGGCGTCGCGCAGCCTGCACGTCTCGCAGCCCGCGCTTTCGAAGGCCGTCGCCGAGCTCGAGCGCGAACTGGGCGTGACGCTCATCTCGCGCTCGGTGCGCGGCGTGAGCCTCACGAACTACGGACGCGCACTCGTCAAGCGTGCGAGCGTGGTCGAGCACGAACTGCGTCACGCGCTGGAAGACATCGAATCCATGCGCGGGCACGCCGAGGCGCAGCTCAATATCGGCTTCTCGGCGGTTGCATCGAGCGGACCGTTGCCGGAAGCCATCGCCGCATTTCGCGCGCGCTTTCCCGCCGTGGCGATTCGCGCCTACGAGATGCGCCCGCAGCAGATCCTCGAAGGTCTGCGCGAAGGCCACCTCGATCTGGCGCTCATCTCCACGAATAGCGGCCCCGGCACCAGCGCATTTCAGTGGGAGCCGCTCTTTTCGGTGGGCATGCATGTGGCCGCGCGCCCCGGCCACCCGCTCGCGCGCACGACGCGCATCCGCTCGCTCGTCGATGCGGAATGGCTCACGCTCGATCCGCTCGACGACCCGGGCAGCCCGCTCGCGAGCCTGATGCGCCTGCACCGGCTGGAGATGCCGCGCAATGTCGTGCAGAGCAGCTCGAATCTACTCGGGCTGCAACTCGCCACCTGCACGGATCTCATCAGCGTGTGGTCCGATTTCGTGTTCTATGGGCGCACCGGCCCGCTCGCGCTGGATCCCGATGCGCTCCGGCCGCTGCCGATCCGCGACGAACTACCGGACTATCACGTCTTCATGGTGTACCGCTCGCCCGATCTGATGACGCAGACCTGCCTCGAATTCAGCAAGGAGATTCGCCATCGTGGGCGCAAGATGGTGTCGCCGCGCCAGGCGGCGCAGGCGGCGTCGCGCGGGCGTAGAAGCGCAACCGCGGCGAAATGAATGGCGCTCATTGATGCGGCCGGTCGCTTGCCGCAAGCGTGCTGGCACGGTTATCCGCGCTCAACAGCAGCGGCGATTCCGGGGCCAGGGATATCGCATCGTGCATTTAAAAAGCCCCGATATGCGTGAGGCACATCGGGGCTCGTTACCAGCAACAACGCGGCGATTCAGACTTTAATAGACCTCAGGCACATACCGATACGGATACGCGGGCGCCACATAGCCTTTGTTCTTTTGCCGCGCGGGAAGACTGACTTCATCTCGCTTGACTTCCTTGTAGGGAATCAGGCTCAGCAGATGGCGAATGACGTTGAGCCGCGCGCGCTTCTTGTCGTCGGCGTGCACGACGTACCACGGCGAATGCTCGGTATCGGTTGCGGCGATCATCTCGTCGCGCGCCCGTGAATAGTCGTACCAGCGCCGATACGATTCGATGTCCATCGGCGAGAGCTTCCAGACCTTGCGCCCGTCCTCGATGCGCGATTCGAGCCGCCGGGTCTGCTCGTCGGGGCTGATTTCGAGCCAGTATTTCACGAGTATCACGCCGGAACCCTGAATGGCCTGCTCGAAGAGCGGAGCGTCATGCAGGAACTGCACGGCCTGCTCCTCGGTGCAGAAGCCCATCACGCGCTCGACGCCCGCGCGGTTGTACCAGCTGCGATCGAACAGCATGATCTCGCCGCCGGCGGGCAAATGCGGCACGTAGCGCTGCATGTACATCTGCGATTTCTCGCGCTCGGTGGGCGCCGGCAACGCCACCACGCGAAAGACGCGAGAATTCACGCGCTCCATGATGGCCTTGATCGTGCCGTCCTTGCCCGCGCCGTCGCGCCCCTCGAACAGCACGCAGATCTTGGCGCCGGTCGCCACGGCCCACTCCTGCAGCTTGACGAGCTCGATGCTGAGTTCTTCGAGCTCCTTCCGGTAGGCCTTCTCGCTCAGGCGCGCTTTCGCCACGCCCACGGCCTTGTCTGCCTTGCCTGCTTTCCCGCTCTTCTCCGCCTTATTGGCCTTGTCGGCCCTGGAATCTTTTGCCATCGATGCATCCTCCACAATAGGTGCTTCCGGAATTAAAAAGCACTTCGCACTATCTGGTGGCACTGAAAAGACGTCAATGATTTCGGTCAAGCACCTTGCCGGGCTACGAGATCAGGGTCTTGCGCGCGGGACTCGCGCCAGCAACGCGGGCACGGCGATGAACCGCATCATGCGTCCTCCACCACCGACAAGCTTGCGCCATCGTTCAGACCGGCTTCCAGTGCATAGGGGTCCACACCGTCGAGGCAGCCCAGATTCACGCGCCACAGCGCGGGGTCCTTGCGCGTCTGATGAAACGGGTAGATGCCGCAATGCTTGCAGAAGTAATGCTTCGCCACGCGCGTGTTGAATTGATAGAGCGTGAGATCGTCCTTGCCGCTCACGATGGTCAACTCGGCGGCCGCGAACAGCGGCGACATGAGCGCGCCCTTGCGGCGGCACAGGCTGCAATTGCAGCGCGAAGCGGGCGTGAGCGCGGTGCGGACTTCGAAGCGCACGGCCCCGCAGTGACACGACCCGTGCAGCGTTTCGGCGTTCATGGGGCGTTCTCCTCGATGCGTCGATAACGACGGATGCTTGATGTTTTATGGCGCAGCGCACTTGCCTTACCGGGCGGCCGCCCGATACGGCGCCATGGCGAACGGAATCAATGCGAGCACGGCGCTGCAAAACACCACCTGCGCCACGTAGAACGATGCGAGCCACTGCCCATGCGACGCCACGTAGTACGTATTATGAAGCACGTCGCTCACGCTGATCGCGACGGGGCATCCCCTCGGGTTGGGTTTGCGTCGAACGACAGGTCGCAACGAACGCACGGTATCAGAATCGCCCGACTTGCACGCCCAGGGTGGCATCGTCGAAAATGTGCGCCTCTTCCCACTCATTGCCATGCCATGAAAATCGCCGCGCTCTCGGACATCCACGGCAATCTCGCCGCGCTGGACGCCGTCCTGCGCCATGTCCGCTCGCAGGGCGCGGACCTGATCGTCAATCTCGGCGACATCGTTTCAGGGTCGCTCCAGCCGCGCGAGACCGCAGACCGGCTGATGGCGCTCGATCTGCCCACCGTGCGCGGCAATCACGAACGGCAGGTGCTGGCGAGCGAACTCGCGGACATGCGAGAGTCCGACCGCTTCGCGCGCGCCGCGCTGCGCGCCGATCAGCTCGACTGGATCGCACGGCTGCCGGCAACGCTGCGCATCGCCGACGACGTGCTCATGGTCCACGGCACGCCCGAAAGCGATCTCGACTATTTTCTCGAAACGGTTACCGAAGCGGGATGCCGCGCGGCCACCCAGGCGGAAGTCGAGCGCCGCGCAGGCAGCGGCCCCGAGCGGCTGATTCTTTGCGGCCATACGCACGTGCCGCGCAGCGCGATGCTCGGCGCTGGGCGTCTCGTCGTCAATCCGGGCAGCGTGGGGCTGCAGGCCTATGAGGATAGCCATCCGTGGCCGCATCGCATCGAAACGGGGTCGCCGCATGCGCGCTATGCAACGCTCACGCGCACGAAGTCGGGTTGGGATGCTGAGTTTCATGCGGTCGAGTACGACTGGGACGCGGCGGCGGATCTGGCGCGCGCCAATGGGCGGGAGGATTGGGTAATGGCGTTGCGTGAGGGGTGTTGTTGAGGCGGGGGCTGCGCCCTCGCATTACCGTCCAGTCCAGAGCGCGTCGGGCGCGCCTCAGGTAGCCCTTCATTTCATCGAGCAGATCGGGAGACATAAGCCGCATTGACCCGCTGAAACGCCGCGATCCAGTCGGCATATCGGTCTCCTTGCTCGCGGTCGAACACCACCTCCTCGCAAACGGGACAGAAGTCACCGGTCACCGACGAAATGCTGGTCGTTTCGCCCTTATATGTGTACGACAAATCACGTGTATCGCGAATCAACTCTGCGCCACCGCAGTTCGGACATTTCATGGTCAACGCTCCATAGCCGCCCACCTACCCCTCCCGCCTCCCCAACGCCCGAACCGCCACCACCGCCGCGGCAACCCCAGACGCCGCGCCCACCACGAGCGCCCAGCGCGGCCCCCAGTGGTCGGCCACCCAGCCGACGAGCGGCGCGCCGATGGGCGTGCCGCCCAGCACCACGGCCAGGCGTAACGCCATCACGCGCCCGCGCATCGAAGGCTCGGTGGACAGTTGCATCAGGCTATTGGTCTCCGTGGTCAAGGTGAGCGCCGCCATGCCGATCAGCACCAGCGCCGCGCCGAACCAGCCGTAGCTCGGCGCGAGCGCGGCAAGCCCGCAGCCAACGCCGAACACGGCCGACGCGATCACCAGCGAGCCAAAGCGCGGGTTGCTCCGATGCGCCCCGAACAAGGCGCCCGTGACCGTCCCCACCGCCATCAGCGAGGAAAGCAGGCCGTAGCCGCCCGCATCGGCATGAAAGACGCGCACGGCCATGGTGGAGATGAAGATCGGGAAATTGAGCCCGAAGGTGCCGATCAGAAACAGCATCACCAGGATCGCCTTGAGGTCCGGGCGCGCCCACACGTAGTGAAAGCCCGCCACGAGGCTGCCCTTCGCGGGCGCCGCTCGCGCCCGCCCGCGCAGTTCCTGGGTGCGCAACCGCGTGAGCGACACCAGCACCGCGACGAACGACAGGCCATTGAGCACGAAGGCCCATCCCACGCCCACCGAGGCGATCACCGCGCCCGCGACCGCCGGCCCGATCATGCGCGCGGCGTTGAACGACGTCGAATTGAGCGCGACCGCGTTGGCCAGATCGGCGTCGCCGACCAGTTCGGAAACAAAGGTTTGGCGCACCGGCGAATCGAACGCCGTCGTGCTGCCAAACAGGAACGCGAAGACATACACGTGCCAGAGCTGCACCACGCCAGTAATCGTGAGCAGGCCGAGCGCCAGCGCGAGCACGCCGAGCGTGGCCTGCGTGAACATCAGGAGGCGCCGCTGGTCCATGTGATCGGCGGCATAGCCCGACCATGGCAGAAAGAGCAACTGCGGCCCGAACTGCAGGCCCATGACGATGCCCACCGCCGCCGCGCTGTGGTGCGTGAGGCCGGTCAGCACGAGCCAGTCCTGCGCGGTGCGCTGCATCCACGTGCCGACGTTGGAGACCAGCGCGCCCGCCGCCCACACCCGGTAATTGAAGCTGCGCAGCGAGCGGAACATGCCCGATTCGGAGCGCGCATTGGTGTGTCGTTGGGTCATGAACGCATTCTACGGAATATGAAGTCGACCTGAAAAGATCGGCTTCATCTCGCGTTGCGCCATGTCCCTGCAACGTCCCCTGCACAACGGTGCCGCGCCTGGCGACAGGCGCGAAAGCCGATGCGTCAGCTATTTGCAAGCGGCGCGCGCTCCGGGCGCCCGGCAAAGCGCACGACCGGCGACGCCTCGGCGTAACTCCCGACGAGCGTGGAGGTCACGACGCAACGCGTCGCGGCAATCTTCCACTTGCCGTCGATCTTGCGATACTCGTCTTCGTAATACGCGCCGAGCTGCGTGAAAGCGCGCTCGCGCGTGTCGAGTCTCTGATAGTGCAGCCCCCAGGTGCCGCGCGCGTGCCTGTCGTCGAGCACGTCGATTTGCGGATTGACGCCGTGGTGCATCTCCACGATATGGGAATGGCAGCCCAGCCGCTCGAAGACGGCGACCAGCGCGTCACGATCGTCGAATACGCCGATCGCGCCGTAGTCGATGCGCACCAAACCGGCGGCGAAGCATTCGCGCATGCCTTGCGGATCCTTCATGTCGCAACACGCGAGATAGCGCGCCTTCAGGCTTCGAATCGCATCGGCATCTTCGAGCGCGCGCAAGCGCACTTGCAGCGCTTCCAGCGAATCCAGCGGGTTCATACGATCTCCTCCATTCCTGATGCCCGATCCCGACGGTACTCGCGCGCGTGCCTCATGCGCATCGTCCAGGCGGACGATGCGTCGCAAAAGCCGGCGACGCTTAATGCGGAAAGCGATACGACATCGCCCCTACCCGTCGATCTGCTTCATCGAGCGCAGGCAATCTCTTGCAAGTTCCTGATAAAGCCGCGTGCCCGCCGCCTTGCCGGCGATCTCCGCTTCGTCCAGCGGCCGCACGACGCGCCCCGGCACGCCCGCCACCAGCACGGCGGCGGGCACGTCCCAGCCGGCCTTGACGAATGCGCATGCCGCGACGATGGTTTGCCTGCCGATGGTTGCGCCGTCCATGATGACGGCATTCATGCCGATCATCACATCAGGCGCGAGATGAGCGCCGTGGACGACCGCGCCGTGCCCGATATGGCTATTGACGCCCAGCCAGCAAGTCTCGCGCACGCCGACGTGCAGCGTGCAGCTGTCTTGCACGTTGCTGCCCGCTTCGATCACGATCGCACCGAAGTCGCCGCGCAGGCTTGCATGCGGACCGATATAGCAATGCGCACCGATGGTCACGTCCCCCGTCACGACCGCGGAAGGATGCACATACGCGGAGGCATCGACGCGCGGACGCATGCCGTTGAATTCGAAAAGCGCCATAAGAGGCTCCGTTGCAGTTGAGTGCATCACCTTATCGAAGCCATCGATCAAATTCCACCAGGGTTAATAGATGGATGCGCGCAAGCCTGCTGAGCGGCGGGCGGCGATGCACCGCGCTGCCGCTAATCACCAGTAAAGACGAGCTTTAATTCCCGTCGCCGCGAATGGCATCGGGAGAAAAGAACGCTTCGGTCATGTTCGAGGTGGGCGAAAGAATCGGCATTTCGCCCTGATTCGTGAGCCGGTCAGCGTAATACGCACCGGAGGACAGGTCGTGGTAGAAGGTGGTCGTCGGATAGAAAATCTTCGCATCGTAAGCGTAGACGGACGGCGCGAGATTGGTGCGCCATAACATGCCGCGCCCGTCGTAGTTGTCGGCGGCAAGCGCTGCCCAACTGTCTTCGTCGAGGTAAATCACGCGCTTGGCATACTGGTGACGAAAGCCGGACTTGAGCGTCGCCTCGAGCACCCACACGCGATGCAGTTCGAAGCGCACGTACTGCATATTCTCGTGTCCCTTCGTGAGGAGGTCACTATATTTAATCGACGGATCCATCAGCTTGTAATTGTCGTATGGCACGTAAATTTCGCGCTTACCGAGGATTTTCCAGTCGTAGCGCTCGCCCGAACCGTTGAAGAGACGATCGTCGTCGACGGTGCGAAAGCCGCCCGGTCCGAGCGGCTGGTCGAAGCCGAACTCCGGCGACTGCCGCACGCGGCGCGTTCCCGGGTTATACGTCCAGGTGCGGCGCGTATCCGAGCCTTGCTGGTCCCACATGTCGTAGCTCACGATGATCGTGCCGCGGTCCGAGAGCGGCAACACGGTCTGCACGCGCGAGAACGTCTTGTCCACGAGCGGATTGTTCGGCTCATAGGGGTGCGCCCCACGCGGACCGTAAATATAGTATTTGACCTTGCCCCACGCGATATTGCCGTCGGGATAGACCACGGCCTGGTCATAGGTGGCCGATTCACATTCGAGGTTTGAGGCAAGGCGCAGATTCCACATTGCCTCCACGCCGTTTTTCGGCACGGGAAATGGCGCGACGGGAGGAAAGTCCTTCAGGCCATTTTCATCGGCCGTCATTGTCGTCTTCGGCGCATAGGTGCGGATGGCCTTATACGTGTCCTCCGGATATCGGAAGTCGCGATGGCTCGGATACACGATCATTTTGAAAGTGTCCGGATACTTCTTTAAAAGCGCTTTCTCGCCATCGGTTAAACGCGCCGCATACTGCTGCATGTTTTGCGCCGTGATCGTGAAAAGCGGCTTTTCATTGGCGTAGGGGTCGGGGTATCGGTCGCCCGCTTTGTAATCGATGCCGGGCGGCACCCCAAGCCATTTTCCGGTCCATGCGGGGATCGTACCGTCGGCGTTGCCTGCGCGTTCCGCACCTATTGGCGTGAGCGGACCATCGAGCCTGGCGATATCTTCGGCACTGGTTTTGGCGTATGCCATTGTCACAATCGCGGCGCTGACCGCAAGCGCACAAAGCTGCGCACCGTTTTGAATAAATCGACGCATCACTTTTCCTGTTGAGATAGAAACGAATCCGTTGAAGTCGTTACCGTGTCGCACGAATTGAGATCAGTCGCCGACGTCCGCAACGTGCAAGACAATTTTTGTCTTTGCCTTTCCGGACTGGACGAGATCCAGTGCGCGTGCGGCCTCGTCAAGCCGCATGGTTTCGATTCTGGACGCTCGCAAGCGGCCGTTCGCGACGAGTTCGGCAATCCTGGCGAGCCGCTCGCCGCTCGGCATGCGGCTGTAGGTCAGCGCGGTCCGCAGGTTCCTTTTTTCGGCTTCCTTCGCAATAACCGACAAGCGTTCGGCGTCGCCAGCATCTAGCGTCATGATGCTGACGAGTATTCCGCCGGACGCCAGCATGTCGAGCGCGTTCGGCAGCGTTTGTGCGCCGACTGCGTCGATCACCACATCGACGCCCTCTGGCGCCCACGCCCTCACGGCATCCGGGATATTCGCGGTCTGGTAGTCCACCGCGCAATCGGCGCCCAGCATCTCGACGTATTCCTGGTTCTGCCCGGCGCACGTTACGCAAACTTTGGCCCCTGCTTGCTTTGCCAATTGAATGGCAAAGGCCCCCACCGCACCGGCGCCGCCATGAATCAGAACGTTTTGACCGGGCTGGAGATTCGCGTCGTCGAATAGTGCGGTCCATGCCGCGAGTGCGGGCGTGGGCGTCGCTGCTGCCTCCGCGAAACTCATATCGTCAGGTATGCGAACGATTGAATCGTGACGGACAGCGACAAATTCCGCATAGGATCCCCATTTTCCGGCGCCCACGTCCGTCTGTGCGAATACGCGAGTGCCTGGAGGAAAGCGGTTATCGTCTCCCCCCGTTGAAACGACTACGCCCGCGACGTCGAATCCGATCACGAACGGAAACGTATAGCGAAGGAACGCGCCAAGGCGCCCTTCCCGACATTTCCAGTCCGCGGGATTCACGCCCGCACAGGCAACCCGAATGAGCACATCGCCGGGTCCTGGCTCGGGAATGGGCAAGTCCGCCAGCTTCATTTCGCGGGAATCGCCTGTCCGCTCGATCTGGATAGCACGCATTGATGACGTCTCCTTGTATTTATTGAATGCTGCAGGCTTACGGCGCGCCGGCCGTAAGCAGACTCGATGAAATGGGGCAAGCCGCGTGCGAAATCGCTTCGACGATCCATTCGGGATGCTCCGCGTCGAAGAACCGGTCGACCCACGCCCAGTGAAACGGATGCATGAGGTATTCGCCTCTAAGGTCGTCGACACTGGCGAACTCCTGCTGCCAGACGTGCGTCCATGTATTCGGTGTGGTGACGCGGCCGAGTCGCCAGTTTCGAATGCCGGCCATGAAGCTCGGCATCTGCAGCAATTCCTGTTCGAGCCTGGCGACGCGGGACTCATCAGAGCCCGCACGAACCTTGAACATCAGCGTGCGCCAGATGCCATCACTGAGACCCGGCTGCCGTGCTCCGCCGCCGATGCTTTCATAGGAAACGTGATCGACACGCGCGATACCCGCGATACGCGCAACATCAGCGAATACGGTTTCCGCGTGCGAACCACTACCGCTCGACAGCAGATCGAGCGTGTAATCGCCTGCTCCCCAGCAGTCCTCAATATTTCTGGAAAAATGAATACGCGTGAATTGGGCACGCACGGCGCTTTCTATTTCACTTGTGTCAGCGCCTTCGCCGACATATACCTGAGCCGTTTCAAGCTGCATGATCGGCCTTCAGCGGAACGGGCAATACAGCGTCGGCGTCAACCATCACGTGGCGCCGCCGGCTCTCACAGAGCGCGTCGATACGCGCCCAGCATTCAACCGCCTCGGGGGTCGTCGTCGCACGCATGCGGTACCACGCTGGCGCATCGTCGACTTGCCACGACAGCCACAGCACGTTGGACTTGCCGGGCATCGCAACCGGTGGGCAAACCCACTCTCCCACGAGCGTTAGTCCACGCGCGGAATGACTGGGCAGGTGGTATTCGCGCAGTAATTTCAGCACTTCCGGAATGCGCTCCGGCGGCAAGGTAATTTCATCCAGAATATGGATCATCGGTGTTTTAATCCTGTGCGTCTCAAGGTCCCCAACGCCGCCGTTCGCCCCGCTCGTTTGACGGAACGAAGCCGGCCGGCACGTGTGTATACTAGGTTGCCCGCCGAGGCCTCACCCCTATCGTCCCGATCACCCAACGGCACCGCGCCGATCAAAACGGATCAGCATGAAAGTCCCTTCCCAGCACAAGTCGAGGCGAGTTCTTCCGGGGCTGGATATCCGCTTGCGGGACGAGCTGAACCGGAGCAACGGCCACACCCAGGCGGCGCCGGTGGCCGGCATCGCCGATCTGCCTGCGGACAGTGCCACCGCGCTATATCGCTACGTGATCGAACGTCTCGAAGCGCAAGTGGCACACAGCGATGGCCACCCTCCGATGCGCAAGGAAGAGGTCGACATGATGTGCCGGTGCCTCGTGACCTGCCGGACACTCGATGAAGCGATCCGCTGCGCCGCCTCGTTTTGCCGGATGCTCCATCCGCGGGCCGGCGCGCTGCGGCTCTCGGTAAGCGAACGCGAGGCAGTCTTCGAAATGGACACGTTGCGCCGGACCCGCAGCACCGGTGCGAGTCTTGTCGACGTAACGGGTCTGCTTTGCTATTTGCAGCTATTCAACTGGCTGATCGCCCAGCCCTTGCGCCTGACTCAGGTTTGGCTCGCGCACCCGAAACGCAGTGACGTCATGCCTTTGCTGGGCTTGTTCGATGCGCCGGTCACGATGGATGCCAGGACCTATGGCTTCGCGTTCGAGACCGCGTTGCTCTCGCGTCCGGTCGTGCGGCAGCCCGTGGAGCTCGACGGCTTCCTCGCACAGTTTCCGTATCAGATTGTCGATGCGGCGCCCACGGTTGTCACGTGGGCACAGAAAGCACGAGGGATTCTCGATGGCGCGCTCGAACGCGGACATGCGCTGCCCTCGTTGCAGGATCTGGCGGGATGGTTCGGCGTGAGCGAACCCACGTTGCGCCGCCGGCTTGCTGCCGAGGGCGTGAGCTACCTCGCGCTGCGCGAGCGTTCGCTACGCGAGGCCGCCGAACGATGCTTGCGGGACACCGACTGGCCGGTCTCCCGGATCGCCAGTCATCTTGGCTTCGGTGGCGAAGAAGCGTTCAGGCGGGCCTTCGTGCGTTGGACTGGACGCGCGCCGAGTCACTATCGGTCGCAGATACGCGCGCAGGCGTGATGCGGATGGGGGAAGTCGCTGGGCAACCAGCCCGGTGACCCTCACCTGAAATAGATATCCAGTCCTGCCGAGATAAAACAATCCCCAAGATTCGGCGCGCCGCCCGTGCTGCCATGCCATTGATAACGGGCATCCATCCGGAAATCGATGTACTTGTTCAGACTCGTCGTAAAGCCCACCCCGCCTCTGAGCAGCAGATCCTGATTCCTGCCGTCATTCGGCAGCGGCCCCTCGTGCACGCCGCCGATACCCATGGTGATGTACGGAGAGAATCGCTCGTTTCGCTTGAGAAAATACAGTGCGTCGAGAACGATGCTGGCCTGATTGTCTTGCGCCCCAAAGTCGACATACTGTCCGGCCAGTTCGACATTCCAGTTTTCGTTCAACACCTTGCCCAGTGCCACCCCGCCCGCTACGCCGGTGCTCTTCGCGCGGTCACCATCGTTGACGGTCAGGCTGACCGTGGGCGCGACATACCAGCTCTTGTCGACGTGATCCTGCGCAAAAGCGGCGTGCGCCGTCACGCCCCACAGGAAACTCGCCATGGCTAAACGCATGAATTTCAAAAGCCGCCTCCAGAATATGGTGTACCGCGTAATCATGTCCGCCGACCGCCGTGCCTGAACGTTGCGGCAGCAACCTGTTACGCGACCGGTCGGCCTATCATGCGATGATTACGATTCCCCTTCTGTTGGCTGGGCCACTTAAAGCGAACGAGGACGCGCTACGCGTTCAGCCGCGCGAGCGCCAGCGTCACGAAGAAGCGCACGCCAAGCGGCAGCACTTCGTCGTTGAAGTCGAACTCGGGATGGTGGCAATAGACGCCGCCCTGGCCGAGCAGCGCGTAAGCGCCGGGGCGGCGCAACAGGAATTCGGAGAAGTCTTCGGAGCCGTTGAGCGGCGCGAACTCGCGCAGGACGTTCTGCGGTCCGAATACTTCGACCGCGGCCGCTGCGGCGGCCTCGGCCTGCTCACGATGGTTGATCGTCGCTGGCGAGCTGCCGTAGAAGCGCACCGCGATTTCGCATTCGGTCGCCAGCGCGACGCCCGCGCAGATCGCCTCGATGCGGGCTTTCATGCGCGAACGCACGCTCTCGTCGAAGGTACGCACGGTGCCCGTCATTTTGGCCTGCGAAGGAATGACGTTCGACGCGCTACCCGCATGAATGCTGCCGACGCTGAGCACGGCGGCCGCCGCCGGATCGATCGTGCGGCTCACGACTGTCTGCAGGGCGCAGATCAGTTGCGCGGAGGCCGCGACCGGGTCCTTCGTTTTTTCCGGCGAGGCCCCGTGGCCCCCGACGCCGGTGACGTCGATCTCGAACTCGTCGCACGACGCGAGCATGGCCCCATCGCGTACGCCGAACGTCCCCGGTGCGAAATGCGGCGCGTTATGCATGGCGTAGATTTCGTCGTAGGCAAAGCGCGTCTCCAGGCCATCGTCGAGCATCGCGAGCGCACCGCCGCCGGTTTCCTCGGCGGGCTGGAAAATCAGCACCAGCGTTCCGGCAAAATCGCGATGTTGGCTGAAATAACGCGCCGCGCCGAGCAGCATAGCCGTGTGGCCATCGTGACCGCAGCCGTGAAAAACGCCTTGCCGCAACGAGCGATGCAACGGACGCCCTTCCTCGTTCATGGGCAGCGCATCCATGTCGGCGCGCAGCGCGATCGTGCGGGCACCCGCCGGTGCGCCACGCGTGCCGCGAATGACGCCCACCACGCCCGTCTTGCCCACGCCCGTGCAGGTTTCGATATCCCAGGCACGCAGTTTCGCCGCGACAAGCTCGCTCGTGCGCATCTCGTCGAACGCGGTCTCCGGGTGGGCGTGTATGTCCCGCCGCAACGCGACGAGCTCGTCGATGTCGGCATCGATCAAGTCCAGTTCCACCTTTCCTCCTTCGGTCCATTCCGCAAATTCGGTGCATTTCGTGCATCTGGCCGCGCCTTTGCGCGGGCCACGAAGTGGCTATACTAGCCAGCGCCGCGACTGGTCAATTTCCAGTTTCTTATGTACATAGCCAACGCTTATGGGCCACGATGCGATGAAAACCACCCAATTGCGCACCCTCGTGGCCATCGCCGAGCACGGCACGCTGATGGCGGCCGCCCATGCGCTGTGCCTGTCCCAGCCTGCCGTGACCAAGAGCATCAAGGAGCTGGAGGCGCGTCTCGGCGTCCAGCTGCTCGTGCGCAGCGGCTCGGGCATTCGCCTCACGCCCTATGGCGAAGCGCTGCTGCGGCGCGCGCGGACCGTCGTCGGCGAGATCGAGCGCGCGGAGCAGGAACTGGAGGAGATGAAGACGTCGTCGGTGCTGACGATCCGGATCGGCGTCTCGCTGCTGGCCGCGACGATTGTCGTACCAGACGCCATCCACGCGTTTCGCGGGCGCTTCCCCAATGTGCCGCTCGACGTGCTCGAGTATCAGACGACGCGGCTCATCGACGGTTTGCGCGACGGCTCGTTCGACATGTGCATCGGCTTTACGGCCCCCGGGGACGCGGACACCGAGTTCCGCATCGTCCCGCTGCGCAGCGTGGCGCAGTCGCTCGCGCTCCGGCGCGGCGACCCGCTGAGCGGCGAGACGCGGCTCGAACGCCTGCGCGAGGCGCATTGGCTCTACAACTACACGCGCAAGAGCATGCCGGCGTTCTGGGCCTCGCTGACCGCGCGGGCCGGCGCCGGCGCGAATCTCGCGCTGCCGTCGCGCGTCACCGTCTGCACCGCCCGGCGGCTTTATACGGAACTCGCGAGCGAGGCCGGCGTGGTGAGCGTGTGGCCCGACTTCCAGCTCGACGAGGAAATCGCACGCGGGACGCTCGCGCGCATTGCGCTCGATTGGCCGCTGCCCCGGCTCGAACTCGGCGTCATTTATCGCAAGGACCTCGTCCTGAGCGCCGAGGCGGAATATTTCATCGAATGTCTGAAAAGCAAGGCGCTGCCCGCTTGAGCAGCGCCTCACTTTTCATTAGCACATCGAAGTTGATGGAATCACATCTCGACAATGACACCGGCCGCGATGATTGCCAGAACCAGCGCCGCAATCAGCGTGTAGAGGTAATCGCGCTCGCGCAGGAAGATGGTCAGCATCAGCGCCACGCGGGCGACGGGCAGGAAAATGAACACTGCCACACCGGCCTTCATCGCGTCATAGCCGGTCAACGGGAGCGCGAGTGAAGCGGGTAACGGCCCGAGAGCGGTCAAGAATACGCCCGCCGCAATCAGCGCGGAAGCGAGCCACGTTCCGTACCAAAGCAGCCTGGCAATGACCAGGTCGCGCCGCTCGGAGCAAACTGCCTCAGGTTTCATGCCGGTCCTCCGGGAAAGTGAACGCCGAGCGCGCTCAGGAGCATCTGAACCGCCAGCAGCGCGAGAACGACCACGAAGAAGACGCGCAATTTGTCGGCCGGCAGCCCCATCAGCAAGCGCGCACCGACGATTGCGCCCACGACCGAGCCCAGCGCGATGGGGCCGGCAATTCCAATGTCGATGTCTTTGCGCACGAAGTAGGCCCCCGCGCTGGCCGCGGCCGTCACGCCGATCATGAAATTCGACGTGGCGGACGAGACCTTGATCGGCAGCCGCAAGGCGCTATCCATCGCCGGGATTTTCAGCACGCCGGAGCCGATGCCGAGCAGCGCCGAAATCAGGCCCGCGCCGTACATGAGCAACATGCCAACGGGGACGCGGCCGACCTGATAAGGCACCTCGCGCCCCGACACCTGATCGGGAAAGCTCGAATGCAGGCGCAGCATCGTCGCCCAGCTCTTCTCGTGCGGGGCGCTCGCGTCGACCACCTCGCGTCGGCGTGCAAGCATCTGCTTCGCGGAGAGCGCCAGAATGACCGCAAACAGCCCATACAAGACCGATGTCGAGACAATGCCGATCAGCACGACGCCGGTCAGCGCACCGAGCGTGGTGGCCGTTTCGAGCACGATGGCCAGGCGGATATTGGTCAGCCGGCCCTTCAGGAACGGCGCCGCGCTGCCGCACGAGCAGGCGATCACCGAAACGATGCTCGCGCCAATTGCGACATGAATGTCAACGCCAAAGAGCACGGTGAGCATCGGCACGATGAAGATGCCGCTGGCCATGCCCAGCACTCCGCCGAGCGCGCTTGCGCCGAAAGCGGCCACGAATAGCCACAAGGTTTCCATTGTTGCGCCCCCGTCAGGAACGTTCGCGCGGACGCCGGCCCAGGCGTGTGACGAAGCTGATCAGGTCGCCGCGATAGTGAAGTTTTTCGTAGTCGACAGGCCGATGGCCCGCCGCATAGGAAGTGCGCTCGATCAGGAAAACCGCGCCGCCGGGCTCGATGGCGAGAGCCTGCGCGACCTCCGGCGCCGCCGTTATGGCTTCGAGCCGATACTCCGCCTCGGTGAGCGGCAGATCGTATTTGTCTTCGAGCAGCGAAAAGATGGGCTCGGCATCGAGGTCGTGCGTGACCACCTTTTCGCCGATCTCTCGCGGCAGGTAGGTTTCATCGAAGGACATGGCAACGCCATCGGCAAGACGGACACGCTGGATTCGCATGACGAGGCTGCCCAGCGGCACGGCGAGCTGCCGGGCAACGTCGGCATCGGCGGGCACCACTTGCCGGTCCAGCAGCCGGGCCGTCGGCGTGCGGCCGAGTGCGCGCATGTCCTCGACAAAGCCGGTCAGCTCGGTCAATTCCTGGGTGACCTTCGGCTGCGCGACGAAGGTGCCCTTGCCGCGCCGGATCTCGACAAGGCCCCGTGCCACGAGGTTTTCCACCGCTTTGCGCACGGTCGTGCGGCTGACGCCGAAGCGCTCGATCAAACGGTCTTCGGGCGGGAGCTGGCTGTCTGGAGCGAGGATCCGGGCTGAAATGTCGGCCGCCAAAGCGGCTTCGACCTTCGCGTAGAGCGGGTTGCGGTCGTGTTCGTTCGTCATGCACTCATAGTGACATCATGATGTCCGGATGTCAACGAAACCATACATTCCCTCGCAATTCCGACCCCACGCCGCGCCTGATGGCTAATGGTTCGCGTTGCCCGCCCAATCCGATCTGAAAGCTAGGGATTCGGGTGTAACGGCCGCCCGGGGGGTTGTGCGCGCACGCGGGCGGCAATCATAGTCCTGTCAATGCAACGCAACACCACGCAACACGATACGAATCGTGGATCAATCCATATGGAGACGAGGAGCAACAAGATGGAGTCAACCGCACCGGCGGCGTATGTCGCCGAGCAGCGCCAGGCATCGCGATGGGTCGTACTGGGCGCATCGCTGGGGACCGTATTCGAGTGGTACGACTTTTTCCTTTATGGGAGTCTCGCCACCTATTTCGGCATCTGGTTCTTTCCGCCGGGCAATCAGACCGCCGGCCTGCTGGCGAGCCTGGCCACGTTCGGAGCGGGATTTGCGGTACGCCCGCTGGGTTCGCTCGTCTTCGGCAGACTGGGCGACCTGGCAGGGCGCAAGAACACGTTTCTGCTCACGATCGTTTTAATGGGGGTCTCCACGGCAGCGGTGGGCGTGCTGCCGACCTTCGATCACATCGGCTGGACCGCGCCCGTGCTGCTGGTCGCCTTGCGGCTGATCCAGGGGCTCGCGGTAGGCGGCGAATTCGGCGGCGCAACGGTGTATATCGCCGAGCATTGCCAGCCGCGCGTACGCGGCTACAAAACGAGCTGGATTCAGATCACGGGTTCCGCGGGATTCCTGCTCGCCACGCTGGTGATTTTCACCACGCGCGCGCTGCTCGGCTCGCAGGCGTTTGCGCAGTGGGGCTGGCGCGTGCCGTTCGGATTTTCTTTGCTGCTGCTGGCCGTGTCGATCTGGATTCGCTTCAAGCTCGATGAGTCGCCGGTCTACCTGAAAATGAAGGCCGCCGGCCAGGTGTCGAAGGCGCCGCTCACCGAGGCGTTTGCCGAGCCGCGCAACCTCAAGGCCATGCTCATCGCGCTGCTTGGCGCCACCATGCCGCTCGGCGTGACCTCCATGGCCGCATCGGTTGCGCCGCTGATCCTGCTGTCGGGTCCGCTTCACGTCGATGCGCTGCAGGCATACGGCATGATGGCCGTCGCCCTGATCGTCACGTTGCCGCTATACGTGGTGTTCGGCAGTCTGTCCGACCGGATCGGGCGGCGCAAGGTGATGCTCTGCGGTTGCCTGCTGGCCCTGGTGACCTGCTATCCGGTGTTCTCGTCGCTGGGCCGTTATGCGAATCCGGATTTGATGGCATTCGAACAGCGCGTGCCCATTACGATCGCCGCGCGCGACTGTCACGTGCATTTCTTCGTCACGCCGAATACGCGCCTCTCGGCGTGCGACCAGGCGAGGCAGTTCCTCTCGCGCGCGGGCGTGAACTACACCAGCCTGTCCGCCGAGGGCGCCGACGATGTCGTCACACACATCGGCACGACTGCCTTGACGGGGTTCGACGAAGCGCGCTATCGGGCGACGCTGGCGGCCGCGGGCTGGACACCGACGGCCCATCCCGCGCGCGTCAACAAGGTTGCCGTGACCTTGTTGCTGATGGTCTTGCTGGCCTGCACCGCGATGATCAGCGGTCCGATGGCCGCTTATCTGAGCGAGCTCTTTCCAGCGCGGATTCGCTATACCGCGGTGTCTTTTCCGTTCCATATCGGCAACGGCTGGTTCGGCGGCTTCCTGCCGCTCGTGATGAGCGCGCTCGCGGCCAGTACCGGCAACATGATCGCGGGCGTGGCCTACCCGATCGTGACGCTGGCCGTGGCCTTCGTGATCGGGCTGCGCTATATGCACGACGCGCCAGCCGGCCAAATGTAGCGAGTCGATGGCCACGTAGTCAGTCAAGCAGGCAGCCCGATCGGGCTGCTTTTTTTATGCGCAGGACAGCCAGGTAAATCCTTCGACAACAAAAAAGCCAGAATCGCAGATGCGATTCTGGCTTTCACGTTTTCAGCACAGCCTGAGCCGTGCCGAAATCCACCACATCAATCCGCGGTTTCCGCGAGTTTGTCGAGGCCCGCAATCTCTCCTTCGTTCGCGAGCAGCGCACGCTTGCGCACATAGCGCATGATGCTCGTCGCGCCGTAGCGCGAGCCGCCCATCCCCGATTGCTTGAACGCCGTCTTTTCGCCGTCGAACATCATCACGCGCGGCAGTTCGGTATCGTTGATGCTGACGCCGCCCGCCTCCATCTTCGTCGCGAAGTCACCGGCGGTGTGCGTATCGGAACCGAACACGGCGCCGCTCAGTCCGTAGATCGAATCGTTCATCAACTGCTCGGCCTGCGCATCGCTGGAAAAACGCATCACCGGCACGATCGGGCCGAACGTTTCTTCCGTCATCAGCTTCATGCGGTGATCGACGTTGGCGACAATGGTCGGATCGATCCACACAGCGCCGTCCACCGGTTCGCTCTTGCCGCCGAGCACGATCGACGCGCCCTTGTCGAGCGCGTCCTGCAGTTGCGCGTCGATGATCGCGGCTTGCCGCTCGAAGATCATCGGACCGTAGTGGCCGCGATCGCCGGCCACGTAGCTGCGCCGCAAGCTCGCTGCTTGTGTGCAGAGCTCGTCGACGAGCGCGTCGTAGAGCGACTCGTGCGCATAGACGCGCTCGATCGCATAGCAGACCTGCCCCGAATTGTAGAGCGCGCTGCGCAAAATGCCGGTGGCCGCGCGCTTCACGTCGGCGCCCGCGAGCACCACGGCTGCGTCCTTGCCGCCGAGCTCGAGGAACGCCGGAATGAACGCCTGCGCCGCCGCGCTCGCGATCTTGCGGCCGGTCGGCACGCTGCCCGTGAACACGATCGCGTCCGACTGCGCGACGAGCGCCGCCCCGGTCTCCGCCCCGCCGGTCACGAGCGTGATCACGCCGCGCAATGCGGGCACGGCTTCGATCGAGCGGCGCAGCGGCTCGATGAAGCGCGGCGTGACTTCGCTCGGCTTGATCACGACCGCCGCGCCCGCCACGAGCGCCGGAATCGCGTCGATGAACGACAGCACCAGCGGAAAATTCCACGGGCTGATCACGCCCACGACCGGATATGCGGGATACGTCACCTTGAACACGACATCGGGATGCGCGTCGAGCTTGCGAAACGGTGTCGCCAGCACGTTCGGAGCGTGCTCGCAAAAGCCGTGGATGAAATGCACCACCGCGCCGAGCTCCTCGACGGAGATGCGATGGCGCGCGGTATCGATCGACAGCGCAGTGACAATGTCGTCGCCATGCGCTTCGAGCTGCGCGGCCCATTCGAGCAGCGCCGCGGTGCGATGCGCTAATCCGCCCGCTTCCCACGCGCGCTGCGCGTCGCGCGCCGCGGCAACAACCGCGCCAATCTGCGCGGCATCCATGTTCTCGATTTCGTAGTCGAACGCGCCGGTTCGAGGGTTGCGTACAGCAATAGAGGTCATCGTGTTTTCCTTCCGTTGCGAAGAGATCACCCGCCCGCACGCTCAACGGCGCGGGTCTCGCGGTGTCGATTCATGCTAGCAACGGAAGCACGCGGGGAATACGCGCGCCGCGGCAATACAGCCGTTTTCCTATATCAAAGTGCGCGACGCAAACGCCTGGGCGGCGCTCACCGCGACGCGGAAGGCGTGCGCTTCGCGGCGTCCTTGCGCGGCACGTCGTCATCGCCCGGCGACGCCTTGTCGGCCGACGCGCGACGCGCGATCTCGCGCACGGCCGCGCCGCCATCGGCGGGCGGCAGCGCCGCATGGGACGACGCCAGCGCAATCGGACTCGCGAGGCGGCGCGCGTCCTTGGGCGCGAAGCCGAAGTAATCGCGAAACGCCGCCGTGAAGCTGGTCTGATGCTGATAGCCGACCGCCAGCGCGACCTGCCCCACCGGCTGACGTTCGCCGACGAGCAGGCGCAGCGCATGATTCATGCGGCAGCGATGCCCGTATTCGAAGATCGTCATGCCGTAGAGGAACTTGAACCCGCGCTTGAGCTTCGACGCATTGGTCCCCACCGCGCGCGCGAGTTCGGGAATCGTGGGCGCGAGACGCATGTCGCCGACGATCATCTCGCGCGCCTGCTCGATCAGCCGCAGATCGCGCGCCGATAGCGTTTCGCCGGGGTTGTCGGCGTGCGCATGCGCGAGCCACATTTCGATGCACGCGCAAAGAATTTCGGTGCACTTACCTTCCAGATAGAGCATCTGCCGCGCGCCCCGATACGGCGACGCAAGCAGTTGCCCGGCGATCTGCAGCGCCTCGACGCTGAACGGCATCTGGCGGTTGTAGATCTGGTCGAAGGCGACCGCCGCGAGCTCGGCGTGAATGCGGTCGGCCTCGCTGCCGAGCGCGCGCAGCAAGCGGTCGAAATAGCGCTGCGTGACGTAGAGCCCGACCGATTGCCAGGGGCCCGGCCCGCAGGTCACCTGGTAGCGCACGTCGGCGCCCTGGCGGCAGACGAGCAGATTCGGCGCGTTGACCTGCAGCGTGCCCGTATCGGAGAAGTCGACGCTCGCCGGTCCGGACAGCGAAAAATGGAACTCGACGAACGACTCGGGCAGCACGCTCTCCGAGCGGCTGTGCGCGTAATTGCAATCGGAAATGACGAGGAATATCTCGTCGCGAATGCTGGCCATGCGCCACACGCCCTCTTCCGCGTCGCCCGGCACCGGCACCACGGCGCCGTAGAGGCCGAACTCGGGCACGCTGATGCAATCGGGCCGCGTGCGCAGGTTGTCGAACGCCTCGGTCAGGCGGGACTCGGGTCCGGCGAGCGAAGTACGAAACAGACCAGATGACGACGTCGGCATAACGGGCTCCGTTTGAAGGGCGGCACAGCCAACCGGTATTATCCCGTTCGCCGGAACCGCGCGCAACGCGCGAGCCGCCGCCCGCGCTCAGATAAAAACCGCATTTCCTAGTTCGGCGCCCCGATCGACGATATGGCGCCGCGACGCCGCAGGTATAAGTCGAAGATCGGCCCCCGCACGCCGTGACGCGACGCGCGCCTGCCATCGCGCCCCAAGCCGTGCGCTGCCGCTGCATTCCCCTCCCTCTTTGAACGGAAGTCGCGACACGATGAGACATTACCTTTCCCGCCTGCGCGCGCGCGGCGAGCTGCTGACCGTCAAGCGCGAAGTCGATCCGCGCCACGAAATCGCCGCGGTCGCCCGCCGGCTCCAGCAGGAAACGACGAGACCGGTGCTGTTCGAGAACGTGCGGGGCAGCCGCCTGCCCGTGCTGATGAATCTGTACACCGACCATCAGCGGCTGCGCGAAATCATCCGCTGCGAAGGCGACGAGACGTTCTGCGCGCGGCTCGATCGCGAGATCTCGCTCGCCGCGACGCTGGAGGCGCCGACCGAACGCGTCGCCGCGCCCGCCGACTGGGTCACGGGCACGCTCTCCGACCTGCCCGTCCCCACCTATCACGAACGCGACGGCGCGCCGTACATCACGGCCGGCGTGTTTCTCGCCAAAGACCCCGGCAGCGGCCGCGCGAATCTCTCGTTTCATCGCTCGATGATCGTTTCGGATGACGAACTGCGCATCCGGCTCGGCAGCACCCACGATCTCGCGCGTTTCCAGCAGCAGGCCGAAGCACGCGGCGAAGCGCTCGAAGCCGCCATCCTGATCGGTGCGGACCCCGAAATATTCATGAGCGCCTGCGTGTCCTTGCCGCCGGACGGCGACGAGCTCGCGCTCGCCGCCGCCATGCGCGGCGGCCCGATTGCGATGCGCCCGGCCTGCACCGTCGATCTCGACGTGCCGGTCTCGGCCGAGATCGTCATCGAAGGCCGCATCCTGCCCCATGTGCGCCGGCCCGAAGGTCCGTTCGGCGAATTCATGGGCTATTACGTCGAAGTCGGCGACAACCATGTGTTCGAAGTCACCCACGTCGGCTGGCGCGAAGGCGCCGTCTTTCAAGGCCTGATCTGCGGCTCGCACGAAGATCTGCGCCCGCTCGAAGCCGCCACCGCCGCGCGCATCTACAAGGCCATTTCGAGCCAGGTGCGCGGCGTGCTCGACGTGAGCTGCCGCCCCACCGTGATGAACACCGTCATCAAGCTCGACAAGCAATACGAAGGCCACGCGCAGCACGCGCTGCTGGCTGCGCTCGGCTCGCATCTCGACTACAACAAGCTTGTCATCGTGGTGGACAAGGACGTCGACATCTACGACATGGAAGACGTGATCTGGGCGTTTCTCACGCGCGGGCGCGCCGACACGCGCACGATGGTGATCCACGACGTGCCCGGCTTCTATCGCGACGCGCACAAGGATCATTGGGGGCGTCTCGCGATCGACGCCACGCGGCCGTGGGGACGCGAGGCCGAGTTCGAGCGCAAGACCATTCCCGGCTATGCCCAGATCGTGCTCGACGACTACCTGCCGCATTTTTCGGTCAAGGCGGCAACATGAGCGGCGCCGCGCAAAAGCGCGTGGTCGTCGCGATCACGGGCGCGACGGGCGCCGTCTACGGCGTGCGGCTGCTCGAAATGCTGCGCGGCTGCGGCGTCCTCACGCATCTCGTGGTGTCGCGCGCGGGCTGGATGACGCTGCTCGACGAAACCGGCCTCGAACGCAACGCGCTGCGCGACGCGGCGAGCGTCTGGCACGACCAGAACGAGGTGGGCGCGAGCATCGCGAGCGGGTCGTTCCAGCACGACGGCATGGTGATCGCGCCGTGCTCGATGAAGACGCTCGCGGCCGTCGCGCACGGCTTCGACGACAACCTCATCGCGCGGGCCGCGAGCGTCACGCTCAAGGAGCGCCGCAAGCTCGTGCTGCTCGCGCGCGAGACTCCGCTCACGCTCGCGCACCTGCGCAACATGACGCTGGCGGCCGAGATGGGCGCGACGGTGATGCCGCCGCTGCCCGCGTTCTACGCGAAGCCCGACAGCCTCGAAGCGATGGTCGACTATACGGTCATGCGCGTGCTCGATCAGTTGCACATCGAGCCACCGGTGACCATGCTGCGCTGGCAGGGACTTTCCGCACCGCGCTAATTAGTCGGGACAACAAAAAACCCGGTGTTGCGCGTCCTTCGCGCAACACCGGGCTCGGTGAATCCAGCGCGACCGGGGCCGCGCTCTTGTCATCCTCTCATCAACCGGCCTGCATCTTCGCCACGGCCGACTTCCGTCGATTCGCCCCGCGCTTCTTGCGTTGCGCCATCGAGAGCAGCGTGACGAGAACGAACAGCGACGTGACGAGCTTGAGGTCGGAAGGCTGGAAGCCAATCACGAGCACCACGGAAATGAGCTGGAAATAGACGACCGAGCCGAGCACGGGCGCGAGCACCTGGCGCACCATCGACCGGTTGCCGACGATGGCCTCGCCGAGCAGCAGCGCCGCGAGCCCATTGACCAGCACGCCGAAACCCATGTTCACGTCGGCAAAGCCCTGGTTCTGCGCGAGCAGTGCGCCGCCGAGCGCCGCGAACAGATTCGCGAGACCGAGCCCCACCAGCGTATAAACCTTCACGTTGATGCCCTGGGCCTTGGCCATGGACGGACTCGAACCGATCGCACGCATGGCCAGCCCATGCTGCGTCCCGAGGAACCAGAGCACGCCCGCGCCGAGCACCGTGTCGATCGCGCCGAGCATCACGATGCGCGGCAGATAGCCCCCGCCCGCGTCCGGCAGCCACGAGAACACGCTCGCATAGGCAAACAGCGCCGAGTTCGGCTGCCCCATCACGCGGATGTTGACCGAGTAGAGCATCGAGAGCACGAGAATGCCGCACAGCAGCGTATTGATCTTCGCTTTCTCGTGGATGGCGGCGGTGAGCAGCCCCGCGATGAAACCGGCGAGCGCGCCGCCGAGCAGCCCGATCACGGGATCGAAGCCCAGCATCAGCAGCTTCGCGCAGACGCACGCGCCGAACGGGAACGAGCCCTCGGCCGTCATGTCCGAAAAGCTGAGAATGCGAAACGGGATCATGATGGCGAGCGCAATCAGCGCGTAGGTCAGGCCCTGCATCATCCCGACGGGAAAAAGGCCGATAAATCCACCGATCAGATTCATGCGTTCACCGTTCGTGTCATGGGGGGCTCTTCGTTGAAGGTCGCCATCAGGCGCTCCATCGTCATCGCGCGTTTCGCTTCGCCGGTCAGGTCGCCGACGATGCGGCCGTCGCGCATCATCACGAGACGATTGCCGAAGTCGAGCGCGTGCTGCATGTTGTGCGTCACCATCAGCGTCGTGAGTTTCGCCTCGCGCACCACCTGCTCGGTCACGCGCATCACGATCGCGGCGGTGCGCGGATCGAGCGCGGCCGTGTGCTCGTCGAGCAACAGCAGCAGCGGCCGCTGCAGCACGGCCATCAGCAGCGAGAGCGCCTGCCGCTGACCGCCCGACAATAGCGACGCCTGCGCCTTCATGCGCTTTTCGAGGCCGAGGTCGAAAGACGCGATCCGCTCGCGGAACGCCTCGGCCTGAGCGCGCGTGAGGCCGCGCCCGAAGCTGCGTGCGAGACCGCGCTGGTTCGCGACGGCGAGATTTTCTTCGAGGCTCAGCGCGGCGGCCGTGCCGATCGAAGGGTCCTGGAACACCCGCGCGATGTACTTCGCCCGCCGGTGCGTCGGCAGCGTGGTGATCTCGCGGCCGTCGATCGAGATCGCGCCTTCGTCGGGTATCACTTCGCCCGCGAGCAGGTTCAGGAAGGTCGATTTGCCCGCGCCGTTGCCGCCCACCACCACCGCGAAATCGCCGGGCAGCAGCTTCAGCGACACGTCGGTCAATGCCACGCGTTCGTCGACCGTGCCCGCATGGAACGTCTTGCCGACGCGCTCGACCGACAGGAGCGGCGTATCCTTTTCATGCATCGTCATCACCGTCGCGCAACGCCGCGTTTTCAGTTGATCAGGCATCCGCAATCCTCGAAAGATTTGGGAATGGTCAGGCCCAGCCGGGCGAACTGGCCGCGGCTGATCGACACCACGTAGTCCGACTTCGCCGGCTTCATGACGGGCAGCGCCGAGGTGGCCTCGCCCTTCAAGGCACGCACCGCGACGCGCGCCGCGTTCGCGCCCACCGACTGGAGCGACACGGCATACGACGCGTCGGCCATGCCCTTCTTGATCGCCTCCGTCTCCGAGCTGATCACGGGGACCTTCATCCTTTGCATGGCCGCGGCCACGGCGGGAATGGCCGACTGCACGAGATTCGAGCCCGTGATATAGACGAAGCCCACGCCATTCAGGAGCTGCGCGCGCTGCGTGATGTCGTTCACGCTGTCCACGCTGACCGGCCGGAACTCGAGCCCGGCGCGCGCGGCGGCGGCCTGCAGCGCATGGGTCGTGACCACGTCGTTGGCCTCGCCCGAGTCGTAAAGGACACCGAATGATTTCACGCCCGGCAAGAGCTTTTTGGCGAATGCAAGCACGGCATCGAAGTCCTGCAGATCGGAGGCGCCGGTAAAGCGGTCGCTGCCGTGCGCCCAGCCCGGCGTGAGACCGGCCGCGACCGGGTCCGTGACCTCCGCGAAAATCAGCGGAATATGGTGATCGCCCACCGCCGACAACGCGACCTGCGATACCGAGGTCGTCAGCGTGAGGATCAGCGCGGGCTGCTTCGAGAGGATCTGCGAGAACATTTGCGGCATCAGCGCCTGCGTGAAATTCGCATCGCTGTAGACGTAGTTGACGTTCTTGCCATCGACATAGCCCTCACGCGCCATCTCGTCCTTGAACCCCTGGATGGTCTTCGCGAGCGAGGGGTGCGGCCCGAGATTCGCAATGCCAACCGTCACCGGCTGGCTGCTTTGCGCGCTCGCCGACGCGGGCGCGGCCAGCCATCCGGCGAGTGCGGTCACGGCCGCAATGGCCCCAATGAGCGCCGTCCGCCATGCCGGGCGCGCTACGGGCGTGTGAAGTGCTCTGGTAGTCGATTCGTTCATTGCGTGTATCCCGCGGGTGGATTGGGTGGGGAATTTGTAGCATCGATACCGCGAGCGAATTTATTCGACAGGCGGCTTCTACCGTTTCGCTAAGAATTCGTTCGCTTTGCCTGACTTTGCGCGCGTTCGAGCACGATCCTCGCGGCGCGCTCGCCGCTCGCGCAGGCGCCCGTGAGCAGCGCCTGCGAAGTCCAGTCGCCGCAATAGACGACGGGCCGCTCGCTCGCGCGCGCCGCGTCTTCCTGCCAGCGCCAGAACGCGCGCAGGCGCTCGCCATAGCCGGGCGCGAACACCGGCAGCTTGCGCGGTATCCACTGATTGGCGACGGCCACGACGTGCCGGTCGAAATCGGGCACGCGCACGCGCAGTTCGTCGCGCACGAGCGCATCGAGGTCGTCGGTGCAGCCGAGACGCTGCGCTTCTTCGACGGCCTCGGGCGTCAACTGGCAATAGATCTGCGCGAGCGGTCGGCCATTCGCGGGCGCCGCCGGCATTTGCTGGAACGTCGAGATGCGGCTCGCGACATCGCGCGACGCGAACTGCATCAACGCGGGCAGCGGCTGCGCA
This sequence comes from Paraburkholderia sp. J63, assembly GCF_905220245.1. Lineage (NCBI taxonomy): Bacteria > Pseudomonadati > Pseudomonadota > Betaproteobacteria > Burkholderiales > Burkholderiaceae > Paraburkholderia > Paraburkholderia sp. J63. Next base: position 204,074 of record NZ_CAJMZF010000001.1, on the reverse strand, counting down.
AAGCCATAGTGAACGACACCGAGCGCGTTGTATCGCACCTCGGCAAGCATCTCGCGCTCCGCCGCCTGCGGCGTGCGGACGAGCGCGCTCGCGAGCGAGCCCTCCACCGCACAGACCACGTGATCGGCCTCGAACGTCTCGCCGCCCGCGAGCGTCACCGCCACGCACAACGCGTCGGCCTCGCGCCGGTGTTCGACCGAAGCGACGCGTGCGCCGGTTCGCACGTCCAGTTGCCGCGCAAGCGTCTCGCAGACGAGTCCCATGCCGCCGCGCAACGTGTGGACCGTGTCCTCGCCCACGAGATGCGGCACCGTGGTGCGATAGAACAGCGACGACAGCGTCTCGGGATTGAAGCTGCGCGTCGCGCGAAACACGGGCTCGACGAGGCTCGCCAGCGCATGCGGGCCGATTTCGCCGCGGATGTAATCGGCGAGCGTCTGCCGGTCGGCGCCAGGATCGACGTCGAGCGCGCTGATCGCCCAGTCGGGGTCGACGCGGCCGCGCTGCCCGCGCATCCGCATCGCGTGCGCGATCAACGCGATGCGCTCGCCGATCGGCAACCCCGGTGTCAGCAACGAACGCAGCGTCGGCATCAATTCGATCAGATGATCGCCGCGCGGCGTCACGCAACGCGCGGTCAGATTGCGCAGCGGAATCAGCGCGTCGCCGAGCGCGAGATCGCCAATCAAGCGGTTGAATGCGCGCCCGAACGGATAGACGAGCCGCGCGCCGCTGTTGTACGCGATCTCGCCCGCGCGCCGGTCGCCCATGCGGCCGCCGACCGTATCGGCGGCCTCCAGCACCGTCACGCGCAGGCCCGCCTGCTGGAGCCGCCAGGCCGCCGTGAGCCCGGCAATGCCGGCGCCGATCACGATAGCCCGCGCGCCGGTGCCGGAGCGGCTAGCGGCGGCGACCCCGCCGCCCGCTGTGGACGGATCGCGCGAGTGCGCGTCCGCCGGATGGAATGGTTCAGTCATCGATACACGAAACCTCGTTCAAGACTCAGGCGAGCGGCTTGCCGACCGAGCGCGGCACGCGCAGCTCGATCAGCTTGACGCCGGGCCGCGCGAGCGCGTCGGCGAGCGCCGGTGCGAATGCCGCCGTCTCCTCCACCACCGAGCCCGTGGCGCCGAACGCGCGGGCCAGCGCCGCGAAATCGATCAGGCCGAGCTCGGTGCCGACGCTGCGGCCGAACATGCGCCGCTGCGCACCGTCGATCGCCCCGTACGCGCAGTTGTTGATCACCAGCACGAGCAGCGATACGCCGAGGCGCACCGCGGTCTCTAGCTCCTCCACGTGCATCGTCAGGCAGCCATCACCGGCAATCGCCACGATCTGGCGCGTCGGTGCTGAGACGAGCGCCGCGCCGATAGCGGCCGCGAGGCCGTAGCCCATCGCGCCGCTCTTGGGCCCGAGCTGGGTCCCATAGCGGCGATGCTTCAGGTAGCGCTGCGGCCAGATCGCGTAGGCCCCCGCGCCGGACGTGACGATCGCGTCGTCGTCGAGCGCGTCGTCGAGCGTCGCATAGACGTCGCGCAGATCGACGGGGCCTTCGCAGCGTCCGCCCGCCACGAACGCGAGCCGCGCCGCGCGCGCGTCGGCAAGCCAGCGCCCGCGTTCGTCGAGCCGTTCGGGCGCGATCCAGCGATCGGCCTGCGCCACGCTCTCGTCATGCCAGGCATCGACAGCCGCATTCGGGTCCGCCACGAGCGCGAGATCGGCTTGATAGACCACGTTCAGCTCGCTCGCATCGGCATGCACATGCACGAGACGCTGCGGCCGGCGGTCCGGGTCCGGCTCGATCAGCGCGAAGCCCTTGAAGCCTTCGCCTAGCGTATTGAGCTCGCCGAGCCGCCCGTTCAGCACGATCAGCAGATCCGCGTCGGCGACGCGCGCCGCCAGCGCAGGATCGATGCCGATGCCGATTTCGCCGACGAACGCGTCGTCGTCGTGATCGATCAGATCGCGGCGCCGATACGTGGTCGCGACCGGTATCGCGTGCCGGTGCGCGAGCTCGGTGAGCCGCGCCAGCGAACCCGGCTGCCAGCCGGTCCCGCCCGCGATCAGCAAGGGCCGGCTCGCCTGCCGCAGCAGATCGCGCAGCGCAGCCAGGTCGGCCTGCCCGACCGAAGGCCGCGGCACCGCAGGCAAGCGCGCAACCGGCTCGCGCGCCGGCACACGCACACGCGCCTGCGCCACGTCTTCCGGCAGCACCAGCGCCACCGGTCCGCGCCGCCCGCTCATCGCGATGCTCCAGGCGCGTGCGAACATTTCGCCGATGCGCTCCGGCGCGTCGATCGTGCCGACCCATTTGGTCAGGGGTCCGAACGTACGTGGAAAATCGTCGAGCCCGAGCATCGCCTCGCGGCCCGAAATCGCACGGCTCGCCTGACCGATGATCAGGATCATCGGGGCGCTGTCGGTAAAGGCCGTGTGCACCGCGAGCGCCGTATTCAACGCACCCGGCGCGCGCGCGACGACGCAGATGCCGGGCTGGCCGCTCAATTGCCCGATCGCTTGCGCCGCGTAGGCACAGCCGGCTTCGTGACGGAAGCTCGCGAGCGCGATCTGCGGGGCGTGGGTCGCGAGCGCGTCGACGACCTCCAGCACGCCCTCGCCCGGAATGTACGTGAGCGCGGGCACGCCGAACGCCGCCAGCGTATGGGCGACGATCTGGGCACCGCTTTGCGTCTCGTCGTGGGCAACGTGATCGGTCGCCCGAGTCTGCGCCTTCTGCTCGCCTGTCATATGAAATCCTGTTGCTCCTCTTGCTTCGCAAGGCGGCAGGCCTGACGTTGCCGTCACGGCCCTCGACACGCCGTTAGAAGCGGTGATAGATACCGGCGGTGATCGCCACCTGACGCTTCGACGTGGATGCGCCGCCGCTGCCGCTCGCATACTCGATATTGGCGTGCTGCGCGTCGCCCGCGGCCAGCTGGAAAATGCCGGTGAGATACAGCGCGGTACGCTTCGAGAGGAAATAATTGTTGATCAAAGAGAACTGATGATATTGCGGGCGAAAGTCCGTGGGCTGCACGTCGCCGAGGGTATACACATAGTCGAAATTGACCTGAAAGGCAGGCGTAAAGAAGTGACTGAGGTTCGCCTCGACGTTGGTATAGCTCGCGCGCCCGTTCTGCAGGCCAAGCTGCGCGACGCCGAGATTATCGTAGCGGCTATGCGTGACGACGAGTCCCGCGAAGGTGTTTTGCGTGAATGCGTACTGGCCGCCCGCGCCGTAAATTTCCATGCTCGTGGGCGCGATCGCATAGGCATAGGTCGGCGAAGCGGCCGAAATCGACGCGAACTGCGAGGTGTTCCAGAGCCCCTCGCTGGCCGCCGCAGCCGGATGGTTCATGCGCATGTACGCAGCCGAGAGCTTGATGTTGCCCTGCGCGTAGTTCACGCCGAAACCGAGCGCGCTCTGGTTGCCGAAGCTGCCCGCCACGCCGCCGAAGCTGTACATCGCGCCCACCTGGAGGCCCCGGTACGTCGGCGACACGTATTTGACGGCATTGTTCGTACGGAACTGGTAATTGAAATTGTTGTTGTCGCCCACGGTCGCCGTATAGCCGTTCCACATGAGCGGCGACGAATATTGCGCGAGCCAGTCCTGGGTGAGATCGTACTGGCGCCCGAAAGTGAGCGTGCCAAAGCGGTCGTCCTGCAGGCCCACATAGGCCTGGCGGCCGAATTCACGGCCGCCCTGCCCCAGCGTACCCGTGTTGGGATTGAAGCCGCCCTCGAGCACGAACACGCTGCGCGTGCCGCCACCGAGGTCTTCGACACCGCGAAAGCCCCAGCGGCTCGGGCCGTTTGCCGTCCCCAGCGAGGCGCCTTTGAGCGAGTTGTTCGAATAGATGAGGCCTTCCATGATCACCCCGTAGAGGGTGACGCTGGAACCCGTCGTACTGCTCTGCGCGTGAGCGGCACAAGCCACCGAAAGCAAGAAGGCCGTGGTACAGATACGTTTCATCTGAATAGTCCGGTGATAGGGCGGTGAGGAACGGAAACTGCATGGGTCGGGTCGTACACGGCGCGTTCGTGCATGAACGTATGAACGCATTCGCAGGAGCAAAGACTAGAAAGCGGGGCCATTCATGACAATCGCATCAAAATAGTTAGAACCGTTTTCCTTCATCTGAGGTTCGCTTCACTAGAGTGGCGCGTTGGCCCATCGCCACAAGCGGTCGCGGCGAACGCTTGCTGCACGGGGCGGCACACCGCACCGGATTCCTGTGCGTTCCGCTTCAAGAGTTAGTCGATCGGAACTGTTTGTGCGCGTGCAGGGGATGGCGCGCACGCGACGGGCGACAATGCGTTAAAGGGAACGCTGCCGCGATTTAGACGATCAGGCGAACGAGCGGGCACGCCGCCCGATCTTTACGGAGGAGAATGGGAGACCAGCGGCGACACCACTGGTCCGGGCAAATTAGCCGCTGCGACGGCACCGGATACCGCCGCCGTCCATCGCACTACTTCACGCTGACACCGTCGAAGCGCACGTAGCCGAGCGGCTCGATCCGCATGTCGACGACGTTCGTGCGCACGGGCTGATAGACGGTCGAGTTCGCGATCGGCGAAAACGGCAGTTGCTCGGCGAAGATCTGTTGGGCCTGCACATAGATCTTCGTGCGCGCGTCCTGACCCAGCGTCGTGCGCCCCTTCTGGATCAGATCGTCGTATGGCTTGTAGCACCAGCGCGAATCGTTGTCGCCCTTCGCCGCCTCGCAGCCGAGCAGCGTGCCGAGCCAGTTGTCGGGATCGCCGTTGTTGCCGGTCCAGCCGATCAGCATGGCGTCGTGCTCGCCCGCGTGCGCGCGCTTCAGATACTCGCCCCACTCGTAGGTGACGATCTTCGCCCTCACGCCGATCTTCGCCCAGTCGGACTGGATCATCTCGGCCATCAGTCGCGCGTTCGGGTTGTAGGGACGCTGCACCGGCATCGCCCACAACGTGATGTCGAAGCCGTTGGGCAAGCCCGCCTTCGCGAGCAGCGCCTTCGCCTTCGCGGGGTCGTACGGCGCGGCCTTGAGGTTCTTGTCGTACGACCACTGCGCGGGCGCCATCGGCGCGAACGCGGCCTGCCCCGCGCCCTGGTAGACCGACGAGATGATCGCCTGCTTGTCGATCGACATGTCGAGCGCCCGGCGCACGTCGACGTTGCCGAGCGGCTTGTGTTCGACGTTATAGGCGAGGTAGCCGAGATTGAAGCCCGGCTGCGACGGCATCGCGATGTCCGGGTCCGCCTTCAGCGTCGCGATATCGGCCGGGCGCGGATAGCTCATCACCTGACACTCGTTCTGCTTCAGCTTCTGCACGCGCACGGCGGCATCCGGCGTGATCGAGAAGATCAGCTTCGAGATCTTCACGTCGCCCTTCTTCCAGTAATCGGGGTTGCCGTCGTAACGGATCGTCGCGTCCTTCATGTAGCTGTGGAACACGAACGGCCCGGTGCCCACCGGCTTCTGGTTGATATCGGCCGCGCGTCCGGCCTTGAGCAGTTGCCCGGCATACTCGGCCGAGAGGATCGACGCATACGCCATCGCCATGTTCTGGATGAACGGCGCATTCGGCGCCGATAGCATAAAGCGCACCGTGTAAGGATCGACCTTCTCCACCTTCACGATCAGCTTGTTTAGCCCCATGTCGACGAAGCGCGGGAACGGCACCGGATAGGCCTTGCGAAACGGCTGATCCGGATCGAGCATGCGCTCGAACGTGAACACGACGTCGTCGGCGTCGAAGTCGCGAGTCGGCTTGAAATAGGCCGTCGTATGGAACTTCACGCCGTGGCGCAGATGAAACGTGTAGACCTTGCCGTCGGGCGATACGTCCCATTTCTCCGCGAGACCAGGCTCGACCGTCGTGCCGCCGCGCACGAATTCGACGAGCCGGTCGTAGACCGGAAGCGCGGACGCGCTGTAATCGACGCTCGTCGTGAACTGCGCGGAATCGAAGCCCGCCGGGCTACCCTCCGAGCAATAGACGAGTGTCTTGTTTGGGATCGGCTCGGCGAGTGCGGAGCTCGCAAAGCCCACGGATGCCGCTGCAACGCCCGCGATGACTGTAACGCGCAGATCGTGCAACAGATGGTGATATGCCATGTTTCCCTCAGGTTCTTTGTTTGGTTCGGCTTGATCGCCTGACGTCAATTTACCGACGACACCCGAACTTCGTCGAGTGCTTTCTGGCCAACGACCCCGATTCGCTTTTTAAAGACCTTATCGGAACAAACAGGGATTTATTTATCGGTCCGCATAACGTGGACCGCGCAACGTTCTTCAGCGCCTGCGTTCCGGAGGACTGCTGCGGCCGCGTTGCCACGCAGGTACCCCCCATTTTGCAAAACTGAATTCTCTGCGTGGGTGTTCCGTTTCAATTCGCCATCCCCTATCGTCAGACCGTTGCCTTGAAAGCCAATGTCGATAACTCAAGTCGGCGATAGAAGGAGTTGCGACATGAAGAAAGAGAACGCCAACGCTTCGCGCCGGGGGTTCATCAAGGGTTCGCTGGTCGCGGCCTCGTCGGCCGTGGTGCTCAAGACCACGCGCACCCTGCCGCTCGCCGATGCCGCCGCGGCCGAAACTCCGGACAGTGCGGCCTACGATCCCCACTATTTCACCGCCGCCGAATGGGCTTTCATTCAGGCAGCGGTGGACCGCCTGATCCCCTCGAACGAAGATGGCCCCGGCGCGCTCGATCTGCACGTGCCCGAGTTTATCGACCGGCAGATGGACACCGACTACGGACACGGCGCGCGCTGGTATCTGCAAGGCCCCTTTCGTCCCGATTCGGCTTTCTCGCTCGGCTACCAGATGAAATACTCGCCGCGCGATATGTACCGCGTAGCGATTGCGGGCATTGACGCGTGGTGCAGCCGCGAGCACGGCCAGCACTTCGCGAAGCTCGACGCCGCCACGCAGGACCAAGTGCTGGGCCAACTCGAGAAAGGTGAGATCGCGCTGCCCGATATGAAAACGAACGAGTTCTTCATTCAACTACTCGCGAACACGAAAGAAGGCTATTTCGCCGATCCGATGTATGGCGGCAATCGCGGCATGGGGGCGTGGAAGATGATCGGCTTTCCGGGTGCGCGCGCCGATTTCATGGACTGGGTCACGCAATACGACAAGGTGTACCCGTTGCCGCCGGTATCGATCCTGGGCGAGAAGGGTTGAAAACAAGGGCTTAAAAGCAGAGCTGGAAAACAGAACCTGAGAGCAAAGGCCAAGAAATACCGCATGACAAAATCGATGAAACCCGCAGACGTCGTCGTGATCGGGCTCGGTTGGACCGGGTCGATCCTCGCCATGGAGCTGGCCAGCGAGGGCCTCGATGTAGTGGCGCTCGAACGCGGGCACAATCGCGATACCTCGCCCGACTACACGTATCCGAAGGCCGTCGACGAGCTGAAATACGGTATCCGCGGCGAGCTGTTCCGCCGGCTCTCGCTCGAAACCGTGACGGTGCGCCACGCGGCCGGCGACACCGCCGTCCCCTACCGTCAATACAATGCGTTCCTGCTGCCCGACAACGTGGGCGGCGCCGGCGTGCACTGGAACGGCCAGCTTTACCGGCCGTCGCCCGAGGACATGAAGTTCCGCTCGCACAACATCGAGCGCTATGGCGCGCGGTTCCTGCCCGCGGACATGACGATCCAGGACTACGACGTCACCTGGAACGAGCTGGAGCCGTATTTCGATCGCTTCGAATATCTGAACGGCACCTCGGGCCAGGCCGGCAACCTGCAAGGCCGGATCATGCCCGGCGGCAACCCGTTCGAAGGGCCGCGCTCGCGCCCTTACCCGACGCCGCCCGTCGCCGATCAGTACGCGGCCAGGCTGTTCGCCAACGCCGCGCGCGAGCTGGGCTACCATCCGTTCCCGCAGCCGAGCGCGAACTGCTCAGAGCCCTACACGAACTTCTATGGCGTGCGCCTCGGCCCATGCAACCTGTGCGGCTTCTGCGAGCGCTTTGGCTGCTTTCTCTATTCGAAGGGGTCTCCGCAAACCACGATCCTCCCGGCACTCATGCGCAAGCCGAACTTCGAGCTGCGCACGCAGAGCCATGTCGTGAAGATCAATATGGATTCGAGCGGCAAGCGCGCTACCGGCGTCACCTATATCGACGGCGCCGGCAACGAGGTATTCCAGCCGGCCGAACTCGTGATCCTCTCGTCGTTTCAGCTCAACAACGTGCGGCTGATGCTGCTCTCAGGCATCGGCAAGCCCTACGACCCGGCGACCGGCAAGGGCGTGATCGGCAAGAACTTCGCCTATCAGATGATGAGCTCGACGTCGGTCTTCTACGACAAGGACGTGCCGATCAATCCGTTCATGGCCGCGGGCGCGGGCGGCTCGCAGATCGTCGACGAATTCAACTCGGACCACTTCGACCACGGTCCGCACGGCTTCCTCGGCGGCGCGTACATCATCGGCGGACAAACGGGCGGCCGGCCAATCCAGCAACTCGCCGTGCCGCCCGGCACGCCGGCGTGGGGCGCGCAATGGAAGCGCGCGGCAAAGGACCATTATCTCCACACGACAAACGTCGTCGCGCACGGCTCGGTCATGTCGTACCGCGACGCGTATCTCGACCTCGATCCGACTTATCGCGACTCGCTGGGCATGCCGCTCCTGCGCATGACCTTCGACTGGCACGACAACGAATACCGGATGACCCGCTTCGTCACGGACCGCGCGCTCGAGATCGTGGCGAAGATGAATCCGAAATCGCATTCGACGCGCATCCGCGCGCCCGGCGAACATTTCAACGTGCGCGAATACCAGACGACACACACGGCCGGCGGCGTCATCACGGGCGCCGACCCGCAATCGAGCGCGCTGAACCGCTACCTGCAGAGCTGGGACGTGCCGAACCTCTTCGTGATGGGCGCCTCGGCGTTTCCGCAGGGCATCGGCTACAACCCGACCGGCCTGGTGGGCGCGCTGGCCTACTTCGCCGCCGACGCGATACGGACACAGTATCTCAAGCGTCCCGGCGCGCTCGTGCAGGCGTGAGGAGCGTAGCCATGAAGACTACGCTCCGGCCGGGGACCATCATCGCCGGTCTCGTCGCGCTCGCCGTGATGATCGTTGCGTGCGCATGGATCGTCGCGGCGCTATTCGGCGGCCACGGTGGTGACGATCGGGCATTCGAACAAGCGGCGGCCGATACCGTCGCCGACACCGCGCTCATCCGGCGCGGCGCTTATCTGGCCGTACTCGGCGATTGCGCAGCGTGCCATAGCGTGAAGGACGGCAAGCCGTTCGCGGGCGGCCTTTCGATCGCGACGCCCATCGGCGCCGTCTACACCACCAACATCACGCCCGACGCCGAGACCGGTATCGGACGCTATACGCTTCGCGACTTCGAACGCGCGCTGCGCCGCGGTATCCGTGCCGATGGCAGCCCGCTGTACCCCGCGATGCCCTATCCGTCGTACGCCCACGTGAGCGACGACGACGTGCGGGCGCTCTACGCGTACTTCATGCACGGCGTCACGCCCGTTCACGCGCCGGACCGCAAGCCCGATATTCCCTGGCCGCTCTCGATGCGCTGGCCGCTTACTTACTGGCGCTGGGCTTTCGCGCCGAAAGTACTGCCGCTCGCACAGCCAGACATCGGCGGTGCAGCGGATGCCGGGGCCGCGCATGACGCAGCGCTGCTCGAACGTGGGCGCTATCTCGTCGAAGGACTCATGCATTGCGGCAGTTGTCATACGCCGCGTGGCGTCGGCCTCCAGGAGAAAGCCCTCGGCGACGCGGACGGCCCCGACTACCTCGCCGGTGGCGTCATCGACCATTACGTCGCGAACAATTTGCGCGGCGACGACCTGACCGGACTCGGCCAGTGGAGCAAGACCGATATCGTCGAGTTTCTGCGCACGGGGCGCAACGCGCAAACGGCTGCGTTCGGTGGCATGCGCGACGTCGTCGAGCACAGTTCGCAGTACCTGGGCGACACCGATCTGCTCGCAGTCGCCACCTACCTGAAGTCGCTGCCCGCCCATCCATCGGCGGAGCACTACGCGTATGCAAGCACTGCCGGCGCCGCGCTCGCGAAGGGCGACGTGAGCGCGCGCGGTGCGATCGATTACCTGAATAGCTGCGCGGCCTGTCACCTCTCGTCGGGCAAGGGCTATCGGGACACCTTTCCCGCCCTCGCCGGCAATCCGGTCGTCAACGCAAAGGACCCGACCTCGCTGATCAACATCGTGCTCAACGGCAATACCGAGGTCGGTACTACGCGCGTTCCCACGCAGTTCACGATGCCACCTTTCGGTGAACGTCTCAGCGACGCCGAGGTCTCAGACGTCGTCACGTTTATCCGGTCGAGCTGGGGCAATCACGCGCCACCCGTCGACGCCAACGCGGTCGCCAAGGTTCGTGCGCAGACGCATGGTCCTGCCCTCGCGCGCCGCCAATGAGAGTCAACCGCCTCGCACAATGGGCGCATCGGGTCGGCCGGCGGACGCAGGACACCCCGCAGGACACCCAATAGCTGCCCCGGAAAGTCTGTTTATGGATTACTTCGCCGCCGTGCGCGCGTTCCTGTATGCCGCGGATCTTGGAAGCTTCAACAAGGCCGCGGACCAACTCAACGTCAAGACCTCAACCGTTTCGCGTCATATCGCCGAACTGGAGCGCGATCTCGGCATCGCGCTCTTTAACCGCTCCACGCGCGGACTCGCCCTGACCGAAGGCGGCCGCGTGTTCCGTGAGCAAGGCGCGGCCGCCGTGCGGATGCTCGACGAAGCGTGCGCGGCAACGTCGTCGCTCAATGCTTCGCCGCAGGGCTTGCTGCGCGTGACGATGCCGACCGCGTTCGGCCGCCGCCATGTCGTCGCTCATCTGGCGGAATTCACGAAACGGTATCCGCATATCGACGTGGACGTCATCATCACCGACGAGATCGTGAATTTCGTCGCCACAGGCATCGACGTCGCGATCCGCGTGGGCGTGCTGCCCAACTCGCAACTGATGGCGCGTCGCCTCGCGAGCCATCCATGCGTGGTTTGTGCGAGCCCCGATCACGTGCGCCGTTACGGGATGCCTGCGCGGCCGGCCGATCTTCAAGCGCATCCGGCCATACGCTTTGCGATCGCCGGCGACGACTCATGGCTCCTCGCCCCCCAATCCGGGGCCGACGAGCAGGAAGATGCCGTCGAAGTCAAGCTGCACGGCCGCCTGCGCGCGAACAACATGGAGGCGATCCTCGATCTCGCGATCACCGGCTGCGGCGCCGCGCTGCTGCCGCTATGGGCGATCGGCGAGCCGCTGCGCGCCGGACGACTGGTGCGCCTGCTGCCGGACTGGGAAGGTCAGGCGACGAATTCGAGCCCCGCCATATGGGGCGTCTATCCACGCAAGAAAACGGTCTCGTCCAAGGTGCGTGCGTTCCTCGATTTTTATACCGATCTGTTCAGGCAGGATCATTACTGGGAAATGTAATGCGCGGGCAAGTGCGAATCAGCGCAATCCATAGGACTCCGGTGTAAATCGCCTGGGCCGCAAGCCCGCATGAAGCCATTCGATCATCGTAACGATATCGAATACCGGCACACCGAAACGCTCGCTGACGAGCGCCGAATAAGGCGCGAAATTAGTGCACTCGCTGACGATCGCCCCGACGTCCGGATGAGCGGTGAGCAACCGCTCGGCGCACTCGAGCACATCGCTGGCCTGTTCGTCGAAATCGACGCTCGGCGCGTTATTCATGCTGTTGCTGAGGAAGCGGCTGTCCTCGCGAAGGCCGGCAACGGGCAGATCGGCCGGCGCATGAGCGGCCAGCAGATGCTGCGCCGTCAACGCGGATTTGCGCACGGTAAGGATGCCGACGCGCTGGCGTGCGGGCAGCAACGCGGATACGGCCGGAATCTGCAACAGCGCCGAGGTCGCGACAGGCACGGCGCAGCGCTCCGCCAGCGCCTGCTGAAAAGCGACGAGAAATCCGCAACTGGTCGTGATGCCCTCCACGCCGAGCGCGACGAGCTGCGCGGCGGCAGCGGCGAAGCGTTCAATCAGGGCTTCGGCGGCTTGCGCGTCGCCGCCGGTCGCGGCCATGACGTCGGGGGCCGTGACACCGCTCACGAGGCCGTACTGCACGGGGAAGCGCCACGTCGCGCCGTGCCCGATATCGCCGGGCAGGCGCTGGAAGCCGGTGTCGAGCATCAGGATGCCGATGGTGACGCCGTGGATCGTGCGGGAGCGGGCAGGAATACGATGCATGGTTGGTTCACGAGATAGTCGCAGCGGGCGGCGTAGAGCGCCATAAGGGCCGCGAGCGGCCGTATGAGCCGATTCTCATCGATGCCGCGCCACACGCGACGCCCGCCCGCTCGGACAGTTCCGATCGCCTAACTCTTGCTTCCGCTTTCTCTTGCCGCACGCCTGCAGGAATCCGGCACAGCATGAAAGCGCCGAACGCCGCACATCAGGGCTTTTCGTTGATCTCCTGCCGGAAGATCTCCATCCAGCGCGCCTGATCGCGCTCCTTGATCATCTGGACGTGCCACTTTGGATCGTCGATGTCCTTGACGGTCACGAAGAAGCCGCTCGCTGCATCGGCCTTCGCTTTCGCCAGCATCGCGTTGCCCGTGTTCTGCAGCGCCCCGCTGACGCCGCCGAACGCCGTCATGTGCGGTTGGCCCGCATCGACCTTGCTCGCTGCCCAGCTACGGATGTCACTGAACGGATAATGCTTGACTCGCCATTTCGACGCGACAACGACGGTCCTGGTCAGCGGATTGAGCGCGATGCCACTTTGCCCGTAAAAGAATGCGTAACCTTGGCCATCGGCGAGACCGGCGGCCTGCAACACCTGTTGTTTCAGGTCGCGCTTCCGGAATACCGTCCACACCGGAAGAACGACGAACGCGCAAAAGAAGATCAGTGCAAGGAGCGTACCCATTTGATTCCTTCGAATTGTCTCAGTACCACATGCCGATGTAATTTCCGTCCGCCGTTCCGCGTTCCACAATGACGTACTTCAGCGTATTCGTCGCCGTGATGAAGCGGTATACCGTCCAGAGCGTACTGCCCGCTTGCGTGTCGGTATAAGGCGTGCCATTCATTGCACTCTGAAACGATGCGGCCGAAACCTGAACCGGCGTTAGCGGTCCGGAATTGGTCGATCCGGTATAGAGACTGAAATTCGCATTGCCGGCCGAATCGAAGGTCAATGTTTGCGGGCCGGCCTGATTGACTGGATCGCAGTACTGATTGAATACGAAGCTTTTTCCGGCCAGTTCGCTCACGGCCAGGATCTGGGTGGCGCTGCCGGTAATCAGAACGTCGGTGGCCGCGTAGCCGTTATCGCTGATGCTGCCCGCAGACGCCGCGCCGCAGATCTCGAACGCGCCGTCGAGATTCGGTTCGGTGTTGGTGCCCAGCGGCGTGCCCGTTGCCCCATAGGGATCGAATAAACGCGGTGAAGCGCTGCCCGCCACGCTGATCGGGCTCGTGTTCGCGAGCGCTGTGTTGTTGACCTGAATGGTGCTCGTGGTTCCCGGCGCCCCATAGGTGATCTGGCCGGTCCAGCCGCTTTGGGTCAACGTCTGGGTACTGGTTTTCGTCGGCATGTTGTCGATGAACGATGCCCCATTCCAGGGGGTTCCCGAGACCCCGGCGCTGGCGTTGTAATCGGTATAGGCAACGGAATAAGGCTGCAATGCGCCCGTCCCGGCACCGCCGCTGCCATTGTCGTTGCCGTCTCCCCCACCGCCACATGCCGCAAGCGCCGCGCAAACACTCAAGACTGCTGGAAGCGACTTCTTCATTCCCCGTTCCCGTTGGTTGAATTCGATGTTTCGGCCTGACAAGCCGTTGCCTGTGGATGGCGGTTGCGCAAGACGTGTAAGCGGATCGCCGGCGCACCACGCGGCCGCCGGGCGATCACACACTGATTGCGCACGTCGGGATGTTAGGACGATCGGAACGTTGGGGACATCGCCCCCGGAGTTGATTTGCACTCAACCCGGGAGTGATAGGCGGCGGCGCGCCAATCTGCTAATCGGCGGCGTCCGATGGTGGTGCAGAGAGGATCGCGGCCGAGAGGCCGGGCATGTTCAGCGTCGCGAAGCGGATCAACTCGGCATTCGACTGCAGTTCCAGCTTGCGCTTGATGTTGGACCGGTGGGTTTCGACCGTGTTCGGGCTGCGTCCGATGCGCTCGCCGATCTGCTGCTTGGTCATGCCCTGACCGATCAGATGCAGCACCTCGACCTCGCGAGGCGACAGCGCCGCGAGCGGCGAATGTCCGCTTCGCAAGCCTCTCGCTCGCCGCAGCAGATTGAGCTGGACCTCGGGCGGGAAATGGGGCTTGCCGTTCAGAATGGAAGCGATCACGTCGAGGATGGTGCGTCCCACCTGGGCCTTGTTGATATAGCCCAACGCCCCCGCCAGCGCGACCGGCTCCGCATACGCCGCATCGGAGTGCATCGACATGCAGATCACGCGCGTTTCCGCGTATTCAGCGGCAATCCGCTCGATCAGTTTCAACGCGAACGTGTCGCCGAGCACCAGATCGACGATCACGACATCGGGGCGGAATTCGCGCACTAGATTGAAGCCGTCGTGCTCGTTGCTCGCCGTGCCGAGCACGCGATAGTCCGGTACCGACTTGAGCAGGTTGCTCAAACCTTCGAGCACGATCGGATGATCGTCGATCAATACGATGGATCTGGCGATGGATTGGGTCATCCGCTCAGCTTACCTCAACGGTCGTCCCGCCTTCCGGGCGGCGATGGATGCGCGCGTGCATGCCGAGCAGTCGAGCCCGCGAGCGGATGTTGCGCAGGCCGAGGCCCGAGGCGGCGGGTGCGTCGCTGTCGTAGCCGGCGGGCAGTCCGACGCCGTTGTCGCGGACGCTCAGCGATACGCGGCCCTCGTTGTCGCTCAAGCTCACGTCGATGCGAGTCGCATGACCGTGACGCAGCGCGTTGGCCATCGATTCCTGCACGATCCGGTAAAGATGTGTCGACTCGTCCTGACTCAGCAGCTCGGTGTCGAAGCCGTTGTGGAGATGACAACCATCGGGCAGGAGCGGATCGATCTCGGCACACAGTTCACGCAACGCCGCGCCCAGATCGTGCGGCGATCCGTCGAACGGCGCGAGGCCGCGAGACATCGAGCGGATCGTGTCGATGCTGTCGACGACGATAGCCGAGATCTTTTCGATTGCATGCCGGGTATCGTCGCGCGCGCCGTTCTGCGAGTCATGTGCGAGCTTGCCGAGCAGGAGCGATGCGCCGGTCAGCCTCTGGCCGAGATCGTCGTGCAGCTCGCGGCCGATCTGCTGCCTCTGACGTTCGCCCTGGCGGGCGATCTCTTGCTCCGCCTGCAGGCGCTCCTGCAACAGGCGCTCGACGCGATGCTCGCTATGGGCGAGCGATTGGGACTGGTGCGTGACGGTTGTCGTCAGCTGCTTATGGGAGGCCAGAAATTGATAGAGCATCAGCGCGAACGCGATGCTCACCGCGATTCCCGCCACGTTGCCGATCAACTCGATATGGCTGCCGATCGGATCGTCGAAATACGCCGCGGGAACCGAAAAGTCCAGCACGAAGCGGCGCTGCGCGACCGTGAAGGTGCGCTGCGCGGAGATCGCGTCATGCGCGTTCCCGCTCGCCGGGACAAAGGAAAATAGCTGACGCCGGAGCGGTTCCGCAGGCTCTCCCGCGTTCGGCAGCGTGTGCAGTGTCAGCGCCAGAAACTGCCACTCCTGAGCCGGGACGGCTTCGTTGATCAGGGTGGTCACGTCGACGAAAAGACCGCCTGAGCCGATGAAGCGCGCTTCGCGGTCGGATGAGGATGGGGTCCGCCCTCCCTGAAAAAAGGCGAGGCGAATGCCGAGGCCCGCACCTTTTCGTCCGTCGAGTTGCTTGATCGCCTCTCCCGACGTGAACGGCGCACTCGACGTGTACGTCGGCGTCGCGACGTCGTAGCGGAAGTTACCTTCGATATCGCGCCCTCTGTAGATCCCGTTATCGGGATCGTCGCGACGCACGACTAATCGGTGATCGTGCGCGGTCCACGAGGGGAATACGTGAAAGTGCGGATCGCTATCCTCCTTTCGCACGCGAGCCTCGTAGGCCGCGGTATCCGATTTCTCGATGTAGTCGCAGAAATTGACCTGGATGAGAGAGGGAAAACGCTCGCGTACATTCAGCGATTTCGCATAATCGTGAAACACCGCGCGCGACGGCGTACCCGATATATTCCATAGGCCTCGCAGGCCCGGCAATATATCGACGTAGCGCACCAGTTGCGTCTGGATTTTGCTCGTTGTCGCCGTGGCGAAGTGGTCGAACCGGTCACGCGTGGCCATCGTCGCTCGTAATTGCAACTGCGCGACGATCAAATGCGTGAGCCCGAGCAGCACACACAGCGCAATCAAGGCGGCAACGCGTGGGAAATCGAAGAAACGTTTGGCCACGGGCAAATCGATTATCTGCGGATGGTCTGAATGGAGAAGTCGGGAATAGCGGCACGGGTATAAAACAAGCCGGCGCCATTCTACAACCTTCATACATAAATAAGAGCAGGCACATCGCCGACGCAACCGGTTCCGCCTGCACGCCCCACCACAGGATCGCATTCACGCGCCCCGCCAGGCGATGACGGTCCGCGTCTGCCCGGGCGCCGCTTTATTTTGGCGCAGCCGGCGTGAACTGGGCACTCCACTGTCTCGGCGCATTGCCCCAGTATTTCTTTCATTTCCATTGCATATGATAATAATTCTCATTACAATCCGAGACTCGTCAGCGCCGCATGTATTGGTCCATGCCAGGCGCGCGCCAGCCAGGCACCGTGTTCGCCCAGCCAGCTTTCCGATTCAAACTCGTGACTGGGAGAACCTTTCTTGCACCCGCTTCATTCGACACCGCGTCGTTTCTCCGCGGCATTCTTTGGCGTCTTCAGCATCCACGCCGCTGCCGGACAGGCGGCCGGTATAGCCGCACCCACCGCCGCCTCCGAGGCCGCACCGTTCACGGCGCCCACGGCATCCGCGCAGCCGGCGCCGGCTACCCTGCTCGTCGCCGCGCGCGGTGGCAACGATCAACTCGACCCCGTCACGGTCACGGCCACGCGCATCGCCACACCGGCCAGCCGCACGGCCGCAAGCGTGTCGGTCATCACGAGCGAGGACATCGAGGAACAGCAGGCCAACGACATCAAGGACGCCCTGCGCTACGAGCCAGGCGTAACCGTGTCGCGCGCGCCGTATCGCCCGTCGTCGGCGGCGCAGGGCGGCGGCCGCGACAACGATTCAAGCATCAATATCCGCGGCCTCGAAGGCAACCGCATCCTGCTGATGGAAGACGGCATCCGCCTGCCGAGCGCCTTTTCGTTCGGCCCGCTCGAAGCGGGCCGCGGCGACTATGCCGATGTCGACACGCTCAAACGCATCGAGATTCTGCGCGGCCCCGCTTCGGCGCTTTACGGTAGCGACGGCCTCACAGGCGCGGTGAATTTCATCACCAGGGATCCGCGCGACCTGCTCGACATCTATGGCAAGAAGACCTATTTTTCGCTGCGTCCCAGCTATGCCTCCGCGGACCGCAGCGTTGGCGGCACGGTGTCCGCCGCGGCCGGCAACGATCTCGTGCAGGGCATGATCATTGCCGACGGGCGCCGCGGCCACGAGACCGATACGATGGGCTCGAACAACTCGGGCAGCACGCTGCGCACGACGGCCAATCCTCAGGATACCTACACGGAGTCGCTGCTCGGAAAACTCGTCGTGACGCCCACTGCGCACGACACGCTCAAGTTCACCGCGGAAACGGTGCAACAGCGCATCGACACGAACGTGCTGTCGGCCATCAATCCGCCGACGACGCTCGGGCTCACCGACAACAACAAGCTCGAACGCAACCGGTACAGCTTCGACTACGACTTCGCGGACCGTAGCCATCGCTACCTCCAGGCCGCACATTTTCAGCTTTACTATCAGGATTCCTATCAAGATCAGTTCTCGAACGAGACGCGCGGCAGCTCGCCGTCCCGTACCCGCTACAACACGTATTCGGAGAACGTGTTCGGCGGCTCGGCCTTTGCCGAAAGTGCGTTCACGACCGGGCCGCTCGGGCACAAGCTCGTCTACGGCGCCGACGGCAGCCTCGACCGCGTCAAGAACCTGCGCAACGGCACGGTGCCCGGCGCCGGCGAAGCGCCGTTCCCGAACAAGGCGTTTCCCGACACCGACTACACGCTGCTGGGCGCGTTCGTGCAGGACGAAATCGGCTATGGCAAGCTCACGGTCACGCCGGGGTTGCGCTTCGACTCGTATCGTCTGAGCCCTCGCACCGGCGATCCGCTCTACGCGGGCACGCCAGTCTCGACGAGCGATCACGCGCTTTCGCCGCGGCTTGCGGTGCTGTACCAGATATCGCCTGCGCTGATACCGTATGCGCAGTACGCGCACGGCTTTCGCACGCCCACGCCGGACCAGGTCAATAACAGTTTCGCCAATCCGATTTACGGCTATACATCGATTGGCAATCCTGATCTTAAGCCTGAAACCAGCGACACGATCGAAGCGGGCCTGCGCGGCAAGCTCGGCACCGGCTATGGGACGCTCCGCTACAGCACGGCTGCCTTCGGTGGCAACTACCACGACTTCATTACCCAGCGCACCATCGGCGGCGCGGGAACGCCGTCGAATCCGCTCGTCTACCAGTACGTGAACTTTGCGAAGGCGCGTATCTACGGGCTCGAAGGCCGCGCCGAGTGGGTCATGCCCAACGGCGTCACGCTCAAGACGGCCATGGCCTATACGAAGGGCACGATGCAGAACGAAGGCGAGCCGAGCCAGCCGCTCAACACGGTGAACCCCTTCTCCGCGGTGCTGGGCGTGCGCTTCGAGCCCAGCGAGCGCTGGTTCGTCCAGACCGACCTGTTGTTCCAGCTCGCGAAGAGCCAGAGCGACATCGCGTCCGGCACCTGCCTCAATGCCCGGCGCCAATCGATTCCATGCTTCACGCCGCCCTCCTCGTTCGTCGTCGACCTGCGTGGCGGCTATCGCTTCACCAAGCACGTGGTCGCGTATCTGGGCGTGTTCAATCTGTTCGACCGCAAGTACTGGAACTGGTCCGATGTACGTGGCATCGCGCAATCGTCGCCCGTACTCGACGCCTATACGGCGCCGGGCCGCAATGTCTCGGTCAGCATGAAGATGGACTTCTGAAACCCGCACCCCGTGCCTGTCCGCTACGCCAGTTCTTTATCGAGCCTGCAAAGAAAGGAAATTGCCATGTTGAATTCACTCACTCCCGCCGCCAACCGCACCACGCCCCTCGCACCGCAGCTGCTGCGCGAAGATTTCCTGCGCATCAAGAGCGAAAGAAAGCTTCGCAACCGCGAAGCCGCGCAGGCGCTCGGTGTCAGCGAAGGCGAAGCGCTGGCCGCGTTCGTCGGCGAACATGTCGTGCGGCTCGAACCGCGCTTCGTCGAGCTGTTCGAAGAGATGCCGGCGCTCGGCGCCGTGATGGCGCTCACGCGCAACGAGGCCGCCGTGCACGAAAAGGATGGCCCGTTCGAGGAGATGAGCCACGACGGTCCGGTTGGCCTCGCGCTGGGCCAGGCGATCGATCTGCGCATCTTCTATAACAACTGGTCGTCGGGCTTCGCGGTGCGCGAGGCCACGGCGCACGGCACGATGAAGAGCCTGCAATTCTTCGATGCACAGGGCCACGCCGTGCACAAGGTATTCCTGCGCGACCAGAGCGACCACGCCGCCTTCGATGCGCTGGTGGACCGCTGGCGCATGCGCGATCAGGTGGCGGGTCTGGAGGTCGCCGCCGCCCCCGCGCCGGCCGCGGCACTCCCCGACACCGCGATCGACGTCGCGGGTTTCCGCAACGCCTGGTCGGCGATGACGGATACGCATCAGTTCTTCGGCATGCTGCGCAAATTCGGACTCCTGCGCACCCAGGCGCTGCGTCTTGCCGCGCGCGATTTCGCCTACCCGGTCGCGACCGATGCGCTCAAACGCGTCCTCGAAGGCGCAGCGGCCACGCAGTTGCCGATCATGGTGTTCGTCGGCAATCGCGGGATGATCCAGATCCATACCGGGCCGGTGCAGACGATACGTTCGATGGGCCCATGGCTCAACGTGCTCGATCCGGGCTTCAACCTCCACGTGCGCGAAGACCTGATCGTTGAAGCCTGGATCGTGAGAAAGCCGACGAGCGACGGGATCGTCACGTCGCTCGAACTGTTCGACGCACAGGGCGAGAACGTGGCGATGCTGTTCGGCGCCCGCAAGCCCGGCGCGGCCGAACTCGAGGGCTGGCGCGAGCTGACTGCGAGCCTGCCTGCGCTCGACTGCGGGGAGACGCTGGCGTGAGCGCCGCCTCGGTGAATCGCGCACGGCGCGCGTTCGTGGGACGCCTCGGCGCGGCGACGCTTTGCGCGAGCGGCCTCGCCAGCTTGACCGGCGCGAGCCTCGCAAATGCGGCCTCGCCGCAGGGCGCCAACGCCCGGCGTAGCGACGCCCGACGTAGCGACGCGCGTCGCGTAGTCGTGATCGGCGGCGCGCTCGCCGAGATCGTCTACGCGCTGCATGCCAACGCCCGGCTCGTAGGCGCCGATACGACCTGCACCTTTCCCGAAGCCGCGCGCCAGTTGCCGAAAGTCGGCTATCAGCGCGCGCTCTCCGCGGAAGGGCTGCTTTCGTTGCGCCCCGACCTCGTGCTGGCCTCCGCCGAGGCCGGCCCGCCCGTCGTGCTCTCGCAGATCAAGGAGGCCGGCGTGGCCGTGCAAACGTTCGCCGAGGGCCACAATGTCGATACGGTGCGCACGAAGATCGCCGGCATCGCGACGGCGCTCGACACCGCGGACGCGGGCGCCGCGCTGCGCGCCCGCTTCGACCGCGACTGGCAGGCGACATGCGACATGGTCGCTGCATCGCCGCTCGCGCAAACGGCGCGCACCGCCAAACCGCCGCGCGTGCTGTTCGTCCTGAACCACACGGGCAATCAGGCGCTCGTCGCCGGACAGCGCACCGCCGCCGACGCGATGCTGACCTATGCCGGCGCCAGCAATGCGATGCAGGGCTTCAATGGCTACCGACCGTTGACGGCCGAGGCACTCGTCGCGGCGGCCCCCGATATCGTGCTGACCACCAACGAGGGCCTCGCCGCAACGGGCTCGCCGAAAGCGCTGCTCGGCGCGCCCGGCTTCGCGGATACACCGGCCGGCCGGGCGCAACGTATCGTGTCGCTCGACGCGCTCTTTTTGCTCGGCTTCGGCCCACGCCTGCCGCAGGCGGTCATGGAGCTGCACCGGAAACTGGCCAGCGCATGAGCACGATCCGGTCCGCGAGCCGACTCGCACCCGCAACCGCCACGGAACGCGCGGCGCGACGCCGCCGCACCGCATGGGTCCCGCTCGCGACGCTAAGCCTTCTCCTCATCGTCTCGATGCTTGCCGCCGTCTGCACCGGCGCTTACCGCGTCACGCCGCTGCAGGTGTTCCAGGCGCTCTGGCCCGCTCCCGCATTTGCACATGACGCCGCGATCGAGCAAATTCGTTCCGTTATCCTGACTATCAGGCTGCCACGCGTCGTGCTCGCGGTGCTCGTCGGAGTCGGCTTCGGTACGGCGGGCAGCGCGTTGCAGGCGCTCATGCGCAACCCGCTCGCCGATCCGGGTCTGATCGGCGTGTCGAGCGGCGCGGCGCTCGGCGCCTCGGCGTTGATCGTGCTCGGCCCGCTCGTCGTGCCCGGCGCCGTCGCGCTCGGATGGCTTCCCGTCGCGGCATTCGCGGGCGCGCTCGCGGTCGCGGCGCTCGTGTACCGGCTCGCCGCATCGCGCGGACGGCTCGCACTTTCGTTGCTGCTGCTCGCGGGCATCGCCATCAACGCGCTCGCCGGCGCAGGTATCGGACTCCTGACTTATGTGGCCGACGATGCGCAACTGCGCTCGCTCACGTTCTGGAGCCTCGGCAGCCTCGGCGGCGCGCATTGGGGCATGGTTGGTGCGGTGCTGCCATTGACCGTGCTCGGCGCAGGCTGGCTCGCCCGCCAGCGCCATGCGCTCAATGCCCTTCAACTCGGCGAAACCGAAGCGCTCCACCTCGGCGTGCCGGTGCATGCGGTCAAGCAGCGAGTGCTCGTTGCATCGGCCATGTGCGTCGGCGCGCTGGTGTCCTGCACGGGGATGATCGGGTTCATCGGCTTGGTCGCACCGCATTGCGTGCGGCTCGCCTGCGGTCCCGATCAACGCGTCGTGATGCCGGGCGCCATGCTGCTCGGCGCCACGCTGACCGTACTGGCCGACCTCGCCGCACGCACGCTCGCCGCGCCCGCCGAAGTCCCGCTCGGCATTTTGACGGCCCTGCTCGGCGCGCCGTTCTTCCTCGTCCTGCTGGGCAAGAGCCGTGGCCGCCGGGGGCTATGAGCCGGCTGGCGTAACCCCTACCGATCTCATGAATGAAGAGGAGTCGAACCCGCCATGCTGATGGTCGATGGACTCAGCGTGTCGTACAGCGACACAGCGATCCTGCGAAACCTGTCGATGCGCGTCGAGCCCGGCGCGCTATCGGTCCTGCTCGGTCGCAACGGCGCAGGCAAGAGCACGCTGTTGAAAGCGTTGGCCGGCGAATTCGCGGGACGTGCGCATGCACGGGCCACGCGCGTCTCCGGCATGCTCACCCTCAACGGTGAACGGCTCGACTCGATCGGCGCGCAGCGGCTCGCGCGCCTGCGCGCGGTGCTACCGCAGGCCTTCCATCCCGCCTTTCCATTCAGCGCCGAAGAAATCGTGCTGCTGGGCCGCTATCCGCATCTGCGCCGTGCCGGTGCGCTGTCCACGGCCGACTACGAGATCGCGGGACAGGCACTCGATCTCGCCGGTGCATCGGCGCTTTCCCGGCGTAACGTCACCACGCTCTCGGGTGGCGAGCTGGCCCGTGTGCAGTTCGCGCGCGTGCTCGCCCAGCTCTGGCCCTCCGAAGACGAAGCGCGAGACCTGGGCGGTGGCGTGACGCCCCGCTATCTGCTGCTCGATGAACCGACCGCCGCGCTCGATCTCGCCCACCAGCATCACCTGCTCGCGACGGTCCGACGGCTCGCGCGTGAATGGCAGATGGGCGCACTCGCGATCGTCCACGACCCTAACCTGGCCGCGCGCCACGCGGACCGGATCGCGTTTCTCGTCGACGGCACGATCCTCGCGCAAGGCGCGCCGCGCGACACGATGCGTGCGGACCTGGTCGAACGGTGCTTTGGATTCCCCGTACGCATGGTCGATGCCGGCGCGGACGCGCCGCCGGTGATCGTGCCTTGCTGAGCGGCCGCCGCATCTCGAACGCCGCTGCGTTGAACGTGCACGGCCACGGTGCGGCGACCATCGCCGCAAGCACAGGTAAGCGCCGATGAGCACGTAAGCGGTGGGAGTATTTCCCCCAGGATGACACTTTCCGCACGACCGTACAAAAATAATCCCGATCTGAGAGAGACCCCGGACGCCCTGGCCATTCCCTCTGGTTCGTGGAGAGACAATCGGTGAACGAACACCCGCATCAACCCGCCATCCGAAACCGTCTCGCGGCGCGCCGCCGTACCCGCGCGCGCCTTGGCCACTTCGCCAGCACGGCATCCTTTTCCGTTTTACTGCTGCAATCCCCGTAACGACGTCCGCGTGACGCGTCGAAGCAGACCTCGCGCTGCCACGCCAGGTCTGCAAGCCGTACGGATGGCGCCCCGGCGCCACGTCCGCGCGCGCTGACGCGCACGCAAAAGGACGCGAACCCGGTTGAACCCCGTTGTTTCCCTCCCACGTCATTTAATCAGGATTCCATAATGCCAAAACGCAAGATGCTCCGTAAGACACTGCTCGCCGCCGGGGTTGCCGCAATGGGGACGATGGGCATTTCGGGCGCCGCCTGCGCGCAAAGCAGCGTGACGCTCTACGGCATCGTCGACGGCTCGGTGCTCTACACCAGCCACACCCTGAACCCGCAGACCGGCCAGAACGCCGGGCATCAGTTCTCGTTCACCGATAGCGGCATGACCGGTTCGAGCTTCGGCCTGCGCGGCGCGGAAGACCTGGGCGGCAACATGCGCGCCGTCTTCATGCTCGAAAGCGGCATCAGCGTGGCGAACGGCCAGTTCGGCAATTCGAACGGCAATCTTTTCGGCCGCCAGGCATGGGTGGGTCTCGACAGCGCTTATGGCTCGCTCAAGGCCGGCGTCCAGTACTCGCCGTTCTTCCTCTCGCTTTACGACACCGATCCGCGCGGCATGTCGTACTTCGGCAGCGGACTCGTGAGCTACGTGAACAACGTCTATGTCACGGGCCTCTTCAACAGCAATGCGATCACCTATACGTCGCCGGAAATCGGCGGCCTCCAGGCATCAGGCATGTTCGCGTTCGGCGGCACGGCGGGCGACTTCCAGGCGGGCCGCCAGTACTCGGCGAGCCTGCGCTATCACCTGGGCGGCCTCACGCTCAGCGCCGCGCTCTACGACGGCAATGCGGGCGGCAGCGCGGCCAGCACGCCCGTACCGAGCACGGTGGAGTTCGTGGGCCGCACCATCGGCGCGAGCTATCGCTTCGAAAACAGCCTCACGGTTTCGGCTTCGTATGCGCTCTACAAGGTCGCGGGTTCGTTCGACAACAGCGTCTATTCGGGCGGCCTCGGCTATTTCATCACGCCCTTCCTCAATGTGAACGCGGGCGTCTATTACACACGCGACGGCAACGAAGGCGCGAATCACTCGATCCTCGCTTCGAGCGGCGTGCAGTTCTTCCTCTCGAAGCGCACGACGCTCTATGGCCAGGTCGGCTACGTGAACAACCACGGACGCATGGACACGGGCCTCTCGATCAACAACGCGCTGTTCGAAGTGTCGGGCTCGACCGTGGGCGCGAGCATCGGCATTCGCCATATGTTCTGAGCGCGGTGCGCAACGCACGGCAGCCGGCCGCGTGCGTTTAGCGCCCGGATTTCATGACCGGAAATTGAACCACAAGAACCGGATAGCCGTTCCCCCTTCCCGTCCATAGACTCGGTTCCAGCACTCAGGCGGCATCATTCGCGCCATTCGGCAGACCGGCTTCGAACGCACCATTGCGAAGCACTACCAGGTAAATCTGCCCAACCTCGGGAACCGGGTCATGGACCATTCGCAAACGCACACCGTCGTCAGCCGTCTCTCGCACGCGAGCCTCGCCGCGCAGTTCAGCGAGCAAATGACCATCGCCGTCATTCCGATCGCCGCCGTCGTCGCGTTCGGCGCGACGGCGCAGCAAACCGCTGCGCTGCAGGCCGTCAACACGCTGCCGTTCCTGCTGCTCTCGCTGCCCGCCGGTCTGTTCGCCGACCGCGTGCGCCGCAAGAACCTCATGATCGCCACGGAGCTCCTGCGCGCCGCCGCGCTCTTCGTGCTGTTCATGCTCTTCTGGCGCCACGCGCTCACACTCGTGACGCTCGGCGCACTGGGATTCTCCATCGCCACCGGCACGGTGGTGTTCAGCGTGGCCGCGCCTTCGCTCGTTGCCGCGCTCGTCGAATCAGGCGACCTGCTCGCCGCCAACCGGCGCCTCGAGATCGCGCGCAGCATCGCCTATACCGCGGGGCCGTCGGTGGGCGGCATCCTGGCCGGCTGGGGCTCGGGCCGGGTGGCCTTCCTCGCCGCGTTCGTGCTCTCGCTCGCGAGCGCGTGCTTCATGGGGCGCCTGCCTCGCGAAGCGCGCCGCGCGCGCTCGGGCCGGCACCTCGCGCAGGAGCTCGCGGACGGCCTGCGTTTCATCGGCGGCAATCCGTGGTTGCGCCCCATCGTCGCGACTGCCTTCGTGTTCAATACGTCGTGGTTCCTGCTGCTGTCCGTGTTCGCGTGGTACGCGATCCACCGGCTCGCCTTCGACGCGTCGGAAGTGGGCTTCGCGCTCGGCGTCTACGGGTCCGGCATGGTCGCGGGCGCGTTCCTCTACAAAGGCCTGGCGAGGCGGCTCGCGTTCGGCCGGCAAATCCTGTTCGGCCCGTCGTGCGCCGCCGTCGCGGCCGTACTCATGGCGAGCAGCGCCCTCGCGCATGCGAAAACGCCCGTATTCGCGGCGTTCTTTCTGTTCGGCTTCGGGCCCATCGTCTGGACCATTTCCACCACGTCGCTACGCCAGATCGTCACGCCCGGCCATCTCATCGCGCGCGTTTCCTCGGTCATCATGATGGCGACGTTCGGCGCGCGGCCGCTGGGCGCCCTGCTCGGCGCGTGGCTGAGCACGCGCTTTGGCATCGGCAGTTGCCTCGTGGGAGTGCTGATCGGCTTCGGCGCGCAGCTCGCGATCATCTCGTTTTCGCGGCCGGTGCGGTTGCGCTCGATCGCGACGCTGAGCGAGACGGCCGCTACGGCCACGGCCTGAGGATTTCGCGACGGTCTCTTCTCCAGGCTATTGGCGAAAATTGGCAAATTTGCAATAAATCTCCACGTGGAGATTTTTATGGGGCAAGATCAACCCGCGCAATCGCACAACTACCGCGGCGTCGTGCGCAGCGAAGACGGCCCGCCCTTGATCTCGATCCGCTTGCCCGTATCGCGCAAATGGCCGCCGTTCACCGCGTAAAGCGCCAACTGGTGCTCCACGTTGAATTGCACGATCAAATATTTGCTGTCCGCCGTGAACACGATCCCCTGCGCGGCCTCGCCGCCCGGCGCCTCGGCCACCTTGTGCGCCTCGCCGTTGCGGATCGCGAACAGCACGACCTTGCCGCGCGCGTGGCGGCCCGGATTGTCGGGTGTGAGGTTCGAGCCGTCCATGGCCTGCACGCCGATCCAGCGGCCATCGGGCGAGATCGCCACGCCCTCGGGCAACGACGGCACCGTGATGTGCTGAACCGCGCGGAACGGCTCGTGCGAGACGTCGATGAGCGTGACCGCGTCCGCATCGCCCGCGAGCTTGCCCTTGTAATTGGGCAGGCCCGCGAGCCCCACGTCGCTCACGACGGCCCACTTTCCGTCGCTCGACACGTCGATCGTGTACGGCGCCACGCCGGCCGAGAGACGCACGCCGCTGTCGCTCACGTGGCCGCCGTTCACGTCGAGCACGGCCACGCCCTGCTCGTCGCGCAGCGAGACGAGCGCATGGCGTCCGTCGTGCGTGAAGCTCACGCCGGCAAGGCGCTTGTCGCCGAGCTTGATCCAGTCGTCGATCTTCGCCGTGTTGCCCTCGATGCCGACCACGGCCACGCGGCCGTCCACGCCCGTCACGAGCGCGAGACGCCCGCTACGGTCGATCGCGATGCCCTGCGGATGCGTGCCGAGCTCGATGCGCGTAACCGTGGGCGGCGTGGCGTGCAGATCGACGACTTGCAGGAAGGTGTCCATGACGAGCTTCTTCGCGGCCTCGTCGTAGCGCGTGGGCGCGGCCACGAGCGCGAGTGCGCCATCGGGCGTCACGGCTACGGCCTGCGGCGGGCCCTGGATGCCGTTCTCCACTTCCACGGTGGCCTTCACCTGCGGCGGGAACTGGCTCGCGTCGAGCAAGGTGAGCGTATCGGGCGGCGGATCCGGCAGATACGTATCGCGCCCTTCCACGCGCTGATACTTGCCGTCGTTGCCCGAGACGACCCAGTCGGCGGCATGCGCCGTGGAATGGGCGAGCACGAGCGCGGACGCGAGCGTCATGGCCGCGATCATGCGCAATGAAAACGTTGCTCTCGCAACGATATTGTCAGGTTGGGTGGCTTTCATTGTCTGGTTCGATCCTTGATTGCGTTGCCCCAGGCGCGGCGCTCACACCACGCTCGTGAGGCCGCCGTCCACGAAGAGCGTCTGCCCGTTCACGAAGCTCGACGCATCCGATGCGAGGAACACGGCGGCGCCGCAGAGTTCTTCCACGCGGCCCCAGCGGCCCGCCGGCGTGCGCTTGCACAGCCAGGCGCTGAACTCGGGGTCGTCCACGAGCGCGCGGTTGAGGTCGGTCGCGAAGTAGCCCGGCGCGAGCGCGTTGACCTGAATGCCGTGCGGCGCCCAGTCGGCGCACATGCCTTGCGTGAGCATGCGCAGCGCGCCTTTCGAGGCCGCATAGGGCGCGATCGTGGGCCGCGCGAGCGCGCTTTGCACCGAGCTGATGTTGATGATCTTGCCGCGCCCGCGCGGCAGCATGTGCCGCGCGACGGCCTGGGAGACATGGAACACGCCGTCCAGATTCACGCGCATCAGTTCATTCCAGTCGCTCGCGGCGAACTGGTCGAGCGGCGCGCGGCGCTGAACGCCCGCGTTGTTCACGAGAATGTCGACGGGGCCGACGCGCGCTTCGATAGCGTCGATGGCACGCGTGACGGCTTCAGCGTCGGCGACGTCGAAGACCGCGACATCGGCTTCGAAACCTTCATCGCGCAGCCGCGCGGCCACGGCCTTGGCCTGCGCTTCATTGCGTCCGTTGATGACCAGCCTCGCGCCCGCCCGCGCAAGACCGCCCGCGAGCGCGAGGCCGATGCCGCGTCCGGCGCCCGTGATCAAAGCGCGGCGCCCGTGCAGGCCGAACAGCCGCTCTGTCTCGCTGCTTGATAGTGCCTTGTAGTGTGTCTCTTCCATTGTCGTATCGGGTGTCATGTTGCTTCCTCGTGAGTTCACCGTAAGCGGTCCGCGCACGCCAATAGTCTTTCGTGACCTTGTTATCATGAACCTTGATAACCACGATCCGAATCTTGGGTAATCAAGCACCAGACAAACCGGGCTATACCAGGCTATAGCGGGCCACAAAGGAGCGATATGGAATTGAAGCACTTGCGCGCCTTCGTTGCGCTGGCGGAGGAACTGCATTTCGGGCGCGCGGCCGAGCGCCTGTGCATCGTGCAACCCGCGCTGAGCATGCAGATCAAGGCGCTCGAAGAGGAACTGGGCGTGCGCCTGTTCGAGCGCAACCGCCACCGCGTGGCGCTGAGCGAGACCGGCGCAATTTTTCTGCCCGAGGCGCGCGCCACGCTGCATCAGGCGGCGCGCGCGGAGCAGACGGCGCGACGCTCGGCGCGCGGGGAAGTCGGCACGCTGCGCGTGGCCTTTGTTTCCTCGGTGCTGCCGCGCCTGCTGCCTGCGCTGATACGCGCCATGCACGCGCGCTATCCGATGATCGCGCTCGAATTGAAGGACATGTCCACGCCCGAGCAGATTGCGGCGCTGCAAGGCGGCAAGCTCGATTTCGGGCTGATCCGGCTGCCGGTGAGCGGCACGGGCCTGGACATTCGCGAGGTCATGCAAGAGCCGTTCGTGGTGGCCGTGCCCGAAGATCACGCGCTCGCGCACAAGACGCCGATCCGCCCCGCCGATCTGCGTGGCCGCCCCGCGTTCGTGCTCGCGCGCCGCTACGCGCCCGGGCTCTACGACGAGATGCTGCTGGCGTTTCGCCAGCAGCGCGTCTCGCTGCAAATTGCGGCGGAATTGGGCGAATACACGACCATGCTCGCGCTGATCTCGGCGGGCCTCGGGATCGGCGTGATTCCCACGCATGCCGCCATGGCGCTGCCGCCCAAAGTGGTCGCGAGACCGCTGGACCTGCGCGATCATCGCACCGGAATCGGACTCGCGTGGCGCGATCTCGATAGCCCCGTCAAACGTATTTTCGTCGACGTCATGGAGCAATGCGCGCAAGAGGCATGAGCGGCCGCGCCGCGTGGCGTACCATGAACGGTCGTGGCGCCTCGCGCCGCGCTCAATGGAGACAGACTTGCAGAATCCGACGCTTGAACTCTATACCGATGCGCACTACGCGAGCCCCTATGCGATGTCGGTTTTCGTGGCGCTCCACGAGAAGGGGCTGCCCTTCGAACTACGCCGCGTCGATCTTGAGCAGCAGGCCCAGCAGGCGCCGGGCTATGCCGCGACCTCGCTCACGCAGCGCGTGCCCACGCTGATCCATAACGGCTTCGCGCTTTCGGAATCGACGGCGATCATCGAGTATCTCGACGAGGTCTTTCCCGAGCCGCCCGTCTATCCCGGGGACCGGCACCATCGCGCACGCGCGCGCCAGATTCAGGCGTGGTTGCGCAGCGACCTCCTGCAGTTGCGCACGGAACGCCCGACCGAGGTGCTGTTTCGTCACCCGTTCGATACGCCGCTTTCCGAGGTCGCCAAGGCCGGCGCGCGCAAGCTCTTCGCGGCCTGCGAGACGCTGCTCGGCCAGGGACAGCCCAATCTGTTCGGCGCCTGGTGCATCGCCGATACCGATCTCGCGCTGATGCTCAACCGGCTGGTGCTGAATGGCGACCCGGTCCCGCCGCTGCTCGCGGACTATGCGAAGTACCAGTGGCAGCGGCCCTCCGTGCAGCGCTGGGTAGCGCTGAAGCGGCCGGCGCTTTGATGGGGCAGCCGCTTGCGGGCCGCGATGGCGCCGGCGGCGGCCGAGCCATCAATCGCTCACTCGAACAAGCACATCACATCGTCATAGAGCGCTTGCGGAATACGCACCCCATCGCGCTCGCTCCGCTCGCGCGCATCGAACCGCCGTTGCGAAGGCAAGCGCGCGCCCTGCCCGACCACGGCCTCGAACATCCGCTCGGCCCGTTCCTGCCCCGCCTGGTAATCCGCGCCCAGGAACCGCCTCGGATCGAACGCGATCACCAGTTCGCCGTGGCAAGGGCTCGCGCCCGCGCCATCGTCGAAGGCCTGCGATTCCATGCTCGTGAGATCGCCGATCAGCGCGCCCGCGAGCAGTTCCACCATGGCCGCCAGCGCCGAGCCCTTGTGGCCGCCGAAGGTCTGCATCGCGCCTTCGAGCGCGGCGCGCGCATCGGTGGTCGGCTGGCCTTCGCGGTCGATCGCCCAATGCGCAGGAATCGGCTTGCCTTCGCGCGCGTGCAGTTCGATGTCGCCGCGCGCAATCGCGCTGGTCGCGAAGTCGAAGACGAACGGATGGCCGTGCTCGCGCGGCCACGCGAACGCGATCGGGTTGGTGCCGAACACGCCGCGCGTGCCGCCCGCCGGCGCGACCCAGCTATGGCTCGGGTTCATCGCGAGGCCGACGAGGCCCTGCGCCGCAATCGCCTCCACCTCGGGCCATAGCGCCGAAAAGTGAAAGCAGCGGTTGATCGCCATGGCGGCCAGCCCTTGCGTGCGGGCCTTTTCCGCCAGCACCGGCAAGCCCGTCTCGAAGGCCAGCAACGAGAAGCCATAATGCGCGTCCACGGCGAGCACGCCCGGCGACACGTCGCGCAAGGTGGGCTCCGCGCAGGGATCGACCTTGCCGCTACGCACCGAGCGCACGCAGCCGAGCAGACGATAGATGCCGTGCGAATGGCATTCGTCGCGCTGGCCCTGAGTGATGACGCGCGCAATGGCATCCGCATGCGCGCTCGACATGCCGTGATGCATGAGCGCCTTACGTGCGAGCGCAAAGAGTTCGTCGAGCGAGAGCACGACGCCCGCTGATTGATTAGTCATCCCGATCACCTTGATATTCGATCACGCCGTGCACGCGCCGCGCGAGACCGAGCGGATTGCCTTCGCGCAGCGCCACCGGCAGCAACGCGTCCGGCAAGTCCTGATACGAGACCGGGCGCAGGAAGCGTTCGATGGCGCGGCTGCCCACCGAGGTCGTGCGCGCGTCCGAGGTCGCGGGAAAGGGCCCGCCATGCACCATCGCGTGCGCCACTTCCACGCCGGTGCCGAAGCCGTTCGCGAGGACGCGGCCCGCCTTGCGTTCGAGCGTCGGCAGGAGCGTGCGGCAGGCCCCGTGGTCGGCGTCGTCCAGGTGCACGGCCACCGTCAACTGGCCTTCGAGCGCCTTCAGCACGTCATGCAGCTCGTGCAGATCCTTGCAACGCACGATCAGCGACGCCGGGCCGAATACCTCGTCGCGCAATGCCGGCTGCGCGAGGAACGCTTCGGCCGTGGTCGCGAAGAGCGCCGCCTGGGCGTCGAAGCGGCCGCCCGCTGCACCGCTGGCGAGCCGTTCCACGCTCGGGTTCGCGGCGAGACGCTCGACGCCCTTGCAGTAGTTCGCGTGAATGCCGGGCGTGAGCATCGTCGCTGCATTCGCGTTGGCGAGCGCGACGCTCGCGGCCTGCTCGAATGCGCGCAAGGACTCGCCTTGCACGGCCAGCACGAGACCCGGATTCGTGCAGAACTGTCCCGCGCCCAGCGTGAGCGACGCGGCGAACTGCTGTGCAATCGCCGCGCCGCGCGCGTCCAGCGCACCCGGCAGCAGCACGACGGGATTAATCGAACTCATCTCCGCATAGACCGGCACCGGCTCCGCGCGCGCATTCGCGATCTTCATGAGCGCCACGCCCGCGGCGCGCGAGCCCGTGAAGCCCACCGCCTTGATACGGTGATCGGCCACGAGCGCCTGGCCGATGGCGAGCCCGCTGTCGAACAGCATCGAGAATACGCCTTCGGGCAAGCCGCAGATCTGCACCGCGCGCTGGATCGCGCGCCCCACGAGTTCGGAAGTGCCGGGGTGCGCGCTATGCGCCTTCACGATGACGGCGCAGCCGGCCGCCAGCGCCGATGCCGTATCGCCGCCCGCCACCGAAAACGCCAGCGGGAAATTCGATGCGCCGAACACGGCCACCGGCCCCAGCGCGATGTTGCGCAGACGCAGGTCCACACGCGGCATGGGCTTGCGTTCGGGCTGCGCGGGATCGATGCGCGCGTCGACGAAATCGCCGTTGCGCAGCACCGCCGCAAAGAGCTTGAGCTGCCCGACCGTGCGCGCGCGTTCGCCCTCGATACGCGCGCGCGGCAAGCCGGTTTCGGCCATGCAGCGCTCGATCAGCGCATCGCCGATCGCATTGATCTGCTCTCCTATGGTTTCGAGGAAAGCGGCGCGCGTTTCCAGATCCGTCTCGCGGTACGCATCGAAGGCGCTCTCCGCGAGCGCGCAGGCGCGCTCGAGGTCATGCTGCGTCGCGCCGCCGAATGCGGGTTCGAGCGCCTCGCCCGTGCGAGCGTCCACGCCATGAAATGCGCCGTTCGTGCCTGGCACGCTTGCCGCGCCGATCAGCGACTGGCCGGTTAAGGTCATATTGCCCCCTAAAAAAACACCAGGCCTGCGAGGCCCGGCTTGAAACGAATCGGAATCCGGCGGCGTCAAGGCGTATGGCCAGCCGCCGCCGGAACAAGGACGGCGGCGTTACTGATCGTCGTCGTCGAGTTGCAGCTTGTGGGCCGGCACGCCGGTACTGGCGCCCCAGTAATAGATGCCGAGGCTCGCGAGCGCGACCACCACCGTGTCGTAGGGATGCGCGAGCGTCCCCGTGCCGCCGAAACTGCCCTGCCACGAGAGCACGATCATCAGCGCATAGAACGCGATGAGCCACATCGACGAACGCACCTGCTCCGCCAGGCTCAACTGGCGCGTCGGCACGAAGCGGCCTGCCGCGAGATAGATCACGAACATCACGATCTGCAGACCGAGCAGCCACGAAACGGTGCCCCAGCCCGACCAGTAGACGATCAGCGCGGCAATCACGAACGACACCGGCCCGACGATGCCGAAGCGCCCGACGCGAAACGGACGCGCCATATCGGGCGCATTGCGGCGCAGCGCGGCGACGGAAATGGGCGCAACCGCATAGCTGAGCACGAGCGCCGCCGACACCACGTTGATGAGCGCTTCCCACGAAGGAAACGGCAACGTCCAGAACACCGCGAGCGCGAACGTGAGCCACAGGCCCGGACGCGGAATGCCCGAGGCCTCGTCCACGCGCGTGAACACGCGGAAGAACGTGCCCGTCTTCGCCCATGCGTAGACCACGCGCGGCGTGGCGTTCATATAGATGTTGCCGCAACCGCTCGGCGAAATCGCCGCGTCGGCCACCACCATATAGGCGAGCCAGCCCACGCCCAGCGCGAGCGCGATGTCGCGGTACGGCAGCGAGAACGCCTTGCTCACGCCTTCCCAGCCGTGCTTGAGCGTATCGGTCGGAATGCCGCCGATGAACGCGAGTTGCAGCAGCACGTAGATCAGCGTGGAAAGCAGCACCGAGAGGATCAGCGCGATGGGGATCGTGCGCTGCGGATTGCGCACTTCGCTCGCCACCGAGATGATCGGCGTGAGGCCGAGGTAGGCGAAGATGATGCCGCCCGCCGAGACCGCCATTTCGATGCCCGACATGCCGAACGGCGCGAAGCCGTGCACCGTGAGATTGGCCGGCTTGAAGAAGGTGAACAGCACGCCGATCACGGAGAGCGGCACGATGAACTTGAAGATGCTGATGAGGTTGTTCGCGCGCGCGAAGGTCTTCACGCTCGAATAGTTGAGCCAGAAGAACAGGCACAGGAGTGCGAACTGAACGAGCCAGCCCACCGTCGTGGGATTGCCCGAACCGGGCTTGCTCAGCATGGGGAACCATGCGGCGGCGTACTGGCGCGCGGCCACCACTTCAATGGCGATCAGGCTCGAGAATGCGATGAGCGTGACGAAGCCCATCAGATAGCCGAGCAGCGGGCCATGCGAGTACACGGGATAGCGCACCACGCCGCCCGCGCGCGGCAGCGCCGCCCCGAGCTCGCAATAGACGATGCCGAGCAGCAGCACCGCAAAGCCGCCGATCAGCCAGGAAACAATGCCGGCCGGCCCCGCGATGGCCGAGACGTGGCTGGAGGCGAACAGCCACCCCGAGCCGAAGATGGCGCCAAGGCCGATGAAGGTGAGGTCGGTGAGCGAGAGTTGCTTCTTGAAGCGGCCGGCGCCGCCCTGGTCGCCGGCGGTGTTGTCCGCCGTATTGTTTAGAGGTACAGAACGATGCAGATTGCCTTGCGTGGACATATAGCCGTGTCTCCTCGTATAGGAATGAGGCCGCGGGCGTTACGTAGCCGTGCCGCGACCGAGGGCCTGTTCCCGCTAATAACAGGCTCGCGAACGCGCCTTTCCGGTCGCAGTGCAAGGAGTAAGGAGCGCCGTTTGGCCGAGCCAAACAAGCGACGCGCGACGCCGCAATGCGGCCGGAAAGACACGTTCCCCAAATCAATAATTTCAATCCAGGGGCTGGCTGCCAGAAGGGCCGATCGCCGCGTCATACTCCTCACGAATACGTCGAGTATTCGCTTCGTCGCAATCCTCGCGCTCGGCCCTTCTGGCGGCCAGCGCGAGCCTGTTATTAGCGGGAACAGGCCCTGAGTCCGGCAGGCACGGCTACGCAAATTGCGCCGCGCGGCGTGCGAGGGCGTCAGGCTTTACAGACCCACGTCGGGCAGTTGCGGGCGCGTCGCAAGCGCCTTCTCCACCACCGCCTTCACGTGCGCGAGCGCTTCGCCTTCGAGCGCGAGGCGCGGCGGACGCGTGAGCGCGCTGCCACGGCCCACGAGCTCTTCGCACAGCTTGATGCACTGCACGAGGTCCGGACGCGCGTCCAGGTGCAGCAGCGGCATGAACCAGTGATAGAGCGCGAGCGCTTCCTCGAAACGCTTTTGCCTGGCGAGGCGGAACAGCGTCTCGCCTTCTTTCGGGAACACGTTCGACATGCCCGAGACCCAGCCCTGCGCGCCCACGGCAATGCTCTCGACCACCACGTCGTCGAGGCCCGCGAACAGCACGAAGCGGTCGCCCACGGCGTTGCGCAGGTCGATGAAGCGGCGCGTGTCGCCCGAGGAGTCCTTGAAGCAGACGATGTTTTCGCAATCCTGAATGGCGATCAGCACGTCGGGCGTGACGTCGTTCTTGTAGATCGGCGGATTGTTGTAGACCATCACGGGCAGGTCGGTGCTCGACGCCACCGCGCGAAAGTGCGCGGCCGTCTCGTGCGGCTTGGCCGAGTACACGAGCGCCGGCATCACCATCACGCCGTCCACGCCCACGCGCTGCGCTTCGCGCACGGTCTGACGCGCGAACTCGGTGGTGAACTCGGCCACGCCCGCGATCACCGGCACCTTGCCGCCCGCCGCGTCGCGCGCCGCTTCGATCACGGCCAGCTTCTCGTTCGTGTTGAGCGAGGTGTTCTCGCCCACGGTGCCGCAGACGACGAGGCCCGAGACGCCGTCCTTGACGAGGTTGCTCACCACGCGGTGAGTCGCATCGATATCGACCGAGAAGTCCGGCTTGAACTGGGTGCTGACGGCGGGAAACACCCCGCTCCATTGGATAGCGTTACGGCTCACAGTGACAATCTCCTTCGTTGAATGAATCGCGCCAACACGGTGTGGCGATGTGAAGAAGTATCGCTATCCGGGCCGCGTAATGCTTGGGGGCTTTCGCGACTCAAAAAGACGAAATCGGCACAATCGGGCAAGCGCGCAGCGCCTATGCGGGCACTATCCGGGACAACCCCTGGAAATTCGCGCGCGAAACTTGCTTATTTGTGGCTTGGATAGAGCGCAGCGGCGTGCCAGCTCAATCCGCGTCGCCCGATTGCGGATGCAGCAGCGAGCGATATTGGCTCGGCGTCAGGCCCACCGTGGCCTTGAATTGCCGCGTAAACGCGCTGTGATCGTTATAGCCGCAGCGCGTGGCAATGTCGGTGATGCTGAGGTCGCCCGCGAGCAGTTCGGAGGCTGCATCGAGCCGCGTTTTCAGCAGCATCTGGCGCGGCGTGAGATGGTAGATCTTGTGGAAGTAGCGCTCGATCTGCGCCACCGACATGTTGATGAGCGTGGCGAGATGCGAGAGCTTGAGCGGCTGCGCGTAGTTGTCCTGGATGTACTTCGCGGCAATGGCGAGGCGTTGATACGCGGGGTGCGTGCCCTCGGCCGCCTGCAGGTCGCGCGAGATGCCGGCCACGCCCAGCACACGGCCTTGCGCATCGTGCAGCGGCACTTTCGAGGTCAGGCACCAGCCCGGCTGGCGCCCCGGATACAGATGCAGTTCGAGCTGGTCGATGAGCCGGCTGTTCTGGCGCACGACGGCCTCGTCCTGCTCCGTATAGATGCGGCCGAAACGCATCGGGAACACTTCTTCGGCCCGCTTGCCGAGCAGCGCGCGCTTGTCCTTGAAGCCGCAGCGCGCCGCGAGCGTGACGTTGGCGATCACGTAGCGCGCCTCGTGGTCCTTCACGAAGAAGACCACATCGGGCATCGCGTCGAAGAGCGGTTCGAGCAGCGAGAAATGCGCCACCATCTGCGGCAGCGTCGTGTGTTCGTGGGCGGTGGGCAGAACCAGTTCGGGCATTACGAAGTGTGGCGAGTCGGGATCCGCTCGATTATGCCCTTGCCATGCGTGCTTGCGCATCCGCGAAAGAAAATCGGGCGGCGCAATGTTCGCGCCGCCCGATGATGACTGTGCAGATGCACAGGCCCAGCGTCATGCCTCGCTCTGCACTTCGAGCAAGGTGCCGATGCGTGCCGGTGAAAACGGCGGCCGCTGGCCGGCCTGTCCATTGCGCGGCCAGCCGAAGCAGAACGCCGCCGCCTCGCCGCAGATCTTGCCCTGGCAGGGGCCCATGCCGCAGCGCGTCTGAAGCTTCGCGTCACGCCATGAGGAGTATTGCGCGGCGTCGCCGAAGCGCACGTCCTCGCAACGGCACAGCACGGTATCGGGCGCGGCGAGCGTGCGCAATTGCGGATCGAGCGCGAAGGCTTCGTGCAGGCGCGCGGCAAAGCGCCGGTAGCGCTCGCGTTGCGCGAATAGTCCGCGCGCCTGCGCGTCCTCGCCCAGGGCCGCATACGCCGCGATGCGGCCTTCCACGGCGGCGAGCTCCATGCCGCCCACGCCCGTGCATTCGCCCGCTGCGTAGACATCGGGCATCGAGGTGGCTTGCAAGGCATCGGCAACAATCGCCGCCACGCCCTGCGATTCATCGATCCGGCAACCGAGCGCCGCGCCCACGAGCGTATTCGGCACGAGTCCATAGGCGCACGCGAGGCGATCGCAATCGATGCTCATGTCGCCGTTTGCGGTGCGAACGCGCACGTGCGTGAGTTGCGTCTCGCCGCCCGCCGCCGCCACGTGCGCGCCGCAGAGGTAGGGCGTCGCGCGCAGATCGAAGCGCATGCGCAGCGCCTGCACGAGCTTCGCGGGCGTCGCCACGAGGCCAGCCGCGAACTGGCGCACCGCATGCGGCGGCGCCTGCTCGACGATGGCCGCCACCCGCGCGCCATGCTCGCGCGCCGTGACGGCGGCGGCCCACAGGAGCGGCCCCGTCCCCGCGATCACGATACGTTCGCCGCGCACTGGCATGCCGCCTTTCACGAGCGCCTGGAGGCCGCCCGCGCCCGTGACGCCCGGCAGCGTCCAGCCCGGATAGGGCAGGAAACGTTCGCGCGCGCCCGTCGCCACGATGAGCTTGCCGTAATCGACCGTATAGCCGCGCGCGGCGTCTTCGACCAACAGTTGCCGCGCGCCGCTCGCCTGCACGACGCGCGTGCCGCTCAGGCGCCTGACGTTGGGCAGTTTCTCGATCGACTCGATGGCCTCGCGCGCGTGGCCCGCAGGCGGATGCTGCGGACCCTGGCGCCAGATCTGACCGCCCGGCAAGGCATTGTCGTCGACGATGCCGACCTGTGCGCCCGCATGCGCCGCCACGCGCGCCGCGTTGAGTCCCGCGGGGCCCGCGCCGATAATCAGGATATCGAACTTCATTCGGCGGCTCTCCCCGTGACCACCTGCATGCCGTCCGCGCAAAGCGTCTGGCAGGCGAGCCGATGCCGCACGCCGTCGATCGTCACGCGGCATTCCTGGCACACGCCCATGCCGCACAGCGGTCCGCGCAAGGCGCCGCTCACGGAACGGCGCGTGACCACGCCCACATGATTCGTTGCGAGCGCAACGGCTGCCACGACCGAACTGCCGCGCGCGACGCTGACGCTGCGGCCATCCACCTGGAGCGTAATCGTCTCAGACATGCGTGGCTCCCGTGTGCGCGACATGCGTCGCGGCATCGGCCGCAAAGCGCGCCGGCAAATACGGCGCGGCGTCGATCCGCAACGCGTCCGACGCGCCCAGCATCTGCGCGGCGATCAGCTTGCCCGTGGCCAGCGCCGTCGTCACGCCCAGACCCTCGTGCCCCGTGGCGAGCCACGTCGAGCGATGGCACGCGTCGCCGGCAAATTGCGCGGCGGGGCCGATCAGCGGCAGGCCATCGCGGGTCGCGGGCCGGAAGCCCGTCCATGCTCGAATCGCATTGAGCGAGGGCAGCTCCGGCAGATACTCGGCTGCGCGGCGCAGCATGCGCGCGAGGATCGCGGGCTCCACGGCGGGATCGAGGCTGTCGAACTGGCGCGACGAACCGATCAGCAATTGCCCCGTAGGGCGCGGCTGCACGTTGAACGCCACCGAGGTGCCCGTCGTGTTGTGCGCGCTCTTGATATAGCCGAGCTCGAGCACCTGATGGCGCACCGTGCCCGGGTAGCGGTCCGTGATCAGCAGATGCCCTTTTTTTGCCTGCATCGGCAGGCCGGGCAGCAACTCGGCGGCTTGCAGGCCGTTGGCGAGCAGCACCGCGCCTGCGGCCAGCGTCTCGCCATCCGCCAGCATCACGCCCGCGCGGTCCACGCGCGCCACGCGCGTCTGCAGCCTGCACGTCATGCGCCCTTTCACCGGCTGCGCGAGCAGCCATGCGGCGACAGCGGGCGCATAGACCACGGCGTCGTCGGGAATCACCATGCCGCCTCGCAAGTCCTGGCGCAAGGCGGGCTCCGCCTCGCGCACCTGTTGCGCATCGAGCATCGCGCACGCCACGCCCTGGCTTTCGAGCGCCTGCTGGCGCGTTTGCGCGAGTGCGTATTCCTCGTCGTCGGTGGCCACCCAGAGCGTGCCGCAGCGCACGAACGCCTCGCGCGCGGAAAGGCGCGGCGCGAGATCGAGCCAGAGCTCGCGCGACCATGCCGAAAGCGCGAACTCCGCGGGCGAATCGTCCATCACCACGAGGTGCCCCATGCCCGCCGCGCTCACGCCGGCGCCCACGCCCGCGCGTTCGAGCACGAGCACGTCGGCGCCCTGCTGCGCGAGCTCACAGGCGCACGCCGCCCCCACGATGCCCGCGCCCACCACGATCACGTCGGGACAGGAACCCATCGCCTTCATCACGCGCGAATGCCCCAGGCGAAGGGGTCGTCGTCGCCGAAGATCAGCCGGGCTTCGGCGCTCACGTGCGCCGTGCCGCGAATGCTCGGGCGCACGTAGCCGGGCGCGAGGTCCGCGCCGCGTTCGTACTGCGCCTCGAACACGCTGCCCACGATGCTCTCCTGGCGCCACGTCGCGCCCGGTGCGAGCGCGTCGTCGGCGGCGAGGCACGCGATCTTCGCGCTCGTGCCCGTGCCGCACGGCGAGCGGTCGTAGGCCTTGCCGGGGCACAGCACGAAATTACGGCTGTCGATGCCCGGTTTGCCGGAATGGGCGAACAGCTCGATATGGTCGATCAGCGCGCCGCCCTCGCCCGTGATGCCGTTGGCTTCGAGCGCCTGGCGGATGGCCCACGAGGTTTCCGTGAGCGATTCCACGTTGGCGAATTCGAGTGACTGGCCGTGATCGGAGACGAGGAAGAACCAGTTGCCGCCCCAGGCGATGTCGCCGTGGATGCGCCCGAGGCCGGGCACGTCGAGCGGCACGCCCTGGCGGTAGCGGTAGGCGGGCACGTTGCGCACCGTCACGCTGCGGTCCGCGTGCAGCTCGGCCTCGACCACGCCCACCGGCGTTTCGATCCGGTGCACGCCCGGCGCGATGCGCCCCAGATGCGCGAGCGAAACGATCAAGCCGATCGTGCCGTGCCCGCACATGCCGAGAAAGCCCACGTTGTTGAAGAAGATCACGCCCGCCGAGCACGCGGGGTCATGCGGCTCGCAGAGCAGCGCGCCGACCATCACGTCCGAGCCGCGCGGCTCGTTGACGACGCCGGCGCGCACGCTGTCGAAGTCGCGGCGGAAGATTTCGAGCCGCTCGCTGAGCGGGCCGCGGCCCAGCTCGGGGCCGCCTTCGGTCACGAGCCGCGTGGGCTCGCCGCCGGTATGGGAGTCGATTACGGTGAGGGTTTTCATGCCGACAATCGTAGGTCTCGCCCGTCGGGCCGTCTTGTTCGAACGGCCCTTCGGCAATGACGATTTCGGCATAGCGCGCGCCGCGCACGAACATCACGCGCGCATTCGTATGAGTGTTTGGGCGGGGAGGCCTCAGGCTACGCGCGGGCGGCCCGCGGTTGCATCGCTCAAACGCCCGCCCCACCCTCGGCGCGCGGGCCTCGCACGAACAGCTGGCGCAGCCATGCCTGGCCGTTCACGATCAGCAGCCCCACGAGCACGAGCGCCGACCCCGCGAGAAACGCCGCATCGACATGTTCGTGCAGCAGCAGCACGCCCATCGCCACGCCAAAGAGCGGCGTCATGAACGAGAGCACGCCGAGGCGCGCCGCAAAATAGCGGCGCAGCAGCCAGAACCAGACGAGGTAGCTCACGAAGGCCACCGCGAC
The DNA here is from genome assembly GCF_905220245.1 of Paraburkholderia sp. J63. NCBI lineage: Bacteria > Pseudomonadati > Pseudomonadota > Betaproteobacteria > Burkholderiales > Burkholderiaceae > Paraburkholderia > Paraburkholderia sp. J63. Next base: position 162,789 of record NZ_CAJMZF010000001.1, on the reverse strand, counting down.
GGTCTGGAACGCGAGGCTCGCGAGCGCGAGCGGCGCGCCGTGAAAGCGGCTCTGGCCGGTGGCGAACGCGAACGGCAGCAGCAGGACGAAGGCGCACGCGAGCTGGTAGAAGAGCGTCTGCGTGGGCGGCGCCTCGCTCAGGCGCGTGGTGCGCACGACCACCGTGGTCATGCCCCATGCCGCGCCGCCGCACAGCGCCATGAAGTCGCCGAACAGCCAGTTGGCGCTCGCCGCGTGGCCGCCGCCCACGAGCGTCGGGCCAAGAAACGCGACGGCGATCCCCACGAACGCAAGGCCGATGCCCGCCCACTGGAGGCGCGCGAGGCGCTCGTCGGGCAGCTTCAAATGGAGGCCGATGGCCGCGAACATGGGCGCGGTATAGAGCAGCACGGCCACGTGCGAGGCATTGGTCCGGCGCAGCGCCTCGGCAATGAACAGGAATTCGAGCGCGAACAGCACGCCCACCACGAGCCCCGAGCGCAGCGCGATGCCGGGCAGCCAGCGCTCGCGCGCGACGAACCGGTTGAACAGCCAGACGAGCACGGCCGCGCCGCCCGAGCGCACGCTCACCTGCATCATGGGCGCGATATCGCCGGCCACCGATTTGATCGCCACCTGCTGAACGCCCCAGATCAGGCACAGCGTCACCATGATGGCGATAGCTGCGCCGTCCACATGCTTTCTCATTCCCGGCCCGCCGAGTTATTCCTGACGGCGTAGTATTCACGCGTCAGGTTCAAGTCATATAGCGCAAAACTGACAACCGATAGCGATAGACCGCCAGGGGCACACCTACCCGCCACGTAGTGCCGATCGCTTCACACACCATTCGGGGTTTGTACGGGCCTGCACAGATTCGGATAGCAAGTCGCAATTGACTGACTAGAATGAGTGAGTGCAAGTGCAGCGGCAAAGGCGGTCTGTTCGGACACAACATTCGATAGCGTGACGTTTCCATTCCTCTGGAGGCATGTCCATGGCGTGCCTGAACGAAAGGATTGTCGGCGCAGTATGTCTCCTGCTGAGCGGGTACGCGCTCGCGGACGGCCCGATCGCGGACGCCCCTCTTGCGAACATGCCCGAGGAGATGACGGTCGCGAGTATCGCGCCGATGCCCGTGGAGGTCGTCCCTCCCATTCCCGCGCCGCAAAGCTATCTGCATCGCTATGAATTCCAGTATCAGGCAGAGCAGCACGCGCCCTTCGACGCGCAACTGCCGGACTTCTATAGCGCGCAGATCGCGCATGCCTACCGGTTCGGCGGCGGCAAGCTGGGACCGCCGCCGGAGCCGGGGCAGCAGACGTCCGGCGCGCTGCATCTGGGCATACCGGCAACGTCGCCGCTTGCGATCACCCAGTTGCCGGACGCCACCCTGGCGATCGGGGCGCAACCTCAGCGGCGGCTCTCGCTGACCGTCGACGACTGGGTGTTCTCCGCCACGGCGCGCGTCGCGATTCTGCATTCGCATAGCACGGGCGCGACGCTTTCGGTGCGGCGTGGTTTTTGAACACGCGTTAAAAATCGATCTTCGCGTTCAGGCTGATCGTGCGCGGATCGCCCGGCGCGATGTAGCTGTCGTACTGGAACATCCAGTAGCGGCGGTTCGTGAGATTGTCGATGGCGGCGCGCAGCGTCACGTCGTGGCCGCCGATGCGCGTCATGTAGTTCGCACCCACGTTCACGAGCATGTAGCCACCCGTCTCCAGATCGCCGGCCGGACGCACCTCAGTGTTGCCCGTGTACTTCGCGTCGGCGCCCACCTGCAGGCCCGGCACGAACGGCACGTCGTAGCTCACGCGCGCCGCCGCGACGAACTGCGGTGCGCCGGCCACGCGCTTGCCGTTGTACTGCTGGCCCTTCGCGTACCACGTGTCGAGCAGCATGACGTCGCCCGAGACCTGCCAGCTACGGCCAAGGCGCACGCTGCCGCCCGCCTCCAGACCTTCGTAGATCGAATCGCCGTCCTGCATCAGCACGTTCTGGCTGTTCGCATACGAGGCGCCACGCTCGATGCGGAACAGCGCCGCGTTCGCGCTCCAGCGCGCGTGCTCGCTCTTGATGCCGATTTCATACTGGCGCGAGCGCAGCGGATTGAGCACCGATCCGCCATTTGAATAGTTGTCCGCAACAACCTGGCCCGGCTCCAGCGACTCCACATAGCTCGCATAGAGCGTGGTTTGCGGCTCGAGCTTGTACATGAGCGCGAAGGTCGGCGTGACGACGCCGTTCTGCCCATAGGCCGCCGTCGTCGCGCCCGATACCGCAAAGCTTTCCTGATCGTAGTTCGTGTAGCGCAGGCCCGCGAGCACCGACCAGCGGCTCGTGATCTCGACGGTATCGCTCAGGAACAGCGCCTTCTGGTTGATTTCGCTCGAGCGATAGCTCTGCAGGCCGCTGCCCGAGTAGTAGCGCAACAGGTTGGGCTCGTACAGATTGCCATCGCCGAGCAGGCCCGAGCCCGGAGCCGTCGCCGCCGGATAGTCGTTGGTCTGATGCTGGATCGCCGCGCCGAACACCAGTTGATGCGTGAGCGGCCCGGTCTTCACCTTGCCCTCGAAGCTACCCTGCCAGTAGATGTCCTGATTGCTTTCGTCGCCGTTCCAGCGGCTGTCCTGATAGTCGCCAGCCTGATTGAGCAGGGTGAGCGTGCTCTCGTTGCGGTCGCGCGTCGACTTCGTATAGCTCGCCGAGGTGTTGAAGGTCCAGTCGGGCGCGATCTGGTATTTGACGCCCGCCGTGTAGAGCTGCAGGTTGGTGTTCAGGTGCTGGTCGGTGCCGCCGAGCCAGTTGGTGCCGCCGCTGATCGTCGCCGGCAGGCTCGTGCCGACGTAGCCCGGCGAGACATAGATCGCCGGCGTCTGACCGCTCGAACGGCTTTGCTGGTAGATCGCGTTGAAATAGACGTCGAGGTCGCGCGTGAGCTGCCCGTCGAGCGCGAGCGCCACCGAGTTGCGGTTGATGTCGCCCGCGTTATAGGTCTTGCCCGCCTCGTGCGTGTAATTGATGCGCGCGCCGAACATGCCGTCGGGGCCGAAGCGGCGGCTCAGGTCGACGTGCTGGGTCAGCACGCCGTCCATGTGGTAGCCGAGGTCGAAGCTCGTGACCGGGTCCGGGCCCGGCTTCTTCGTGACGTAATTGACCACGCCGCCCGGCTGCGCGAAGCCGTACATGAAGCCGCCGAGCCCCTTGAGCAGCTCGACGCGCTCGAGGTTCTCGTAGGGCATCGTGATGCCGTAGGAGATGAACGGATTGCCGTCGATGCGAAAGCCGTTCTGCCAGTCGATCGGCAGGCCGCGAATCGTGATGTAGGTGGCCCACGCGCTATAGGCGTTGCTGTTGTCGGTGACCGAGGCGTCGCCGGCGAACACGTCGCCGAGCTTGTTCGCCTGGCGGTCGGCGAGATCGTCGCCCGTGACCACGGTGGTCGAGAACGGCGTGTCGAGCTGCGAGCGCGTGCCGAGCGCGCCGCTCGACACCGGCGTCTCCAGGTGCAGCGGCGAGTCGGACACGGCGGCGGCGTTCACCTTCACGGCAGGCAGCGACTGCTCGGGGGCGGATTGGGCAAAAGCGGACTGCGCCGCCGCGGCAAACGTAAGCCAGGCGGCAACCCGCACTGGATGGAGGAGTCCGCGCCCCGTACGGCGTGTGGTTCGTTGATTGTTCATATCGGCCAGAGTTGGGGGCGCCTCTCGCCCCTGAACATAAATACGACTCATTCGCATTACATATCGGGCGGCATGTTATCAAAACCTTTCGTCTTTTGAAAGCATCTTCGTGGAAATACCGGCGCGCGGCCGGGGGCCCGGGTTTTAATGCTGGCTTAAGGCGGCGCTCGCATAGTTCCCGGTGACTCCCTCCGGGAGTTGCATGAGGCTTTCGTTTTGATTCGAGCCGTATCGATCGAAGGAGATACGAAAATGCGATTACGTTCGTGGTTGGCACTCGGAGCGCTGGCGCTCGTTCCGGTGCTGGCGCTTGCGGGTGAAGCGGGCGCCCAGATGGGCACACAGCGGGGTGCACAACAAGATGCGCAGCCGATGTTCGTCAACGTCAATGGACAGGCCGTGCCGGTGAAGGCCGAAACGCACGTCGTTCAGACGGCGGCCGGCCCGATGAAGGTCAGCAGCTGGAGCTGGCACAGCCCGCATGGCGGCGCGAGCTTCGAGATGCAGACGAGCACGGGCGGCGCGCCGCCTGCGTTCACGCTGCGGCAGATGCAGGCCGCCCAGGCGCAAATGGCCGCGATGCAACAGCAGATGATGGCCGTGCAACAGCAGATGATGGCGCTCCAGCATGCCGCGTTTGTTGATGGATTCGCCGGTGGATTCGCCGTGCCGGCGCAGCAGCATGTGGTCTTCGCGGTGCCGCTGTGGGCGATGCCGGACCCTGTTGTGATCGTGGAGCCGGTGCAGCGTGCTCCGGTTCCGGCAGTGGCGCCGGCCAATGCGCCGGCTCGTTCGCCGGGGATCAAGGCGTAGGGGGGGTTCAGCCGTTGGTCTGATTTTTTTGTGAAGCCGCCGGCGTTTGCCGGCGGCTTTGTTTTTGATAACCCTACAACCGGCACCGCTCCACTCGACGCCTGCATCCCCCTCACGAATTCGCCCCACCCTCCTCCCCGCGGCACGGCCACCCGCGCGCGCGTGCGGCCACCGCCTCTGCCTCGCTCGCCACTTCGCGCCACCAGCGCTCGCCGCGATGCGGCGCCGCCAGGTCGAGCCGTTCGCCCATGCGCGGCGTCGCGAGCGCCACGCCCCGCGCGAGGGACAGTCCCGTCACACGCTCGAACGGCTCCTGCCAGCGATGCATCGCGAGGTCGAAGGTGCCGTTGTGGATCGGCACGAGCCAGCGGCCGCGCAGGTCGACGTGCGCCTGCACCGTCTCTTCGGGCTGCATATGCACATAAGGCCACTGCGGGTCGTAGGCGCCGGTCTCGATCAGCGTGACGTCGAACGGCCCAAGGCGCTCGCCAATCTCGCGGAACCCGTCGAAATAACCCGTATCGCCGCTGAAGAACACACGCAGATCGTCGTCGGCGAGAACCCACGAGGCCCACAGCGTGCTGTTGCCGTCGAACAGACTCCGCCCCGAGAAGTGCTGCGCCGGCGTGGCCGTAAACGTGATGCCCTCCACGTTCGCGCTCTGCCACCAGTCGAGCTGGCGCACCTTCGCCGCGTCGATGCCCCATTCGATCAGCCGGTCGCCCACGCCCAGCGGCGTGAGAAACACGCCCGTGGTGGCGGCGAGCGCAAGCACGGTCTCGCGGTCGAGATGGTCGTAGTGATCGTGCGAGAGGATCACGCCGCGCAGCGGCGGCAGGTCGGCGAGCGCGATGGGCGGCGCGTGAAAGCGCTTCGGCCCCATGCGCTTGAACGGCGAGGCGCGCTCGCCGAACACCGGGTCGGTGAGCCAGTATTCGCCGCGCAGCTTCAGGAGCAGCGTCGAGTGACCGAGCCGGTAGAGGCTGCGGTCGGGCGCGGCTTCCAGCGCGGCGCGGCTCAGCGCGTGGACCGGCAGCGTGCCCGCCGGCACCGTGCCCCGCGGCTTCCTGAACAACATGTTCCAGATGATGCCGAGGCTCTTCGCGAGCCCTTCCGCCGGGCGCGGACGCACGTTGCGAAAGCGCGTGCCGTCGTGCTGCGGCGAGCCGTCCGACATGACGCGCGAGCGGCGCGCGGCGGCGAATCCGAGCCTGCGGTCGAGAAAATCGGGGATCGATGCCATGAAGCCTCCCGGCTAAAGGTAGACTCCGTAGTGTAGTTTATTCGCGATAAAAGTAAACTCTCCGGTGTAAAATTGCCGTATGGATCCGATCGCCTCCCCTCAGCGCCTGACCGACCGAAAGCGCGCCGCCATTCTCGAGGCGGCCGTCGAGGAATTTCTCGCCGCCGGCTACGACGCCACCAGCATGGACCGCATCGCCGCCCGCGCGAGCGTTTCGAAGCGCACGGTCTACAACCACTTCCCGAGCAAGGAGGCGCTGTTCGCGGCCATCCTGCATCGGCTCTGGGACGCCAGCCAGGGCGGCACGCCGCCCGCGTATCGCGCCACGGAGCCGCTGCGCGAGCAATTGCTGGCGCTCTTGCTGCGCAAGCTGCGCCTCATGACCGACGAGTCGTTTCTCGCGCTGGCGCGCGTGGCGATCGGCGCGGGCATCCACTCGCCCGAGCGCGCGCGGGACATGGTGGCGCGCCTCGGTCAGCGCGAAGAAGACGTGACCGTCTGGATCCGCGCCGCAGCTGCCGATGGCCGGTTGCGCGTCGACGATCCGCTCTTCGCCGCGCAGCAGTTGCATGGGCTCGTGAAGGCGTTTGCATTCTGGCCGCAGGTGACGATGGGCCAGCCGCCGCTCGGCGAAGCCGAGCAGCAGCAAGTCGCGCAAGCCGCCGCCGACATGTTTCTCGCGCGCTATGCGTAACCCCCGTAACCGCCGCGGCTACACATAGCGAATGCGCGCACTTCTCTCTTGCGCGGGCTCCTGCGTGGGCGTGCGCCAGAACAGCAACGCAAGCAGCCCCGCCAGCGCCTGCGCGCCGATCACGAACGCCACACAGCCTCCCCAGCCCCAGAGCCGCCACGCGGGCACCGGCAGCACCGAGCCCAGACTCCCGCCAAGGTAGTAGAACGAGAGATAGACGCCGATGGCGGTCGAGCGCGCCGCGCCCGCGGTCTGCGAAATGAACGCGTTCGCCGCGGCCTGCTCGACGAACACGGCCGTCGAGCCGAGCGCGAGACCGCACAGTATCGGCAGCAGACCATGCGCGAGCGTCAGCAGGGCGCCCACGAGCGCGAGCAGCGCGGCGCAAACCGCCAGATCGCGCGGCGAGCGATGCCGCGCGACGCGCCCCGCGAGCGGCGTGACCACGACCGCGAGCAGGAAGACGGCGTAGATCGAGCCGATCTGCATCGTATCGAAGCCATAGGGCGGCTGCGCGAGCCGCAGGCCCGCGAACGTGAAGGTCGCGACCTGCGAAGCGAGCACACAGGCGCCGAAGGCGAACGCGGCCAGCAGCGGGCGCCGCGCGAGCAGCGCGAGGCGCGAAGGCGCGGCATCCGCACGCGGCTCGCGCTCTATGTTCACCTCGCGCGGCGAACCCGGCAGACACGCATAGATGGCCACGCCGACCAGCAGCGTCAGCATGGCCACGACGTCGAGCGCGTGCCGCCAGCCGATCGCGGCAACGCATGCGTTGGTGACGAAGCGCCCCGCGAAGCCGCCGAGCGTGGTCCCCGCAACGAACAGCGCGCTCACTTGCGCCGCTTCTTCGCGCGCGAAGCGCTCGCCGATGAACGCCACGGAAATCGCGAAGACGAACGGCATCAGCATGCCCACCGCGAAGCGCGCCGCGAGGAACGCCGCGAAACTGCCCGCGTGCGCGGCCAAGAGCGCGGGCAGCGCAGAGCCCATCGCCGCGAGCGCGATGACCGTGCGGCGCGCGAACGGCGCGGCGAGCGCGCCCACGAATGGCGCGATAATGGCGACGGCGAGCGTGGTGGCGCTCACGCCCTGCCCCGCGCGCTCGGCGCTCACGCCGAAGGCGGCCGCGAGTTCGCGCAGGATGCCCTGGGTCGCATAGAGATTGAGAAACGCCGCACAGCCGCAGAGAAAGAACGCCGTGCGCCAGGGCTTGCCAGTCATGAAGGATGGTCCGCGAAGGTGCCGTAACGAGACATCCAGTCTGACAAGCGCGTGCGCCGCGCACCAATACCGTTTTTGTCGCCATTGATACCCGGACCGATCCGCATGCTCGACCTGCGCCGCCTGCGCTACTTCGTGACCGTCGCCGACGAACTGCACTTCGGCCGCGCCGCGCAACGCCTGCACATCGCCCAGCCGCCGCTCACGCGCCATATCTCCTCGCTCGAAGCCGAGCTCGGCATTCGCCTGTTCGAGCGCTCCACGCGCGCCGTCACGCTCACGCCCGAAGGCGCGCAGTTTCTCGAGCACGCGCGCCATGTGCTCGACGCCGCGGGCAGCGCGGAATCGTCGGCGCGACAGCTCGCGGGCGGCACCGCGGGGCGCCTCGCGATCGGCTACACGAGCTCGATTCCGATGTCGCGCGTGTTCAGCGAGATCGTGCGCGCGTTCGGCCGCCAGTCGCCCGAAGTCGAGCTCGGCTTTCGTGAAGTGGCGAGCGCGGGGCAGTATCGAGAGATCGAGGCCGGCGTGCTGGACATCGCGTTCGGCTGGGCCGCGTCCGAACCCGCGCCGCGCGGCATCGCGCAAATCAGCGTGGCGCGCGAGCCGCTCGTCGCCGCGGTGCCCTCGGGCAGCCGCCATGCCACGCGTGACGCGCTCGCCTTCGCCGAACTCGCGCACGAAGCCTTTATCGTCTATCCGCCGGGTCAGGGCTCCGCGCTCAACGCCGCGCTGTACCAGCTATGCGCGGACGCGGGGCTCACGCCGCGCCTCGGACCCACGGCCACGCAAGTGACCACGCTTGTGGCACTGGTCGCCGCCGAGCGCGGCGTGGCGATCGTGCCGGCCTCCGTGACGGCCCTGCAGATGGCGGGCGTGCAATACGTGCCGCTCCAGGGCGCGCACGCACTCGAGCAGACGCTGATCTGGCGCGCGCAAAACGCCTCGCGCTGTGCGCTGCGCTTCGCCGAATTCGCCCGCGCCGCGACGCAACGGCCCGATAGCGCGTAACGCGTTGCTTTAGCGCGCGCCGCTGCTGCGCCGAGTCCAATACATCATGCAAGGCAACGCATCACCTCGCCCATAAACCTTCTGTACTCCGAAATCATGGGCCCACATGCAAGACGACTGGATTCGCGGGCAGCGTCGTTTCAATGCGCGACGATGGCGAGAACGTTCTATGCATCGCCATCGTCAATCGGATTTCATCCCACGATCTGTACGTAAAAAACGGATGCGGCCGCATTTTTTATGCGGAATCGCGCCGTTATCAAGCGCGCATCGAATGTCCCTTGACGCGCCTTCATGAGCAAACGAGACTTTGTGCGCTGTACTGGGTTGACTTTGGAGAAGACATGCAAGTATCAAAAGACACGAAATTAAGCAGCGGTCTCAAGCAGCGCCACGTGACGATGATGTCGATCGGCGGCGTGATCGGCGCAGGGTTGTTCGTGGGTTCGGGTCACGCCATCGCCGAAGCCGGCCCGGCGGCGCTGATCGCTTATATCTGCACGGGTCTGCTCGTCGTGCTCGTCATGCGCATGCTCGGTGAAATGGCCACGGCGCAGCCCGATAGCGGCTCGTTCTCCACCTATGCCGACCACGCGATCGGCCATTGGGCGGGCTTCACGATCGGCTGGCTCTACTGGTGGTTCTGGGTGCTCGTGATCCCGATCGAAGCCACGGCCGCCGCCACCATTCTCAACGCGTGGTTCCCGTCCATTGCGACCTGGGTCTACGCCCTCGGGATCACGTTCATCCTGACCGTCACGAATCTCCTCTCGGTCAAGAACTATGGCGAGTTCGAGTTCTGGTTCGCGCTCATCAAGGTGGTCGCGATCATCGTGTTTCTTTGTGTGGGCGGCGCCGCCATCCTCGGCATTCTGCCGAACTCCGGCGTGTCGGGGGCTTCGCGGCTCGTGGCGTATGGCGGCTTCATGCCGAACGGCATCGGCGCCGTGCTGGCCGCCATGCTCACCACGATGTTCTCTTTCATGGGCACCGAGATCGTCACCATCGCCGCCGCGGAATCGAATAACCCGCGCCAGCAGATCGTGCGCGCCACGCGCTCGGTTATCTGGCGCATTTCGCTGTTCTATTTCGGTTCGATCTTCGTGGTGACGGCGCTCGTGCCGTGGACCGATCCCGGCCTGACGTCGCAAGGCTCGTATCAGCGCGCCATGGAATTGATCGGCGTGCCGAATGCGAAGGCGATCATCGATGTCGTCGTACTGCTCTCGGTCGCGAGCTGCCTGAACTCGGCGCTTTATACGGCCTCGCGCATGATCTATTCGCTGTCCGTGCGCCACGATGCGCCCGCCATGCTGCGCAAGACCGACAAGGCCGGCACGCCGCGTGCGGCCGTGCTCGCATCCACCGCGTTCGGCTTTCTCACCGTGATTGCGAACTACCTCGTGCCCGAGCGCGTGTTCAGCTTCCTGCTGGCCACGTCGGGCGCCATTGCGCTGCTCGTGTATCTCGTCATCGCGGTCTCGCAGCTTCGCATGCGCGCGAGACTCGACCTCGCGAAGGATGGCCTCCAGTTGAAGATGTGGTGCTTTCCGTGGCTCACGTGGGCGGTCATTGCGTTCATCTGCGTCGTGCTGGTCGTGATGTTGCTGGGCGAGCAGCACAGGACCGAGGTCGGGGCAACGGCGGCGCTTGCCATCTGCGTCGTCATGGCGTCGTGGTTGAACCGGCGCTATCAGCAGAAGCAAACGCAGGCGGCGCAACCTTCCGCGCGCGTCCAATAAACCGGCTCCCGAGGTAGCGAGCCCTGCCGGCGTATTGCGTATTGCATATTGGCAGGGCTGGAGGCAGGGCTGGACAGCCGCGCCGCAAGCCGGGAAACTGCATGCAGGCGGACAAGCCAACGATGCGCCACTTCGAACCCCGCGCGGCACGAGACAGGAGACGAGACGATGAACGAGTTCCCCGCGATATTTCACGATCCCGACGTCGAAAAGCGGCGCGCGGATCTCGCGCTGGCCCTGCGCGCCGCTGCGCATTTTGGCCTCGGCGAAGGGGTCTGCAATCACTTCAGCGTCGCGCTTCCCGACGAGGACGGGCTGTTCCTGCTGAACCCGCGCGGCCTGATGTGGAGCGAAGTCGAGGGCGACGATATCGTGATCGTCGATGCGGCCGGCGCCGTGGTGGCGGGCAGGCATCCGGTGGAACCCACGGCCATGTTCATCCACGCCGCGATCCATCGCATTGCCAAGAAGACCTGCGTTCTGCACACCCATATGCCTTACGCCACGGCGCTCACGCTCACCGAGGACTGCGGGCTCGACACGACGCTCTCGCAGAACGCCATGCGCTACCACGGCCGCGTCGCGCTCGACCGCGACTATAACGGCCTCGCGCTCGGCCCCGAGGAAGGCGAGCGCATCGCGCATGCGCTGAACGGCAAGGACATCGGCTTTCTCGGCAATCATGGCGTCGTGGTGTGCGGCGAGCGCATCGACTACGCATTCGACGATCTCTATTACCTCGAGCGCGCCTGCGCCTCGCAAGTGCTCGCAGGCTCGACGGGGCGCGCGCTGCGGCCCGTGGCCGCCGATCTCGCGCAACGGGTCGCGGACCAGGTCCAGAGCGAGCGATTGCAATCGGAACTGTTCTTCGAAGCCCTGAGAAGAACCCTCATCTACGCCTGACCGAAGCGGGCACCGCGCTTCGCGTCCCCGCTTTGCGTCCCGCTTATTACCGCTTGTAGCGCCGTACCTTCACGCACGCTCTCCGCGCAGAATCGCACGCGTTCACGCCATGCAGAAACCCCGCCCGCCGGCCGCCGGCTCCACGCGCAACGTGCTGCAGCACGTGAGTCCGCCGCCGTTCGCCGGCACGCTGCCCGTGCCCGTGTATTTCCGCACCGAGCACCTGCCGTCGCACGCGCGCTATCCGACGATGCGGCATCCGTGGGGCGAGTTCGTCTATTCGTTCAGCGGCATCACGGAGGTCACGGCCGGCGACGAATACTTTCTCGCACCGCCGCATATGGGCCTGTGGATTGCGCCCGGCACCGAGCATATCGGCTTCAATCATGCGGAGACCGTGCACTGCTCGGTCTATATCAGCCGCGAGCTCTGCACCGCGATGCCCGCGCAAACCTGCGCGGTGATGGTCTCGCCGCTCGTGCGCGCGATGCTCGAGCATCTGCGCGCGCTGCCGCCCGCGGGGCACGACGGCAGCGAGTCGCCTGCGCGTGCGCGTCTGCTGCGCGTGCTCGTGGACCTGCTCTCGACCTGCGCCTCCACGGGCAGCTACCTCCCCCACGCCGACAACCCCGAGTTGAACGCCGTGCTCCAGGTCTTCCACAAAAATCCCGCCGACAATCGCCCGCTCGCCGAGCTGGCCGCCGCGTTCGCCATGAGCGAGCGCACGCTGATGCGCCACGCGCAGCGCGAGCTGGGCATGTCGCTGACCGAGTGGCGCGCGCGGCTGCGTCTCGTGAGCGCGTTGCCGCTCTTGCAGGCCGGGCGCAGCGTGGAGTCCGTGGCGCTCGATCTGGGCTATGCGACGTCGTCGGCGTTCATCGCGATGTTCCGGCGCCTCACCGGCACGAGTCCCGGGAAGTTCGTGGCACGCCCGGCCAATCATCAGGTATCCGAATGAATTTGCGCGTGGGCCACGCGCAACGCTCAAGCGGCGCGCAGCGCCTCCGAAGGCCGCATGCCGAACATGCGCCGATAATCGGTCGCGAACTGGCTCAAATGCCAGAAGCCCCAGGCGGCGGCCACGTCCTGCACCGAACCGGCCGCGCGCCCGCACAGGTCGCGGCGCGCGCCGTTCAGGCGCAGCGCGCGCAGATAGGTCGCGGGCGCCATGCCGAGCACGTCCTGGAAGCAGTATTGCAGCGTGCGGCGGCTCACGAGCAACTGCTCGCAAAGCTCGGGCACCCCGACGGGCCGCGAGCGATGCGCGAGCACGTAGTCGCGCGCCTGCGCGACGATCCAGCGCCGCCGCGAAGCCTGATCAACGCCCCCGATAGCGGATTCGGCCGCCTCGGTTCCCTCCGCCGTGCAGGCGTCGAACAGCGCCGCCAGCAATTCGGCCTGCAGATCGTTGCGCGCGAAGTCGGAGAGCGGCGCACCGGCATCGCGCGTACCATGTGTGCCGTCCACATCGCCCAGGCGCCGCGCGAGCAGTCCGCATAGATGCGCGAGACGCCCCGCGCCGGCCTGCACGATGGGCGTATCGGGCAACCGTGCGTCGAGCGGCACGCGTTCGACGGTCTGGGCGTAATGGCGCAGCACCTCGCCGCGCACCACTACGCCATAGATCGAGAACTGCGCGGGCGTGAGCAGCTCGAATTCCACGTTGCCGGGCCGCACGGCGAACGCCTGCGCGCCGAACGGCTGCGCGTCGATGCGCGCCTGCTGGTCGCGCGCGGCGGGAATGCCGAACCAGTACGCGTCGCCGCGCACCTCGCACGCCTGGCGCAGCGTGTGGCTCGTGGTCTCGCAGAAGACCTTCATGGTGTCGAGCGGAATCTCGGTGAGCCTGCCGACGAAGCGGCCCGCCGCGAGCTGGTCGTAGGTCTGCCGCCAGCCGACGAGATTGCGTGCCTGCTCGTCGGCGTCGTGCGCGACGCTCACCACCGCGCGCCCCGTCGGCGCATGCGCACCCTGCGCGCTCAGGCGCGTGTCCTCGGCCGTCTGCTCGAGCGGCGTCGCCGTGTGATCCATGGGGTGCCTCCTTGCGCAACCTGTCTGTCGAAACGATCCGCGCAGGAGATGCAAAATCCGCGCCAGATCGTGCGGCCATGCGGGACGGCTCGCGGCGCGCGCGGCGGCGCATGGCGCGCTCCGCGTCGGGCGGCGGGTGCGCAATGGCGGCGCACTGCGCTCGCTTCGATGTTCAACAAATGCGCATTATCGACGCAGCGCCATGTGCTGACCAATGCGGTGCAACCATAGGTCGGTGCACGACGGTGGCGCGAATGAGGGGCACGAGCGTGCGTGCGCGAGGCGCGGTGCGGCGCGCGATGGGGACGGAATCGCGAAGGGGTCGAGCCTAGGCAGACTCGATCCGCTCCGTCTCCTGCGCTTCGGGCAGGAGCGCGTCGCTATCGTCCTTGAGGCCCACGCCGGTCAGCCCGAGCCGCCGCGCGTGCGTGAGCAGATAGTGCAGCTTGTGCGCGGCGCCCTCGTAGGGCAGGCCCTCGGGCCGCACGTTCGAGATGCAATTGCGCATCGCGTCGTGGCACCCTACCTTCGGCGCCCAGGTGAGGTAGACGCCCAGGCTGTCGGGCGAGCTCAGGCCCGGCCGCTCGCCAATCAGCATCGCCACGAGCTTCGCGCCCAGCAACTCGCCGATCTCGTCGCCGAGCGCGACGCGCGCCTGGCGCGCCACCACCACGGGGCCGATGCGCCAGCCGCGGCCCGCCGCGGCATCGGCGTTCAGGCGCTCGCGCATGGCCTGCAGCAGCGGCAAGGCCTGCTTCGCGGCGGCAAACGCAGAGAGGCCGTCGCCGATCACGAACACGATATCGGGGCTATCTTCGCTTTCGTTGCCCTCGCGACGCTCGCGGCCCGCCTCGGCCAGCGCCGCGCGGCTCTCGTCCGAAAGCCTGCGCCCGAGGTCGGGGCGCCGCAGATAATGCTCGCGGTCGGGCGCGGCGGTTGCCGCCCCGAGCGTGGCGAAGCCCGCGTCCTCCAGCGCGCGCCGCAGCGCCTCGGCGTCGAGCGGTTGATGCACGGCGTCGCGCGCCTGCGCATGCGAGAGATTGAACGCGAGCAGCGGCGCGGTCGGCAGGCCATTGCCCGCGCGGCCCAGCGCGATGCGCGCATTCGTGAACGCCTTGAGGCCGGCCCACGGATTCTTTTCGACGGCGTCGCTCATGCGCTCGCTCCCAAGCCAGTGCCCATCCACTCATGCGCGCCCGCGAGCAGCGGCACGCGCGCCGAGGTGGGCAAGAGCGCGCCTTTCGCGTCGGCGATCTCCATCGTCTCCAGCCATTCCTCGAACTCGGGCGCGCGCCGCAGGCCGAGCAGATCGCGCACATAGAGCGCGTCGTGAAACGAGGTGCTCTGGTAGTTGAGCATCACGTCGTCGGCGCCCGGAATGCCCATGATGAAGTTGATGCCCGCCGCGCCCAGCAGCGTGAGCAGCGTGTCCATGTCGTCGGAATCGGCTTCGGCGTGGTTCGTATAGCAGATATCGCAACCCATCGGTACGCCTAACAATTTGCCGCAGAAGTGGTCTTCGAGCCCCGCGCGAATGATCTGCTTGCCGTCGTAGAGATATTCCGGGCCGATGAAGCCCACCACCGTATTCACGAGGAACGGCTCGAAGCGCCGCGCGACCGCATAGGCGCGCACCTCGCAGGTCTGCTGATCGACGCCGTAATGCGCGTTCGCCGAAAGCGCGCTGCCCTGCCCCGTCTCGAAGTACATGAGGTTGTTGCCCACGGTGCCGCGCTTGAGCGAGAGCGCGGCCTCGCGCGCCTCGCCGAGCAGCGCGAGCGAAATGCCGAAGCTCGCGTTGGCCTTCTCCGTGCCCGCGATCGACTGGAACACGAGGTCCACGGGCGCGCCCTTCTCCACGGCCGCGATCGTGTTGGTGACGTGCGTGAGCACGCACGACTGCGTCGGCACGCGGTAGCGCTCGCGAAAGCCGTCGATCATCGCGAGCAGCTTGACGATGGCGGACAGGCTGTCCGTGGCCGGATTAATGCCGATCATCGCGTCGCCGCAGCCGTACATGAGGCCGTCGAGCATCGAGGCGGCGATGCCCTTCACGTCGTCGGTGGGATGGTTCGGCTGCAGGCGCACCGACATGCGCCCCGGCAGCCCCACCGTGTTGCGAAAGCGCGTGACCACGGGGCGCTTTTTCGCCACCGCGATCAGATCCTGGTTGCGCATGAGCTTGGATACCGCCGCCGCCATCTCGGGCGTGATGCCGGGCCCCACGCGTTCGAGCGTCGCGCTGTCCGCCTCGGGCGAAAGCAGCCAGTTGCGAAAATCGCCCACGGTGAGATGCGAGATGGGCGCGAACGCCGCCTTGTCGTGCGTATCAACGATCAGGCGCGAAACTTCGTCCTCCTCATAAGGCACGAGGGCCTCGTTCAGGAAGGTCTTGAGCGGCACGTTGGCGAGCGCCATCTTCGCGGCCACGCGCTCCTCCTCGCTCGCCGCCGCCACGCCCGCGAGCTGGTCGCCGCTGCGCAGCGGGCTCGCCTTGGCGAGCAAGGTCTTGAGGTCCGCAAACCGGTACGTGCGCGGACCGATCGTCTCCGTATATGACACTGAGGACATCGCTTCAACTCCTGTTTTGCGCCTGGCGCGCGCTCATTCTTCGAGCAGCACGCCCGCCGATTCGATGGGCGCATCGGCCCCGAGCTCCGGCTGCGCGCTCGCCGCCGCGTCGCGCTGCGCGCGGGTCGCCAGGAAATAAGCATAGCCCAGCGCGAGAAACACCACGAAGATCAGGGCCACGAGCGCGTTGTAATAGACCATGGTGGCGAGGCACACGAGCGCGGCAGCCAGCGCGAAGGCCGGAAACAGCGGATAAAGCGGCGCGCGGAACGGCCGTTCCATCTCGGGCCGCGTGCGGCGCAGCTTGAAGAGCGCAGCCATGCTGATGATGTACATGACGATGGCGCCGAACACCGACATCGTCACGATGTTCGCGGTGAGCGTCTGGCCGCCGAACTGGATCAGCTCGTCGCTATAGATGGCCGCGATGCCGACCACGCCGCCCGCGAGAATCGCTCGATACGGCGTCTTGAAGCGCGGATGCACGCGGGCAAGCCACGCGGGCAGATAGCCTTCGCGGGCGAGCGCGAAAATCTGGCGCGAGTAGCCGAGGATGATGCCGTGAAACGACGCGACGAGGCCGAACAGCCCGAGCCACACGAGCATGTGCATCCAGCCGCTATGCTCGCCCACGATGTACTTCATGGCCTGCGGCAGCGGATCGTTGATGTTGGCGAGCCGCGACCAGTCGCCCGCGCCGCCCGCGAACACCATCACGCCCACCGCGAGCACGACCAGCGTGAGAATGCCGGTCACGTAGGCAATGGGGATCGAGCGCTTCGGGTTCTTCGCTTCTTCCGCGGCCATGGCCACGCCCTCGATGGCGAGGAAGAACCAGATCGCGAACGGAATGGCCGCGAACATGCCGTGGAAAGCACCCAGCGAGAAATGATCGCTGCCCGACCAGCCGCCCTTCAGGAAGTGGGCCCAGGCAAAGCCCGGCGACACCACGCCCATGAACACGAGCAGTTCGAAGATCGCGAATAGCGTGACCACGAGCTCGAAGGTCGCGGCAATCTGCACGCCCACGATATTGAGCGCCATGAACACGAGATACGCGCCCATGGCCGCGTGCTTCGGTTCAAGGCCGGGAAACTGCACATGCAGATAGGCGCCGATCGCCAGCGCAATGGCGGGCGGCGCGAACACGAATTCCACGAGCGTGGCCGCGCCCGCGAGATAGCCGCCGGCCGGGCCGAACGCGCGGCGCGCATAGGCAAAGGGGCCGCCCGCATGCGGAATCGAGGTGGTGAGCTCGGTGAAGCTGAAAATAAAGGTGGTGTACATCGCCGCCACGAACAGCGCCGTGATGACGAAGCCGAGCGTGCCCGCCGTGGCCCAGCCGTAGCTCCAGCCGAAGTATTCGCCGGAAATCACGAGCCCGACCGCGATGCCCCACAACTGCCACGTACCCAGCGTCTGCTTGAGCGCTGGCGCGGCGCCATGGCCTTTCGACTCTGCCTGCATGGTGTTTTCTCCTCCGGGATGGCCCGCGCGGCGGGAGCCGCGATGGGGCGCAGTGGGTGTTGGAGACCATGCTAGAGAGTCATTAATCGACGTGTTATCGAAAATCGGCAATCCGGTTTTCCTTTCGATTTTCCGACAATTAACACTACGATGCCCCGTATCGTCCCCCCGGGTTAAGGCTTGCGTAAGCATCGCCGCCGCAGAATGCCTCGCACGGGCCCCGGGCGCTAGACGGCCCGGTACGCAAACCCGGAACCCTGAAGCGCGACGAAGGCGATGCCATGCGCACGACTGAGCGACAATTGCAGACAGAAGAAGCGACCTGGAGCACCCTGATGCGTCTCTTGCTCGTCGAAGACGACGAAATGATTGCCGAGCCCGTGCTCGGCGCGCTGCGCCGCGAAGGCTATGCCGTCGACTGGGCCAAGGACGGCCGCGAGGCCGAGCTTTCGCTCGCCAACGACGTCTACGACCTCGTGCTGCTCGACCTCGGCCTGCCGAAGAAGGACGGCGTGAGCGTGCTGGCCGCCTACCGGCGGCGCGGCGGCGAAGCGCCGATCCTGATCCTCACCGCGCGCGACAGCGTGACCGACCGCGTGAGCGGGCTCGACGCCGGCGCCGACGACTACCTCGTCAAGCCCTTCGATCTCGACGAACTCGCCGCGCGCGCCCGCGCGCTGCTGCGGCGGCGCACCGGCCGCAAGCAGCCCGTCTATGCGCACGGCGATCTCGCGCTCGATCCGGCCGGCCACGAAGTGACCCAGGGCGGCGAGCCGGTCTCGCTCGTGCCGCGCGAATTCGCGCTGCTGCACGTGCTGATCGAGGAGCCCGCGCGCGTGTTCACCAAGGCCGAGCTCGAAGAGCGGCTTTACGGCTGGGGCGAGGAAGTGGGCAGCAACACGATCGAAGTGCATGTGCACAGCTTGCGCCGCAAGATCGGCGCGGAGCAGATCGTCACGGTGCGTGGCGTGGGCTACCGGCTCAAGAGGGGCGAATGAGATCGATCCGCCGCCGGCTGCTGGGCTGGCTGATCTGCGGCTTCGCAGCGGGGTCGGTAGTGGCCGGCTTCGGCATCTTTCACACCGCGCACAACGAGGCGAACGAGCTGTTCGACTACGAGCTGCGCGCCGTCGCGCTCTCGCTGCCCTCGAACCTCAAGGAAGGCCACACGGAGCACGCCGCGCCCGACATGCAAGGTATCGCCGACGACCGCATCCTCATCGAGATCTGGGACGCGGGCGGCACGCCGATCTACCACACCTCGCACGACGCGCCGCTACCGCGCAATCCTGAAGGATTCCATACGATCGAGCGCGCGGAAACGCACTGGCGCACCTTCGGCGTGCAGCAGCCCGAGCGCTTCGTGCAGGTGGCCCAGCCCATCTCCGTGCGCGAGGCGCTGGCGCTGCGGCTCGCGCTGCATACGGTGTGGCCGCTCGCGCTGTTCGTGCCGGTGGCCATCGTGCTCGTGCTGCTCGTGGTGGCGCGCGGGCTTGCGCCCGTCGGCGCGCTTTCCGGCCTGCTCGCCGCGCGCTCGTACAACGCGCTGGAGCCGGTCAGGCTGGACGGCGCGCCCATCGAGCTGCGTCCGCTGGTGGAGGCGCTCAACGGTCTGCTGCAGCGCCTGAACGTCGCTTCGCAGGCGCAGCGCACCTTCATCGCCGATGCCGCGCACGAATTGCGCTCGCCGCTCGCGGCGCTCAAGCTGCAATGGCAGGCCGCGCTGCGCGACGGCACGCTCTCGGGCGAGCCGCAAACGACCGAGCGCATCGAAACCCGCCTGAACCGCCTGATCCGGCTCGTGCAGCAGTTGCTCACGCTCGCGCGCGAGGACGCGCAGCCCACGCTGGCCGTCGCTGTCGTGAGCCTGCGGCGTCTGTGCGAGCAGGCCATCGGCGATCTTTCGCTGCTCGCGGAGGACAAGGACATCGACCTCGGTCTCGAAGTGCGCGCGCCCGCGACCGAAGACGACGCCTATGAGGTGAGCGCCGATCCGCACGGGCTCGCCACGCTGCTCAACAATCTGATCGACAACGCGATCCGCTACACGCCGCGCGGCGGCAAGATCGATCTCGTGCTCACGCGCGCGGGCGAGCAAGCGGGCTTCGAAGTCGTGGACAACGGGCCCGGCATTCCCGAAGCGGATCTCGGCCGCGTGCTCGACCGCTTCTATCGATCGAGCCACGTGCAGGGCACCGGCAGCGGCCTCGGCCTCTCGATTGCGATGCGCATCGCCCAGCGCCATGGGCTGCAGCTCGTGCTGCACAACAACCCCGGCGGGCGCGGGCTCACCGCCTCGGTCAGCGGCTTGCGGCCGCGCGTGGAAGCCGAGGCGCACGCGCAGGCGTGAGCCGCTCAGCGCCGCCGATCGCGCGTTAGCGCGCCATTCGTGCGCCATTCATACGCAATCGGCACACAAAAATCGTCGCGGCGGGAACGCGTCTTGCTGAAGCCCTCCGGCACCGGGCGCTCCTATAATCGGAGACCGCCACACAACCAACAAGGAAGGGCCGCATGTACATCGCCATGAACCGCTTCAAGGTCGCGCCGGGTTCGGAAGCCGCGTTCGAAGACGTCTGGAAGAACCGCGACACGCACCTGAAAGAAGTGCCGGGCTTTGTCGAGTTTCATCTGCTCAAAGGCCCGCAGCGCGAGGATCACGTGCTCTATGCGAGCCACACGATTTGGGCGAACCACGCCGCGTTCGAAGCCTGGACGCGCTCCGACGCGTTTCGCGCCGCCCACCGTAACGCGGGCAATGCCGGTAACGCGGACCAGAACCGCCCGATGTATCTGAGCCATCCCGAGTTCGAAGGCTTCGAGGTGGTGCAGACCGTCAAATGACGCCCTGCCGGGCGCGCGAGGGCTCATGAGGAAGAAGACCGCCAGCCGCATTGCCGAAGGCCAGCCGTTCCCGTTCGGCGCCACCTGGACCGGGAACGGCGTGAATTTCGCGCTGTTCTCCGCGAACGCGACCCGGGTCGAATTGTGTCTCTTCGACCCGACCACCGGCCTGCGCGAGATCGAGCGCATCGTGCTGCCCGAATTCACCGACGAGGTCTGGCACGTCTTCCTGCCCGACCTCGCGCCGGGCGCGATCTACGGCTACCGCGTGCACGGGCCCTACGAGCCGCAGGCGGGGCATCGCTTCAATCCGCACAAGCTGCTGCTCGACCCCTATGCGAAGGCGCACGTGGGCGCGCTCAAGTGGCATCCCTCGGTGTTCGGCTATACGCTAGGCAGCCCCGAGGCCGACCTCTCCTTCGACACGCGTGACAGCGCGCGCTATGTGCCGCGCTGCCGCGTGGTCGACCAGACCTTCAGCTGGCACCACCCGTTGCGCGAGCGCGTGCCGCGCGAACGCGCGATCGTCTACGAAACGCACGTGCGCGGCTACACCATCCGCCATCCCGAGGTGCCCGAGGAAGAACGCGGCACCTTCGCGGGCATGGCGCATCCGAAGGTGCTCGACTACATTCGCAGCCTGGGCGTCACCTCGGTCGAGCTGATGCCCGTGCATACCTTCCTCAACGACGCGCATCTGCTCGAGCGCGGCCTGACCAACTACTGGGGCTACAACACCATCGGCTTCTTCGCGCCCGACCCGCGCTATTCGGTGGGCGCGCAGGGCTCGATCGACGAATTCAAGAACATGGTGGACCGCTTCCATCAGGCCGGTCTCGAAGTGATTCTCGACGTGGTCTACAACCACACGGCCGAAGGCAGCGAGCTTGGCGCCACGCTCTCGTTTCGCGGCATCGACAACGCCTCGTACTACCGGCTCGTGGCCGACAACCCGCGCTATCACATCAACGACACGGGCACGGGCAACACGCTCAATCTCTCGCATCCGCGCGTGCTGCAGATGGTCACCGACAGCCTGCGCTACTGGGTGCTCGAAATGGGCGTGGACGGCTTTCGCTTCGACCTCGCGACGATCCTCGGGCGCGAGCCCTATGGCTTCGACGAAGGCGGCGGCTTTCTCGACAGCTGCCGCCAGGACCCCATACTCGCGAGCGTCAAGCTGATTGCCGAGCCGTGGGACTGCGGCCCCGGCGGCTACCAGGTGGGCGGCTTTCCGCCGGGCTGGGCCGAATGGAACGACCGCTTTCGCGACACCGTGCGCGGCTGGTGGAAGGGCGACGAGGCCAAAGCCGCCGATCTCGCCACGCGCCTGTGCGCCTCGGGCGACCGCTTCAACCGGCGCGGGCGCAAGCCGTGGTCGAGCGTGAACTTCGTAACCGCGCACGACGGCTTCACGCTGCACGACCTGGTCTCGTACAACGAGCGCCACAACGAGGCCAACGGCGAGGACAACCGCGACGGCCACGCCGACAATCTCTCGTGGAACTGCGGCGCCGAAGGCCCGACCGACGACGCGCAGATCCGCGCGCTGCGCGAGCGCCAGAAGCGCAATTTTCTCGCGACGCTGCTGCTCTCGCAGGGCACGCCCATGCTGCTCGCCGGCGACGAATTCGGCCGCACGCAGCACGGCAACAACAACGCCTATTGTCAGGATAACGAAATCAGCTGGGTGGACTGGGAAGGCATCGACGACGACGGCCGCGCGCTCGCCGAGTTCGTGCGCAAGCTCACGGCGCTGCGCCACGCGCTGCCGGTGCTGCGGCGCAACCGCTTTCTGGCCGGCGAGCACAACGCCGCGCTGGACGTGACCGACGTCGAATGGCTCACGCCCGCGGGGGTGCCGCTCACCGTCGAGCAATGGGACGACGCGCAGATGCGATGCTTCGGCATGCTGATCGATGGGCGCTCGCAAACGAGCGGCATCATGCGCCTCGCTTCCGACGCGACCTTGCTCATCGTCCTCAACGCGTACCACGACGTGGTGGACTTCACGCTGCCTTCGGTGCCGGGCAACGACCAGTGGAGCTGCCTCATCGACACGAACCAGCCGGTGCGCGACGAGCTCGAGAACTTCGAGGCCGGCGACGTCTACCAGGTCACGGGCCGCTCGCTGCTGCTGTTCGCGCTCCATGCGCGCGGCGCGACGCAGCGCGTATTCGAGCGGCTCGAGCAGAATCTCACGAGCTGAGCGCGGCGCTGCCCGTCAAAGCTCGCTGTGCTTTTTCGCGTTGCCCTTCGCCTTCTCGACCGGGTAGCGCGTCTCGTTGACCCGCACCTTGTCCGCCGCCGCCTTCACGAGATCGAAGCCGGCCGTATGCGCCACGAGCAGCAGATAGATGAACACGTCGGCGCATTCCTGTTCGAGGTGCGCGCGGCCGTACGGGTCGGCCACGAGCGCCGCAATCTGGGCGTCGTCCTTCCACTGGATCGTTTCGAGCAGTTCGCCGGCCTCCACGCTCGTCGAGACGATCAGATTGCGCAGCGTATGGAACTGCTGCCAGTCCCGCGCGTCGCGGAACGCGAGGACTTGCTCCATGAGACGGTCGAGCGGCGTGGGCGCAGGCGTGGCTTGGGACGATTGGGTCATTGCGGTGCGTGCTGTGCGGGAAAGGCGGGACGTCAAGTCCGAATTGTATCGCCGTGCCGCCATCCGCCCATCCGTGTGGGCGCCGTCCGCGCCGTCCGCGCCGAACGACGCGCGGCGCGCGGCGCACGACGCATTTACCCGGCCAGCAACTCGCGCGCGGCATGGCGCGCGACGCGCCAGGTGTTGCGCCCGGCGCGCTTGGCCTCGTACATCGCGGCGTCGGCCAGACGGAGCGGATCCGGCACGCGCGCGCCACGCACCGCATCGCCCGCGCCTTGCAGCACCACCCCCACGCTCGCGCTGGCCTCCACGACCTGGCCGCCCGCCACGAACGGCCGCGCGAGCGCATGACAAATCGCCTGCGCGATGCGCTCGGCCCCGCCCGCGTCGGCCACGCCCCGGCTCACCACCACGAATTCGTCGCCGCCCAGCCGGCTCACCATGTCGCCCGCGCGCACCGTTGCGCAAAGCCGGCGCGCAACCTCGCGCAGCAGCGCGTCGCCCGTGTCGTGGCCGAAGCGGTCGTTGATGCCCTTGAAGCCGTCCAGGTCGATGAAGAACAGCGCAAAGGCGCCCGCGTGCGCCAGCGTGGCACCCAGCTCCTCCTGGAGCGCCCGCCGGTTCGCGAGCCCCGTGAGCGGGTCGATCAGCGCGTTCTCGCGCAGGCGCTGCTCGGTGCGGCGCTGCTCGGTGATGTCGTGCGACATCACGTAGAAGCCCGTCACCTTGCCTTCGCGCTCGGCCGGGATATAGGTCGTGCACCAGACGCGCTCCTCGTCGGCGCGATAGCGCACCTCGTTGCAGGTCACGCGCTCGCCCGCGAGCGTGCGCGCGAAGAGCGGCCTCAGCCGCTCGAACACCTCGGGGCGCAGCGTCTCCTGGATGCTCGCGCCGCGCAGTGCCGCCGACGGCATGCCGAACACGCGCTTGAACGCCTCGTTGTTGAACTGGTAGCGCAGGTCGCGATCGACCACGGCGATCAGCGCGGGCAAATTGTCGGTGATGGTCTGCAAGGCGTCGCGGCTGCGGCGCAGCTCGGCCGTGCGCTCGCGCACGCGCTCTTCCAGCTCCGCGTGATAGTTGCGCAGCGCCTCCTCGCTCTTCTTGCGGCTGTCGATGTCCTGCACGGCGGCGATGAAATGGAGCGGCACGCCGGCCCCGTCGCGCACGAGCGTGACGGCCAGATTAACCCAGATGGCCGTGCCGTCGGGGCGCACGTAGCGCTTTTCCATCACGTAGGTGGCCTGCTTGCCCGCGAGCAGTTCGGCGACGAGCGCGAGGTCCGCGCCGAGATCGTCGGGATGCGTGACCTCGGCGAACGTGAGCGTGCGCAGGCTGTCCTCGCCATAGCCGACGATCGCCGAGAAGGCCTGGTTGACGTCGAGAAAGCGGCCGTCGAGATCGACGAGCGCATTGCCGACGGGCGTTTCCTTGAACACCGTGGTGAAGCGCGCCTCGCTGATCGCGAGCGAGCGCCGGTCGCGCTCATGCGCCGTTTGCGAGCGGATCAGCTGCGCGCGCACTTCCAGCTCGCGCTCGACGAGCTGCGCGTAGCCGGCGAGCGCCTCGGCGTCGCGCGGCTCGAAGCTGCGCGGCACGGTGTCGATCAGGCAGAGCGTGCCCACCACCTGGCCATCGGCGAGCCGCAGCGGCGCACCGGCATAGAAGCGGATGTGCGGCGCACCCAGCACGAGCGGATTGTCGAGGAAGCGCTCGTCGTCGAGCGCGTCTTCGACCACGAGCAGGCGCTTGCTGAGCACCGCATGCGCGCAGAACGACACGCTACGCGGCGTTTCGCAGGCCGCGAGGCCGTAGCGCGCCTTGAACCACTGGCGATCTTCGTCGACGAGCGAAACCAGCACGATGGGCACCTTGAACGCCCAGGCCGCAAGGCGCGCGATGCGGTCGAACGCCGCCTCCGGCTCGGAGTCGAGTATCTCCAGGCGCTTGAGCGAGCGCAGGCGGAGGTCCTCATCGAGCGGGAGTGGAGCGGTAATCATCGGTAAATCTTGCCTGGACGGAAGCGGCGCGCCGCCGGGGTCTCGCGAAACGGTCTAGCCGGTTGATACGGTTAACGGCAGCGGCGCGGCAAACCTGAGCAGTGCGGCGCTTTCGCAACACCTTGGCCGATGCTTCGGTAACGCCTTTACACTAGTTCGGAGACCCAGGTTAATTGAAGCGGCTCGCTGATCGAACCCCGCAAAAATGGCCTCTGGACGGCTACAGCCAGGCGCGGCCCTGCCGTAAAGATGACCAGGAACCCGGTAAGCGCGACCGGGCTTTGCAGCAGGAGAAGGGACAGAACGGCGGGGTCCTGGGGGCTCGGGGCAGTGCGCGGCACCCGTTTCGCGGGCGGCGACCGGGCACTGCAGTTGCGGTGCAACATGGCAGGTGAAACACCCGATTGCAGGGCTCCCGCCATGCGGCGCCGGAGATGAACAAGAGAACTGAGCGGTTAACCTCGCTTTGCTCGCGAATTCGTCCCACCAATGGCAACCGTAGACTAGTCTTGCATTCAAACGAACGTTGGGGAACGCAATGAACGTAACAAACTGGATTGTGGTGCTCGACTGCGCCTATATGGAGTATTCGAGCTGGCGCGGCAGAAATGTCTATCGCCGCACGGTCGCGTACGACCGCGTGGTGTGGTGCTGAACGGTGTGCGCGTCACCTTCGGCTACTGACTCCCGCCATGGCGGGTTCCAGACGAATGCACGGAAATATCCATCGGGATCCTGACTATCGCCTGAACACCCTCCGCCGCCAGGCGCACGCTCAGGGCGCCACGCTTAGGGCGCCACGAAGTCCTTCTGCGCTTTCGGTTCGGCGCGTTTGAACGCGGGATGCGCGGCGGCGTGTTCATAGACGGCCATACTGCGCGAATAAGCGCCGAGATCGCAGCCCATGCGCAACGCGTTGGCGATCTGCGGCACGAGGCAGCAATCGGCGAGCGTCGGTTGATCGCCGAAACACCACGGCCCGCCGCCGTGCTTCGCGAGCAGACGCTCGACACCGCTCATTCCCTCCTCGATCCAATGGTTGTACCACGCGCTTTTCTGCTCGGGCGCGACCTGCAGCGTCGCGTCGAGATACTTGAGCACGCGAAGATTGTTGAGCGGATGAATATCGCACGCGATCAGACACGACAATTCGAGCACGCGCGCACGCTGCTCCGGTTGCGCGGGAATGAGCCGGGGCTCCGGGTGACGCGCATCGAGCCAGTCGACGATCGCCAGCGACTGGCCCAGCGCGAATCCGTCCTCGCTCACGGCGGGAACGGCCGCCGAGGGATTCACGGCGTCCACATAATCGGCCGCACGATGTTCGCCGCTGCGGATGTTCACCGGAACGTAATCGAACGGCACGCCCTTGAGCGCCAGCGCAATGCGCACGCGATACGCGGTCGAGCTGTTGAAGAAACTGTAGAGCTGCATCCCCGCGCCTCCCGTTAGACGATGCGAACGTGGAGTTCGCCGAGCTTTTCCACGCCGACGGTGAGCGCGTCGCCGGCCTTCACCGCGCCCACGCCTTCCGGGGTGCCCGTATAGATCACGTCGCCGGGCTCCAGACGGAAGAACTTCGAGAGATCGGCAACGGTTTCCGCCACCGACCAGATCAGATGCGAGACGTCGCTCTGCTGCTTCGTTTCGCCGTTCACGGTGAGCCAGAGACCGCCGCGCTCGAAGTGCCCGACCTCGCTCGCGCGATGAATGGGCCCGATCGGCGCCGAGCGGTCGAACGCCTTGCCGATCTCCCACGGCCGGCCCATTTCGCGCATTTTCATCTGCAAATCGCGGCGCGTCATGTCGAGCCCGACCGCATAGCCCCACACGTGCTCGAGCGCATCGGCCACGGCGATGTCGGCGCCGCCCTTGCCGATCACGGCCACCAGCTCCGCCTCGTAGTGGTAGTTCTGCGTTTGCGCCGGGTACGCGAGTTCGAGCGTTTCGCCCTCGTTGACGGGCACCACCGCATCCGCGGGCTTGCAGAAGAAGAACGGCGGCTCGCGATCGGGATCGAAGCCCATCTCGCGCGCATGGGCCGCGTAGTTGCGGCCGACGCAATAGACGCGGCGGACCGCGAAGTGCGCCTCGCTGCCCGCCACGGGGACGGCAACGGGGGCTTCCGGCTGAAAGACAAATTCCATGTAAAACGACTCCTGAATATGAACGGAGAGAATCGGCAGCACGCGAGCGCAAGAGGCGCCCGGTGTTCGTGCAATGGGTGCAGTGGGTGCGATGGGTGCTATTCGCGTTGTTCGCGCAGCAGATTCAGCGCCGCAAGAATGGGCCGGTCCGAATAGCTGAACAACACGCAATCGTCCTGCGCCTTCAGGCTCACGGGCTGCCACGACGGCACGACGAAAACGTCGTGCGGCGCGAACTCGAACGTTGCGTCGCCTATCCGCGCGCTCCCCTGCCCCTCGACGACGCAAAAGATCGTCGCGTCCGTCGTGCGGTACGTCTTGCCCGTGAAGCCCGCGGGCAGGTACTGCATGAACGTCGCCATAGTAGGCATCGGCCAGCCGCCGGTGACGGGGTTGACGTACCGGAGCTTCACGCCGTCCCACTCGTCGAGATCGCCATTCCGGTAGAGCGTATCGAGCGCCTCGCGGCTACGCTCATAGGGATAACTAAAGATTGGCGAGGTCGGGTTGCTCGCGACGTGGCGAACCGGCGCCATGTTGTGGCCGAAACGCGCGAAGCTGTGGCCTTCGGGGCGCGTCACCGGCTGTGTGGGCTCAGGATAGCTTTGCGCGAACCCCGCGTCGAGTGCGCCGACGATGGGAATGTCGAGTCCGTCGAGCCACACCACCGGCTCGCCGCCTTCCGCGCTCACCGGGTTGCCGTGGTCGTGCCACGTCCACGAAGGCGTGATGATGAAGTCGCCGGGCCGCATGGTGGTGCGCTCGCCGTCGACGGCCGTCCACGCGCCGCGCCCCTCCACGATGAAGCGCAGCGCCGACTGCGTATGCCGATGGCTCGGCGCGACCTCGCCCGGCAAGATCAGTTGCAGCCCCGCATAGAGCGCGGGCGTGATGCTCGATTTGCCGGGCAAGCCCGGGTTTTCGAGCACGAGCACGCGCCGCACGGCCTCCTGCGCGCTGATCAATGTGCCCGCCTCCATGACGAGATCGCGAATCTGTGCGTACTTCCAGATGGCCGCCTGCGCTTGCGGCCGTGGCGCGCTGGGCACGAGGTTGTGCAAGGACTCCCACAGCGGTGCAAGCTGTTGCGCCGCAAGCTGCCGGTAATAGGCCGCGCGCTGCTCGTTGAGCGAATTTGCCGTCATGCGTGTCTCCGTGTTTCTTGGTGCGGCGCGGGTGCGAAGCGGCGCTCGTGCGCCGCCCGCTCACTCGCGCGCCCTGTGTTTGCGTCAGCCGATGCGAATGCCCAAGCGGACGCCAAAGCGAATGCAGCTCAGCCCACCGGCTGCTTCGCCTTCATGGCGTCCGGATGAAAACCGGCCACGGTCCGATACTGGTTCGCGATCTGGCTCAATTCGTCCACGCTCACCACGTCTTCGATGCGCTCGAAGCGCTGCCCCTGGGTGCGCTCGTAGACCACCTGCAGGATCTTGTCCGGCGGCGCCTTGCGGTTCATCAGCACCACGTCGCCGGTCGCCTTCACGCGCTCGCAGTCGTAGGCCTGCAGCGCCTCCGGGCATACGCCCAGCTCGCCGCAACGGTCGGCCAGCACGCGCGCGTCGACGATCGCCTGCCCGGCGCCGTTCGAGCCGCGCGGCACCATCGGGTGCGCGGCGTCGCCAAGCAGCGTGATTCGGCCGAATGTCCAGCGTGGTAAGGGATCCTGATCAACCATCGGATATTCGAGTATGGTCTCGGTCTGCTCGATCATCGCGGCCACGTCGAGCCAGTCGAACTTCCAGTCCGCGAACGCCGGGAAGAAGTCCTCCAGCCGGCCCTGGCCGTTCCAGTCGCGCCGCGCGGGCTTCGGCGCCTCGATCTCCGCGACCCAGTTGACGAGCTGGTTGCCCGCCGCATCCACGTTGTCGCGGATCGGGTAGATCACCATCTTGCCGTGCTTGAGCCAGCCCGCGCGCACCATGCTCGCGCCGCTCAGAAACGGCGGCGCCTTGATGGTCCCGCGCCACATGTTCACGCCCGAATAGCGCGGCGCGCCTTCGTCGGGATAGAACTGCTTGCGAATGGCCGAGTGAATGCCGTCGCACGCGACGATCGCACTGCCGCGCGCGGCGTGCCGCTCGCCTACCGCATCGACGAATTCGGCCGTTGCGCCCGCATCGTCCTGGCTCGCGCCCACGCAACGCCGGTCGGTGACCACGCCGTCGGCGCCAAGGCGCTCGCGCACCGCGTCCAGCAGGATCGTCTGCAAGTCGCCGCGATGAATCGAGAACTGCGGATACGGATAGCCCGCGAAACGGCCCGCGGGCTCACGGTAAATCAGTTGCCCGTGGCGATTGAAGAACGCGGACTCGCGCGTGGTCACGGCCACGGACGCCAGCGGCTCCAGCAAGCCCAACTGCGCGAGCTCGCGGGTCGCGTGCGGCAGCAGATTGATGCCGACCCCGAGCGGCTTGATCTCGGGCACGGCCTCGAATACGCGGCAGGCAATGCCCGCCCGATGCAAGGTCAACGCGAGCGTCAGCCCGCCGATGCCCGCGCCTACGATGAGTACCTCGCTGTCCTTCGTCATCACTTTCCTCTCTTCCGGTCTGCACATTCAATTTGATACGTAATCCTGATCGATTCGCCTGTATCGGTTCTGTGCTGCTTTCCATCCGTGCCGATATCCGGACGGCGCGCGCGCCTGCTCCTGACGCGCGCCGCCCTCGTGCCTTTACCTATTACTTCGCCGGCGCGGCGTCGAAACCGTATAGCTGCGAATCGATGCGCGGCACCACGTGGATGCCCGCACGCGCGGCAAATGTCGAGACCTGCAGATGCGTCGGGATGATGCCGACCTCGTCATGCAGGACCTGCGCGGTCTGCCGGTACAGCGCTTCGCGCTTCGCGTCGTCGACCGTTGCGAGCCCCGCGTTCAGCGGCTTCCAGAAGTTCGGCGAATCGTAGGTCTGGATGTTGATCTTGCGGAACGGATTGTTGGTCGGGTTCGAGAACAGCGATTCGAGCTGCACGCCCATGTCGCCGGCGTCAGCGCCCCAGCCGATCATGAAGAAGCCCAGTTGAAGCTGATTGACGCGCGAAATGAAGGTGCCCATCGGCTGCGTCTCGACGCTTGCATGGCAGCCGATGCGCGTGAGCATCTGCGCCACCGCCTGTGCAAGCTGCGAGTCGTTGACGTAGCGGTCGTTCGGCGCAAACAGCGTCAGCGAGAAGCAGGCCGGATAACCCGCTTCGGCCAGCAGCTTCTTCGCTTCGTCGGGCTGGTACGGATCGGGCGGCAAGGCCGGGTTGTAGCCGAACATCGTGCTCGGCACGCTGTTCTGCGTCGCCACGCCAAGGCCCTTGAGCACGCGGTCCACGAGCACCTGGCGGTTGATCGCGAGCGAGAACGCGCGGCGCACGCGCACGTCCTTGAACGGATTCTTGCCGAGCGGCTTGCCGTTGTTGTCGGTGACATACGGCGCGTTGTCGGCGAGCTGGTTCATGGCCCAGAAGACCATCAGCGTGCTCGGCTTCGTGTAGACCTGCAGATCCTTGTCGGCCTTCACGCGCGCCACGTCGGCGCTCGGCACGTCGATGACCGCGTCCACGTCGCCCGAGAGGATGGCCGCCACGCGCGCCGCCGCGTTGGGCAGAATGCGCACCGTCACCTTGTCATAGGCGGGCTTGGGCCCCCAGTAGCTGTCGTTGCGCACGAGCTCGACGCGGTCGCCGCGCACGAAGCGCGCGAACTTGTATGGCCCCGTGCCTACCAGCCCCTTGCCCGTGGCGAAGGCTTCGCTCGTGACGCCCTGCGTATCCTTCTTCGAGACCATGAAGATCATCGACAGATAGTTGGGCAGCACGGCGAGCGGCCGCGCCGTCGTGAGCTTCACCGTGTACGGATCGACGGCCTCGGCCTTGACGATGTCCTTCGTGAACACGCCGAACGTGGCCGGCGAATTGGTCAGCGTTTCAGGGCGCTGCAGCGAGTACACCGCGTCTTCGGCCGTGAACGGCGTGCCGTCCTGGAACTTGACGTCGTGGCGCAGATGGATCTCCCACGTCTTGTCGTCGAGCGGCTTCCACGAGAGCGCGAGCCCCGGCTGCAGTCGCCCATCGGGCGACAGGTCGATCAGCGGCTCGAATACATTGCGCGCGACATTGCGGTTGCCAGGCAGATTGGCGAACTGCGGGTCGAGCGACGTGACGTCCGCGCTCACGCCGTATTTGAACTCCGCCGCCCCGGCCGGCTGCTGCGCGAATGCGCCCAACGCGATCACACCGGCAGCCACTGCCAGCCTCCACTCCCGCCACCTTCTTGCCATCTTTCGTCTCCTGTGTTTGCGAAACCCGCAAGGGTAACGCTTTATTGAGCGAGCTACGACCCGCTCCCGCCAGCGCTCGTATCGAGACGCTTCCCCGATCGAGTGCAAAAAATATTTCTGTATAACTATATTATCGTTATACACTTTGAGCGAAGTCAAGCAGCGTGTGCAGCATCCGTGAGATGCGCGGCACCTGCACAAGGGGCGCTGCTCACGAGCGCGCAACGCCCGCAACCGTTGTGTGGCGCGGGACCATCAACACACAAGCGCGCCACAGAAAGCGCAGCAACTCGAGGCCGGACTGGCCCACACTATCCACAGAAGGAAGGAGACAATCGATGAAAAAGTACCTCGCGGCCCCATTCACGGTGGCGGCAGCCGCGGCGCTCTGCACCTTTGCCCCGGTCGCGCACGCGCAGAGCAGCGTGACGATCTACGGCATACTCGACGCGGGCATCAGCTACGTGAACAACACCGGCGGGGGCGCGTCGTGGCGCATGGACACCGGCGTGCAGCAGGGCAACCGGCTGGGCTTCATGGGCACCGAGGATCTGGGCGGCGGCATGAAGGCGCTCTTCAAGCTCGAAAACGGCTACGACCTGAACACCGGCAATCTCGGCCAGGGCGGCATCTTCGGGCGGCAGGCCTACGTGGGGCTTTCAAACAATATCGGCACGCTGACGATGGGCCATCAGTACGACTTCATGGGCGACGTGATCGGCAACTACTCGATCGCCTATGTCGCGGGCGTCTACGCGTTCCATCCGGGCGACTATGACCGCGTCTCGGGCGACCGGCTCGACAACACCATCAAGTTCGTGAGCAACAATTTCGGCGGTTTCACGGCCGGTGCGATGTATGGCTTCGGCAACCAGGCCGGCGACTTCCATCAGAAGAGCTCGATGAGCTTCGGCCTGACCTACGATCACGGGCCGCTGAGCCTCGGCGCCGCGTATACGGACGTCAACAACTTCCAGATCAACCCGGCCAGCGACCTGGGCGTGAGCTCGATCTTCGGGCAGCCCGTATCGGGCTCGTTCGTGGCGGACAGCCTGAAATCATGGGGTCTCGGCGGCAGCTACTCGTTCGGCAAGTTTGGCGTGATGGCGAACTACACGGGCACACGCATCTCGTACCAGGGTAGCGGCGCGACGCTCAGCACGCTCGAAGGCAGCCTGCTCTATCACTTCACGCCGGCGCTGGTGGCGGGCGCGGGTTATACGTGGACCAAGCTCGAAGATTCACACTGGGGCCAGGTGTCGGCCGGTGTCGATTATTTCCTGTCCAAGCGCACCGACGTGTATGTCGAAGCGAACTACGAGCAGGCGAGCGGCGACGATACGCACGCGGCAATTCTCACGCTCGCGCCGTCTAGCACGAACAAGCAGGTGGTGGCGCGCATTGGCATGAGACATAAGTTCTAAGCGGGAGGGAAGCGACGCCGGCGGAAGCCGGCGTTATGGCTGCCGCTTGATATACGCGCGCCGGTACACGATCGTCCAGACCGTGAGTCCGGCATAGGTCCCGTATCTGACCAGCATGGAAAGCCGGTCGACATCGTGACCGGCCACATAGCCGACTATATAGAGCCGGACAAGGTTCTCGCCCACGAGGCCGATTCCCCAGACAGCAGTCATGAGCCGGATCGATCTCGTGAGCGCCGGCCGGGTCCGCCACATCTCGTCGAATTCCCGTTCGCGTCCTTGACGCTCGCGCGCCAGCGTCGATCGCGCAAGATAGAACACCAGCGGGCGATTCACCATCAGCGACAAAAGAAAAAGCACGCCAATGAAGCCGCTGACCAAGGGTTCACGCGCTTCGCGCAACCCTCGACCGGCTGGAGAAACGAGCAGCAACAGCGACATCGCGAGGCCCGCCAGCACGATGGCGCTCAGCGCATCGAAGTGCCGGAAACGCGCGAAATCGAAAATTATCCACGCCAGCAACGGGACGCTCGATGCGATCAACGCGTCCAGCAACCCCCAATGGGCGAACGCCATCCGGTACACCAGCGCGGGCAAGGCCACGTTGATGAGCAACGCGACAACGTACCGGACGGAAGGAATCATCGTGAGCGCAGGGGGTTGAGACGCGATGCGGATCGCGCGGTCTGGTCAACATTATGCCGCCGCTTCGAGAAAGTCCGTGATCGAATCGCGGCTCGGCGTGATGCCTCTCAGTTGAAGCACGGCGCCGGCATTGCCCCGATGATAAGTGCCATGCAGGCAGACATGCAGAACGATCTCGCCCCTCAGCATGCGTGCCTTCTTTCCGCTTGTAAAGGCGAAATCGATGGGCTGCTTCAACGCCTCCTCGGTCAAGCTCGCCACATAAGCGGCGTACCAGTCGTCGACTTCCTCGATACCGGCTGCCAGCGCCTTGAAATCCGGCAGCGTTTCCGAGCGCGGCGCCTGGAATGTGTGTGGCAGTCCTTTCAAATGGTGCTGAAAGATGCGATCGACCACGTGGATATGGTCGAGGATGCGCAGCATGATCGCGGTATCCTCGGGGGACAGTTGATCGAAATGCTCGGCGATCACGTCGCAGAGACCGCGATCGGCCCATCGTTTGATGGCCATTAATTGCGAGTAAGGCTGATTGATCATAAAACCTCTCCTTCGACCGTCCAGGTGGCGATTCGCGTTTGACTACAAGGGTGTCTACAGCGATGCTTGAGTCGTCAGATGGATAATACGAGCGAGCGCTCGTATTTATCTACTCGCATTCCGGAGCCCGAAAAAATGGCCCGTGAATCGCTCACGAGCCGCCGAAAATATGTCTCTCTGGTCGAATTACGCGCGATGGGCGACGCGCTGGTCGAGGCAACCGCTCGCATTCCGGATTGAGCGCAAGGTGAACAAGCGCGCCTCCTTGTCTTGCTCAGCCGAAGTTATTGTCCAACCGGCGACTTGGTCGTCGGCGTCGCCAGCGTATTGTTGCTCTTGGGCGCACTGGTACCTGAGGTCGAGTTGTTCATGTTGTTTTGCTCGCTCGAATTCGGCAAGCCGGTACGCATGCCGCTGTCCGAATTATTGGAACCAGGCATGCCGTAGCCGCTCGTCGAGTCGTTGGTCTGGTTCGTGGCCGGGCTGGCCGTGCTGCCATGGCTCGAACCGCTCGAACCACCGGCACCGCCGCCCCCATCTCCACCCGCCTGTGCATAGGCACCGCCCGAAAGCGCGAGTGCGGCGACGGCTGCGATTAAGGTGCTGATTGCCTTGCTCATGATCCGTTCCTCCGTGGCTGGACTGGAATATCGATGCCCGCGATAGCCGCGTGCTCAATCATGAATCGCGCAATTAGCATGCCGTATGCACTTGTCTGCCACGGAGTTGCGTGCGTCGCAACGAAAAGGGCCGCTGCCCATGAGGGCAGCGGCCCAATGAAAACCGCGATAAAAGCGGCGCCTTACGCAACTACAGCGCTTATTCGGCTTGCGCTCATCCGCGTCCGGTAGTCGTCCTTAATTGCGCTTATTGGCCGCCGGCCGGCGATTTCGTGGACGGGGTCGCGAGCGTGTTGTTGACCCCGTAAGCGCCCGCGCCAGGCGTCGCGCTATTGTTCATGCTGCCCCCCTGCATATTCATGTTCGTCGAGCCGGCGCCCATGCCACTGTCCGAGCTGGTGGTGGCAGGCATGCCGTAGCCGCTCGTTGTTGCAGGAGCGGCGGCCGGCGACCTGGTGGTCGGGGTCGCGAGCGTGTTGTTCTGTGCGTAAACACCGCTCGAAAACGCGAGTGCGGCGAGCGCCGCGGTTAATGTGATTGCCTTGTTCATGATTCGTTCCTCAATGACTGGGCTGGAATATCGA
Source organism: Paraburkholderia sp. J63 (assembly GCF_905220245.1). Classification (NCBI taxonomy): domain Bacteria; kingdom Pseudomonadati; phylum Pseudomonadota; class Betaproteobacteria; order Burkholderiales; family Burkholderiaceae; genus Paraburkholderia; species Paraburkholderia sp. J63. Next base: position 127,751 of record NZ_CAJMZF010000001.1, on the reverse strand, counting down.
CGCAGCCGATCGCCATTTGCTCGATGGCGAATTGAGCCATCACCGTGACCGGTGATCCTGGCCGCACTGAAACGATGCGCGTCGCAGAGAACGCTTCGTTTGCGCCTGGCACATTCCGCTGTTCCGCTCAGCCGCGCCTGCCGCGAAATCGCGATTAACCGGCGGCTGCGCGAACATGAATGCTCGATACCAGGGGCAATGGAAAATATCTAACGACCCGATTTCCTGAAGCGCTCACATTAGTATAGGTCAAGCAGAAAATACGCGCGTCGGCACTCCGCATGGCAAACGATCGGCATGCTTTCCCCATCGACTGAAACTGGCAAAACTGCCAGTTTCAGTCGATCAGTCGATGAATCAATCGATTAAATGGCAGGCCGCGAGCTGGCCATCGCCCGTGCTGCGCAACTCGGGCACGCGCTCCTTGCAAAGCGCCACGGCCTTGGGGCAGCGCGGGTGAAACCGGCAGCCCGAGGGCGGATTCAGCGGCGAAGGAATCTCGCCCTCGATCGCGCAAAATGTTTTCTTGCGCTTGTCGAGCGCGGGCACTTCGGCGAGCAGCGCCTGCGTATAAGGATGCTTCGGCTCGCGATAGACCGCTTCGGTCGGCCCCGATTCGACGATCGTGCCCAGATACATCACGACGATGCGATCGGCGATATGGCGCACCACGCCCAGATCGTGGCTGATGAAGAGATAGGTGAGCCCGAGTTCCTCGCGCAGCCTGATGAACAGATTAAGCACCTGCGCCTGGATTGACACGTCGAGCGCGGCCACCGACTCGTCGCAGACGAGGAACTTCGGGTTCACCGCGAGCGCACGCGCGATGCCGATGCGCGCGCGCTGGCCGCCCGAGAACTGATGCGCAAAACGGTCCATCGTATCGGGCGAGAGCCCCACGCGCTCGAACAGCGCCGCCACGAACTCGCGCGCGTCGCGCTTGCGGATCAGGCCATGCACGTGCGCCCCTTCGGCAACGATGTCCACGGCGCGCATGCGCGGATTCAGCGATGCATAGGGATCCTGAAAGACCATCTGGATCGCGAGCTCCGTGCGATTGCGCTCGCGCCGCCCGAGCGTGGCGAGATCGACATCGCGCCATAGACGCTGGCCGCTCGTGGGCCAATAGGCGCCCGCCGCGAGCCGCCCGACCGTCGACTTGCCGCAGCCCGACTCGCCCACGAGCCCCACGACCTCGCCCGTGTCGATGCGCAGGCTCAGGTCCGTCACGGCCTGCACGCCCCTAGGCGCCTGCCTGCGAGTCAGCGTATTGACGAAGCGCCCGATCGCGTCCTGCCTGGGCGCAAACGTCTTCGTGACGTTGCGCAATTCGAGCAATGCGCTCATGCCATCTCCTCGTGTGCGTCGACAAACGGGCGGATGCAGCGGAACGTGTGCCCGGCATCGCCTGCGGTTTCGGGAATCTCGTGCGCGCATTCGGGCGCTGCGCGGCCGCAGCGCGTGCGAAATGCGCAGCCCTCGCCCGCGTTCAGCAGCGAAAGCGGCGCGCCCGGAATCTGACGCAGCATTTCGCCTTTCGGATTGCGGCTCGGGATCGAGTCCATCAGCCCGCGCGTATAGGGGTGATGCGGCGCGTCGAGCACCTGGTCCACGCTGCCCTGCTCGACGATGCGCCCGCCGTACATCACGCAGACGCGATCGACGAGCCCCGCCACCACCGAGAGATCGTGCGTAATCCAGATCAGCGCCGTGCCGCGGTTGCGGCAAAGTTGCTGGATCTCGCCCAGGATCTGCGCCTGGATCGTGACGTCGAGCGCCGTGGTGGGCTCGTCGGCGATCACCACGTCGGGCCGGTTGATGAGCGCGATCGCGATCGCCACGCGCTGGCGCATGCCGCCCGAGAACTGATGCGGATATGCGCGCAAACGCTCGTCGGGCGCCGGAATGCCCACTTGCACGAGCGCCGCGCGCGCCTCGTCGAGCGCCGCGCGCCGGCTCATCTTGCGGTGCGCGAGCACGGCCTCGACCATCTGCGTGTCGATGCGCAGCACCGGGTTGAGCGTCATCATCGGGTCCTGGAAGATCATCGCGATGCGGTTGCCGCGAATGCGCCGCCATTGCGCCTCGCTCAAGCCCCGCAGCTCCTCGCCCGCGAGCCGGATGCTGCCGCCCACGATCTTGCCCGGCGCGTCGATGAGCCCCATGATCGAGTAGCCCGTCTGCGACTTGCCCGATCCCGATTCGCCCACCACGCCCAGTATCTCGCCGCGGCCGACGCTGAAGCTCACGCCGTTCACGGCCCGCACGACGCCGCGCGGCGTCGCGAAGTGCGTGCAAAGATTGTCCACCTGCAATGCGGGCGCGTTCATTTCTTCAACCTCGGATTGAGCACGTCGCGCAGCCGGTCGGCCATGAGGTTCAGGCACAGCATCAAGACCAGCAGCGCAACGCCGGGAAACACGCTGATCCAGTACGAGCCGGACAGCAGATAGTTGTAGCCGTTGGAAATCAGGAGTCCGAGCGAAGGCTCGGTGATCGGCAGGCCAAGGCCGAGAAACGACAGCGTGGCTTCGAGCGAAATGGTGGTGGCCATCTGCACCGTGGCGACCACGAGCAGCGGCGGCACGCAGTTCGGCAGCACGTGGCGAAACAGGATGCGCGTATCGCTGAGCTTGAGGCAGCGCGCCGCCTCCACGTACTCCTTGCGCAATTCCACGAGCGCCGAGCCGCGCGCCGTGCGTGCATAGACGGCCCACTGCACGAGCACGAGCGCATAGATGATCTTGTCCACGCCCTTGCCGAACGCCGCGATGAACACGAGCGCGATCAGGATCGACGGAAACGAAAGCTGGATATCGGCAAGCCGCATGATGAACGCATCCACCGCGCGGCCATGGAACGCGCCGAACAGGCCCAGCGCCACGCCCACGATGATGGCGAGCACCGTACAGGCCACGCTCACGTAAAGGCTCGTGCGCATGCCGTAGAGGATCGCGGAGAGCATGTCGCGGCCCTGGTCGTCGGTGCCGAGCCAGTAGACGTGGTGGCTCATGGCCGCGTGAGCGAGCGGTGGCAGTTGCGAGTCGCCGATGTCGAGCTGCGCGAGATCGTAGGGATTCTGCGGCGCGACCCATGGCGCGAGCACCGCGAGAACGGCAATCGCGAGAAACAGCACGAGCCCCGCGACTGCGAGCTTGCTCTGGCTGAACTCGGCCCAGAACGCGGCGAACTGGCCGCGCGCCCGCGCGGGACGTTCCGCGCGTTCCGAACGTTCGGGGCGCGCCTGCGCGGCCGCGTCGGTGGACGGCTCCGCGATGGCCGTGCCTGTCGTGTGTGCCATGTCATTCCCCTTGTGCCGCGACTGAAATGCGCGGATCGAGCAGCGAATACAGAATGTCGACGACCAGGTTGATCAGCATGTAGATGGCCGCGACCGTCAACAGATAGGCGATCACCACGGGCCGGTCGAGCCCGTTGATCGAATCGATCAGCAGCTTGCCCATACCGGGCCACGCGAACACGGTTTCCGTCACGATCGAGAAAGCAATCAGGCCACCTAAGTTGATGCCGATGACCGTCACGAGCGGAATCATGATGTTCTTGAGGATGTGCACGCCCACGATGCGCGACGCGCTCAGCCCCTTCGCACGCGCGAATTTCACGTAGTCGGTGAGCGCTGCTTCGCGCGTGGACGAATAGGCGAGCCGGATGATGAGCGCGATGTTGAAGAGCGCGAGATTGAACGCGGGCAGGATCAGATGCTTCCAGCCGTCGAGCGTGAGAAAGCTCACCTGCACGCCGAGCAGCGAGCGCGTGGCGCCGCGACCGCCCGAGGGCAGCCAGCCGAGCAGCACCGAGCACACGAGGATCATGATCAGGCCGACCCAGAACGTCGGCAGGCTGAAGCCGATCGTCGAGGACGCGGTGATGAGCCGCGACGAAAGCTTCTCGGGGCGCAGCCCCGCATACATGCCGAGCGGAATGCCGATCACGATGGCCATCAGCATCGCGATCACGCTCAGTTCGAGCGTGGCCGGCATGCGCGCAAGGATCATCTGCGCGACGGGCGCGCCGGTCAGGAACGACGTGCCGAAGTCGCCATGCAGCGAATGCGTGAGGAAGTGCCAGTATTGCAGCCACGCGGGCTGATCGAGACCCAGCGACGCGATGATCTGCGTGCGCATTTCCGGGGTCGCGCTGTCGGGGACCATCAGGGCGATGGGGTCGCCCACCACGTACACGCCGGCAAAGACGAGCAGCGACATGGCCCAGAGCGCGAGAACGCTCTGCAACAGCCGCCGCAAAATGAATTCAAGCATGGAATGTCTCGCTCCATCGGGGGAATGCTTCGGGCGTGCGGGCCGAACCGCACCCGCCGCAACCGTCCGGCGCCTTGCAGATCGTAAGGTGGGCTGCCAGGCGCGTCCGGTATTTTGATATAACTATAATACAGTTTAACTTATGCGACTTGTGTTTCCTGCTCCTGTATTTCCTGCTCCATCTGCGCGGCGCGCTCGCCGTGACTCACCTCGTCCCTCACGCACTCACTGCGGTCAGCTCGCGCAGCGCGGCGAAGAAGCGCTCGTTCTCCTCGGGCAGACCCACGGTAATGCGCAGCCATTCGCCGAGCCCGTAGTCGGTGATCTTGCGCACGATGATCCCGCGTCGCAGCAGCGCATCGAACAGCTCGGCCGAGTTGCCCACGCGGATCATCACGAAGTTGCCCTGGCTCTCCACGTATTCGAGGCGCAGCTCGCCGCAGACTTCGTAAAAGCGCGCCATGCCTGCGCGATTCAGGCGCCACGACTCGTCGAGGTAATCGGCATCGCCGAGCGCCGCAATCGCGGCCGCCTGGGCGAGCGAGTTCACGTTGAAGGTCTGACGCACGCGGTTCAGCAGGTCGGTCACGTGCGGCTGCGCGATCGCAAAGCCCACGCGCAGGCCCGCGAGGCCGAACGCCTTGGAGAAGGTGCGCGAGACCACCAGGTTCGGATAGCGCCGCACGAGCGCCGCGCTGTCGTAGCGCAGCGCGGGCTCCAGATACTCGTTGTACGCCTCGTCGAGCAGCACGATCACATTGGCCGGAATGCGCTCGAGAAACGCGCACAGCGCCTCTTCCGTAAAGAACGTGCCGGTGGGGTTGTTCGGATTGGCCACGTAGACCACGCGCGTCGCCGCGGTCACGGCCTGCGCCATCGCGTCGAGGTCGTGGCCATAGTCCTTCGCGGGCACGGACACGAGGCGCGCGCCCGTCGCCTTCACCGCGTTCTGCCACGCCATGAACGCGTATTGCGAGGAGACCGCGTTGCAATCGTCGTCGTCGCGAGCCGGTTGCAGAAAGGCGCGCGCGACGAGTTCGAGAATGTCGCTAGAGCCGTTGCCGAGCGTGAGCCAGTTCTTCTCGACGCCGTAACTGCTTGCGAGCGCAACCTTCAGCGCATGACCGTTCGGGTCGGGATAGCGCGCACCGCCCTGGATGATGGCGTCGATGGCCGCGCGCGCCTTGGGCGGCATGCCGAGCGGGTTTTCGTTCGACGCGAGCTTGATGATGCTCGCCTCGGGCAAGCCGTATTCGCGCGCGGTTTCTTCGATGGGCTTGCCGGCCTGATACGGTTTGAGCGAGCCAATCCAGGCAGGCGCCGTGGGGCGCAGTTCGGTAGTCATATGAGGCACCTTTGCGGGGCTGCGTATTTCGCAGCAAACAATGTGGGGTGCGCGGCACGTGCCGCGCGCAAATAGTCAGCAGAAAGTCAGAGGAACTTCGTCGGCCAGATGATCGTGCGCCAGATGTGCGCCGAAGGGCTGTTGTCGAAGCCCAGACCCTCCTTCGGCTGGCGGAAGTGACGGCCGATGATGTCGACGAAATCGTCGAGGCTCACCTTCGCGTTCGGGTCGAACGAGTACACGTCATGCAGCGTGATCGAGCGGCTCGACATGTACCACTTGTGATTGCGCGCGTACTCGTAATCGCGCTTGATGTACGGCTCGGGCTCGTAGGCGTCGCCGAAATAGCGGATATAGGCCTCGGGGTAGCCGTAGCCCACGGATTCATCGGCGAAGAAGCGCAGCGCCTGGTGATACTTGATCGCCCAGCTCACTTCTTCGTCCACGTATGGCGCGATCATCTGCGCGCCCCAGTAGCCGTGGTCGCCGCGAATGAAGCCCGCCACGCTGATGTCGTGCAGCAGGCACGCGAGCACGACCTTCTCGCTCTGCCCCGCCTTGAGCGCGTGCGTCGCGCTTTGCAGCACGTGGTTCGCGGGCCCGAAGCGATATTTGAAAAAGTCGAGCAGCGTGGGCTTTTCCGGCATCTTCGCGAGACGCGGGTCGTCGCCCATCATGAAGTGGCCGCTGCCGGGCGGCGGCGGGACGGCCTGGGTGGGGTCGCGATCGCCCGACGTATAGATCACGGACTTCACCACGCGCCGGTCGAGCTCGGCGATCATCTGGTGCTCGAGCGCATCGGCCCGCTCGGAGAGCGTGGCGCCGTGTCCCGTTTCGATTTGACTCGTCATTGCATTGACTCCTCTGACTCCTCTAATGCCTCTAATGGCTCTGTTCCGTCTTGCGCGGCAAGCGCGCCCTAGCGGTTCCAGCCGTAAATGTCGAGCGTGGCCTCGCCCTGCGAAATGCGCTCGATGATGGCCGCTTCGTGCGCCTCGCGCTCGCGCGCCGAATCGAGCGTCGCGCCCAGCGACTCCTGCGCGATCACGACGACGCCATCGGCGTCGCCCGCCACCAGATCGCCGGGCCGCACGGGAACCTCGCCGATCCGCAGCGGGTGATTGATCCAGCCGCGCGCCGCGAAGTCCTTCGTGGTGCCGCGTATGCACAGGCCGCGCGCGAACACCGGAAAGCCGATCTCGGTGAGCAGATCCGCGTCGCGCACGCAGCCGTCGATCACGAGGCCCGCGATATTGCGCCGGCGCGCCGCCGTGGACATGACCTCGCCCCAGTAGCCGGCCTCGTGGAAATCGCTCGTGTAGACCACGAGCACGTCGCCGGGCTGGGCGAGCACGAGGGCGCGGTGCAACCAGAGGTTGTCGCCGGGCGGCGAATGCACGGTGAGCGCCGGCCCGCACACGCGGAACTTCGGGTTCACCGGCTTGATCTGCGAAGGCAGCGCGCCGCGCTTGCCGTTTGCTTCGAGCAGCGTGGCGGCCGGAAACGCGCGGGCCGCATGGACCAGCGCCGCGTCGGGCCGCTCGATCGACGTGCTCACGTAGGCCGAATCGATGAAAGGGTAAGTCATGCTCTCTCCTGCTGGATAGTCGGGCAATTGCCTGGCGAGGGGGTGCTCTGCCGGGTGCTACGCATCAGGCCCCCACTTTGGTCTGCAGCGCGTGATAGCGATGCGCCTCGCGCGCCTCGTCAAGCCGCATGCCCGCGCGCGCGGCCGCGCGAATCGCGTTCTCCGCGGCCTCGATTTCCTCGGCGGCCGCGAGCACGCGCTCTTCGTGCGCGCGCGGAATCACGATCACGCCGTCGGCGTCGCCCACGAGCAGATCGCCGGGCAGCACGCGCGCCTGGCCGATATTGACCGGCACCTGCATGCTCTCGACCTGCACGCGGTCCTTGCCCGTGCGCATCCAGTGGTTCTTGCTGAAGACCGGATAGCCGAGCGAGAGACACAGGCTCACGTCGCGGCAAATGCCGTCGATGACAGTGCCCGCGATCTTGCGGCGATGCGCGATCTCGGTGAGGATGTCGCCCCAGACCGTGCAGTCCTCGCGGCCCGCGTTGTCGAGCACCAGCACGCTGCCTTCGGGCACGTCGTCGATATAGTCGCCCACGGTGCCGGGCGGCGTGGTCGGCGGCCCGTAGAGAATGGTCCAGGCGCGGCCGCAGAGCCGGAAGCCGGGGTCGCGCGGCTTGATGCCCGCGCACTGCCCGACGATGCCGAGCCGGTCGAGCGCGTCGCTCAAGGTGGCGGTGTCGAGGCGGCTCGCGCGCGCGCGATTTTTGTCGCTCTGGTCGTGAATCTCGTTGATGTCGTTCATTTCAGCCCTCATCGCTGCAGCATGTTTTCGTAGTCGGCGCCCATCACCTCGGTGATCGGCAGGCCGCCCAGCAGGCGCCTGGCCATCGCGGCCTCGCGCGCGGCAATCTGCTCGGCGGCCGCCAGCACGCGTTCGATCTCGCGTGCCGCGATGAACACCACCGCGCTGTTATCGGCGATCACGTAGTCGCCGGGTTGCACGCTCACGTCGCCCACCGTGACCGGCACGTTGGTGCCCGCTTCGGCCACGCGCTGACGCGCCGTGAACGCCGTGAGCGCACGCGCGAACACCGGGAAGTCGAACTGGCGCGCTTCGTCGATATCGCGCACCGGGCCTTCGGCGATCACGCCTTCGATGCCGCGCACCGCGGCGCCCAGCGAGAGAATGCCGCCCCAGCTGCCCGCGTCGATACCGCTGCGCTGCTCGACCACGATCACGTCGCCGGGACCGGCCAGCTCCACCGCGGTCGTGCCGAGGTGGCGCGGCGCGCCATGCTGCGCGGCCTGTGCCGTCGACACCTCGTGCGCGGCCACGAGCTTCACGGTCACCGCGCGGCCCGCGATGCGCCGCGTCGTGGCGCGTTGCGCGAGGCCCGTGACCGTGCCCGCGAGTCCGAGCTTGTCGAGCGCGTCCGATACCGCGCAGCAATCGAGGCGCGCGAGACGTACTACGTAATCCTTACTTTCCTGCATTGTCATGTTCTCCTCATGTTTTCCGTCGCGTGGGCCCGGCGTTAGCGCTTGCGCGGCGCTTCCCAGCTCGCGAATGCCATGCCCGATCCGGTCCCCGCCTCCGAGCGGTAGCAGGCCACGTAGTCAACGAGCGTCATCTCAAGGCCCGCTTCCTGCGCGAGACCCGCGAGCGGCAGCCAGCTCTTGATCTCGGCTGTATTGCCGTTGAACCAGGACTCGGGGATCTCGCGCAGCGTGGTTTCGTCGCCCATGGCCAGCGCCTGCAACACCTGGCGGTCGAACGGCTCGTCCACCACGAAGTGGCTCATGCCGCCCGATGCGACCACGGCCACGCGCAAGCCCTCGGGCAACGCGCGGATCGCCGTGGCGAGCGCGCGCCCGAATGCGAGGCAGCGGGCGACGCGGGGCTGGTTGGGCGCCACGCCCACGTTGAGGAACACGGGAATCGACGGCGGCGGCGCGTCGCGCATCACGCGGCGGTAGACGAAGCCGAACGCGTGCGGGATGCCGTGCTGACGATCGTCGCCGCCGGGCAGTCGCGCGGAGACGGCAACGTCGAAGCTCTCGTCCACGAGCGTTTGCACGAGCTGGAGCGCGGCCTCCGGCGCGCCGGCGTAGGTCGCGCCCTCGGGCGGGCAATGCCCGTCCTCGGCCTCAGCCACGCCCGGCGGCAGGCGTTGCCGCTGCGCCTCGCCCAGCGGCACGTTCTCGATCTGCGCGCCCGTGAAAAGGGTGATGGCGGGCGTGAGGTCCTCCTTGAAGACCTCGCGCTGGTCGTTGCCGAGCACCACCACCAGATCGGGCCGCAGCGCCGCGAAGCGCTCCGCCAGCGCATCCAGCGCCCGCTGGCAAGCCGCGTACTGCGCCTGCTGCGCCTCGGGTTCAACGTCCGCCGCGAAGCCCGGCGCGCGCGCATCGAGCAACTGGCCGTAATCGTAGGCGCGGCCGCGATACCAGTGCGCGGGATTCTTGCGGTCGGCCCCGGCCCGCAGATGCCAGAGCGCGGGCGGCATCGAAAGCAGCGGGCCATGTGAAGTCGCGATCGCGCCGATCAGCGTTGCCATGCGTGCCCCTCGTGAAGAGATCCGTAGTGAACGTTCATGGCGTTTCAGCGGCTGGCCGCCGGCTCGCCGAGCCGGAACACCTTGCGCGCGTTGCCCTCGAAGATCTGCCGCTTCTCGGACTCGGTCAGCCATTCGAAGCCTTCGATCAGCGGACGCGTGTCGTCGAGCCAGCGGCCCGTCTGCGGGTCCTGCACGGTGCCCACGCCGGGACGCTCGGCGCCGAAGATGCAGCGGTCGGCGCCCACGGTCTTGATGAGCAGGCGCAGCGCCTCTTCCGAATAGAGCACGGTGTCGTAGTAAAGGCGGCGCAAGCTGTCGAGGAACGGCTCGCTCGCGCGCCCCGGGCGCAGCGAGGGCGCCTGGAAGCGGCCGAACTGGTAGGGCACCGCGCCGCCGCCGTGCGAAACGACGATCTTCAGCGTGGGGAAATCCTTGAACACGCGCGAGCGCGCGAGCGCCATCACCGCAATGGTTTCCTCATTGATGAAGTGCAGCGAGTAGTTGTGGCGCTCCGAGCGGCAGCCCGCCGAATGCAGGTAGGCGGGTATGTCGAGCTCCACGAGTTTTTCGTAGAGCGGATACCAGTATTCGCTGCCGAGATCGGGCACCTCGTTGGTCGCGAGCCCTTCGCTCGGGTCGCTGTTGAGCAGCATGCCGACCATGCCCAGCTCCTTCACGCAGCGTTCGAGCTCGGGCAGGCAGCGCGTGAGCGGCTCGCCCCACGCCTGCGGCAGGCCTCCGATGCCACGGAACGTCTGCGGCATCAGACGCGCCTGCTGCGCGATCATGTCGTTGGTTTCCTCGGTGAACCAGTGCACGATCTTCGCGGGCCGCTCGCTATGCATCATCTGGTACGGACGCGGCGAAATGAGCTGCAGGTCGGTGCCGATCTCGCGCAACTGCTCGACGTGCGAGAGCGTGCCGAACGTGGGCGCGTTGAGCACGGCGAGCATTTCGTCGTCGCTGACCTGGGCGCCGCCGCGGCCGTGCGCGCCGCGATGGGAAACGAGCCCGGCCTTCCAGACGTAGAGGGAATCGGGCGCGGTAACGTGCGCGTGGGCGTCGATGATCATGGTGTCTCCGTAGTGTGAGTAAATTCGGACCGCCGCCGTCCCCCAAGGGGACTGCCTTCGGGGCGCGTGACGTCGGCGCGAGAGCGGTGCAAGGCCGGCTCCGCGAGCCAGGCCGGAATGAAGCTCGCGCGCACGATGCGGATGCGCTCCTGCATCAGGCGGCGCGCCAGCGCGGCGTCGCCGCGACAGATGGCGTCGAAGAGCCGCGTGTGCGAAGCGACCACGCGCGCGGCCGTATCGGCGCTCGTATAGATCGCGAGCAGCGGCGTGAGCACGAAGCGCAACGCCTTGAATTGCGCGAGCAGCACGCGATTGCCCGAGGCCTCCACGAGCGCCTCGTGAAAATGCAGCGAAGCATCCGTGAAGCCCGTGAGCGCGCCGCGCGCGTCCTTCACGACTTGCAACGCGGCGGTGAGCGCGGCGCGATGCTCGGGCAGCAGGCGCTGGGCCGCTTTTTCCACGGCGAGCACTTCGATCGCCATCTGCGCGTCGAACACTTCCAGCGCGCTCGCGCCGATCAGGCTCAACTGGATCGAGAGCGCATCGGCGAAGCGCTCCGGATTCGCGCTGGCGATCCACGCGCCGCCCTTCGCGCCCATGCGGATCTCGACGATGCCGACCGCTTCGAGCGTGCGCAACGCGTCGCGCGCCGCCGTGCGGCTCACCTGGAACTGCTGGGCGAGCGACGCCTCGCTGCCGAGAAAATCGCCGGCCCGCACCTGATTCGAGAACAGCGCCGCACGCACCTGCGCCGCAATGCGCCACGAGAGTTTTTCCGTCTGCACGGACTCCCAGAGCGCCGGCGCGAGCCGGGCGTGTTCGCCAGATGCCTTGTCGTTGTTCATCAGGTATCCGAAATAATTTGCATGGTTCGCGTGCCGCCCGATGCAGCGGGACGGCGCGCTCAGGCGCCGTCCCGCCGCCGTCTCATCGCCCGATCAGGACACGGCCTGCTGCACGAACTTCGTGACGAGATAGGCCTGCAGCCCTTCCACGCCGTTCTCCGAGCCGATGCCGCTTTCCTTCACGCCGCCGAACGGCACTTCCGGTCCCGAGACCAGCATGCTGTTAATGCCGATCATGCCGGCCTCCAGCCCGTTCGAGAGCGCCAGCGCGCCCCGGTCGGAGCCCGTGAACGCGTAGGCCGCGAGGCCGTAGTTCAGGCGGTTGGCGCGCGCGAGCACTTCCTCGACGGTCTTGAACGCGCTGAACGGCACGACCGGCCCGAACGGCTCCTCGTTCATGATGCGCGCCGTTTCCGGCACGTCCACGAGCACCGTGGGCGCGTAGAAGTACCCCGGCCGCTCGAGCCGGTGGCCGCCGAGCGCGAGCCGCGCGCCATGCTCGAGCGCGTCCTTGACGAAGGCATCGGCGGCGGCGAGCCGGCGCGCATTGGCCATCGGGCTCGCATCCACGTCGGCCTCGAAGGCGGAGCCGAGGCGCAGGCCCGAGGCCACCTGCACGAAGCGCTCGACAAAGGCTTCGTACACGGCCTCCTGAACATAGAAGCGCGTGGGCGAGATGCAGGCCTGGCCGGCCTGGCGGAACTTGGCCTTCGCAAGCATCGTGGCGACGCGCTCGACATCCACGTCGTCGCAAACGATCACGGGCGCGTGGCCACCGAGCTCCATCACGAGCTTCTTGAGCCCGTTGGCCGCCGCGAGACCCGCGAGTTGCTTGCCCACGGGAATCGACCCTGTGAAGGCCACGGCCTTGATGACGTTCGAGGCGATCAGATGCTCCGAGACCTGCGCGGGCGCGCCGAAGACGAGATTGAGCACGCCCGGCGGCAAGCCCGCGTCCTGAAAGCAGCGCACCATGGCCGCCGTGCAGGCCGGGGTTTCCTCGGCTGCCTTCAGGACTACCGAGCAACCCGCCGCGAGCGCCGCCGCCACCGTGCGCGCCGGAATACGCACCGGGAAGTTCCAGGGCGTGAACGCGGCAACGGGACCGACCGGCACTTTCATGACGAGCTGGCGCGAATTGGGCAGCGGCCCCGGCACGATGCGGCCATAGGCGCGGCGCCCTTCCTCGGCGAACCACTTCACGATGTCGGCGGAGCTATGCGCCTCCTGCAAGCCGTCGGCCAGCAGCTTGCCGTGCTCGAAGCTCATGAGCGTGCCGATCTGCCCGGCGCGCTCGTGCATCAGCGCCGCGGCTTTTTCGATGATGGCGGCGCGCGCGGCCGCGCTCATGCCCGACCAGGTAACGAAGCCTGCCGCGGCGGCGGCGAGCGCGTCGTCGAGATCGGCCTCGGTGGCGAGCGGCACGTGGCCAATCACCTGCTCGGTCGCCGGATCGACCACCGGCTGGGTCTCGCGCCCGCCGTTGCGCCATTCGCCGTTGATGAACAGGCCCGTCGGGAAATCGTAGCTTCTCGGTTGCATCTGCGTCTCCAATCGTTCTGATCTAGCCGGCGCGGTCATTCGTGCCGCGCCGCAGGCCTCATTCTCCAATGCCCATCGCTTCGAGGAAAGCGCGGCGCACGCTCTCGGGCTGGCCGGCCTGGAAGCGGAAGTCCTGGAGATGGTGGCGCCATAGCGGGTGACGCGCGAATTCGGCGCGCGTCATGCCCTCGACAAAGGTCGCGCGCGCCGCGATCGGCAGCTCTACGCACTCGTTGACATGCGGATCGCGGATCGTACCCTTGGGATCGCCGCCGCTCGCGATCACGTCGAGCTCCTCGAAGAAGCGGCGCCGCAGCATGACGATGCCGCGGTCGCTCGCGCCCAGATTCTCCTTGGTGCGGTCGGCGATCACGCCCTGCCCCGCCCACGCCACGAAATCCTGGTTCATCACATGGCTCGTGATCCAGCGGCCCGTCTGCGGATCGGTGACGGGGCCGTGCCAGGTCGGAATGTGCTTCTGCACATAAGGCTCGCTTTCCCTAGGCACACGCGTGAACGCCCACGTCACGCTCAGCGTGCGGAAGTCGTCGACGGGCACGCGCCATTCGAAATGCTCGCCCAGAAAGAACGCGTTCGGCCACAGGCAGACGCGGCCCACCGACCACAGCGGGTCGTTCTCGTCGGCGTCGCCGCGCAGGCGCTTGTAGACGAACCCGTAATCGAATTCCTCGAAATCGAGCTGCCGGTGCGCCGCCGAATACGGTCCCGTCTCGCCGTTCAGACGCGTGGTCCAGTTGTTGTGCATCCATTCGAAGTGAATGGGATCGATCGAATTCTCCTGGCATTGCAGCCAGTTGCACGGCACCTCGGAAATCACGATCTGGACGAAGCCGTTCTTCCACGAGAACGGCTCCCAGTTCGGCACGAGCGGCGCGGGCTGCGGCCCGAGATAGGCCCACAGGATGCCGGCCTTCTCGGCCACCGGATACGCCTTGAGCTTCACGCGCTCCTTGAGCTTCACCTGCGGATTGGCGACGTCTTCATACGGTTGCTCGGTGCATTTGCCCGCCTGGTCGTAGAGCCAGCCGTGATAGTTGCAGCGCAGGCCGCATTTTTCGACGAAGCCATAGGCGAGATCCGCGCGCCGGTGCGGGCACTGGCGGTCGACGAGACCGTAGTTGCCGCTCAGGTCCTTGTACAGCACGAGGTCTTCGCCGAGCAGACGCACCGGCTTCACGGCGACTTCGTCGAACTCGCTCACCCCGGCGATCGGCATCCAGTAGCGGCGCAGCAGTTCGCCCATGGGCTCGCCGGGACCGACCTTCGTCAACAGCTCGTTCTTCTCTTGGGACAGCATGATTTCAAGTCTCCATTGTTTCGGGCGCGGCCGAGGGCGTATGTCGAAGGCCTGGCTCCTGCCTTTCTGATCGACCTAATGATAATACATATTGAACATTAGAGAAGGATCTTTCTCGCTGGAACGATCCCCCGCGTGCTTGCCGATGTCGTTTTAGTTAATATATATTATAGTTATACCGAAACGCAACAAGAACTCGCGTCGGCGACGGCGGACATTCCAGGGAACAGCACGATGAAGCAGGTCAGGCAAACGCTAGCGGTACGGCTTCGGACCATCCGTCACGAGGCGGCGGCCACCAATACGTACGAATTCGAGGCGGTCGATGGCGCGGCGCTGCCGCCCTTCACGGCGGGCTCGCACATCGACCTGCATCTGCCCAACGGGCTCGTGCGCAGCTACTCGCTCTGCAACGACGCGAGCGAGACGCAGCGCTATGTCGTGGGCGTGAATCGCGACCCCGCCAGCCGCGGCGGATCGAGTTGCGTGCACGACGCGCTGCGGGTGGGCATGACGCTGACGATCGGCGCGCCGCAGAACAACTTCCCGCTCTTCGAGGCGGCGCCGCATACCATCTTCATCGCGGGCGGGATCGGCATCACGCCGATCATGAGCATGATCCGGCGGCTCGAGGCGCTCGGGCGTTCGTGGGAACTGCACTACTGCACGCGCGCGCCCGACGTCACGGCGTTTGCGGGCACGTTGTGCGAATACGGCGCGCGCGTGCAGTTTCATCACGACGGCGTGCCCGGCGGCGAGCGCCTCGACCTGGCGGCGCTGCTGCGCCGGCACGACGCCGCCACGCACTTCTATTGCTGCGGGCCCGGCGTCATGCTGGACGCGTTCGAAGCCGCCGCCGCGCCGCTCGACAATCCCGAGCGCTTTCACGTCGAATACTTCGCGGCGAAAGAAACGCCGGCCGCGAGCGGCGGCTTCACGGTGCGCCTCGCGCGCACCGATCGCACCATCGCCGTGGAGGCGGGCAAGACCATTCTGGATGCGCTGCTCGCAGCGGGCGTGGACGTGACCTACTCGTGCTCGCAAGGCGTCTGCGGCGCGTGCGAAACGCGCGTCCTGGAGGGCGTGCCCGAACATCGCGACATGGTGCTCACGAAAGCCGAACGCGAGGCCAACCGCTCGATGATGGTCTGCTGCTCGGGCAGCAAAAGCGCCTGCCTCGTGCTCGATTTATGACCCGCCGCCACGCGCCGCTCGCCGGCGGCCACGGCATCGGCAATGCAAACTGTATAAACGTATGATCGTTTAAAGCTTGTGCTAACATCGCGCTTGCTATTCCGGCCCCGTGCGCGCTCATCGGCGCTGGCGGCGTCCGGTCATCGTCATAACGTAGAGGCCGTGGAGATTCGAATTGAAAAAAGGCAACGTCGAGGGGGCGCCGCTGTGGGAGCCGGTGCAGACGGAAACCTTGTCATGGCGCATCGTCTCGCAGGTGCGGGCGGCCGTGTTTTCCGGCCAGCTCAAGGCCGGCGATTTTCTCGGTAGCGAGACGTCGCTGTCCACGCAATTCAATGTGAGCCGCATGGCCGCGCGCGACGCGCTGCGCACGCTCGAAGCGGTGGGCATCGTGCAGATCCGCATGGGTGCGAAGGGCGGCGCGTGGATCGCGCAGGGCAATCCCGAGCGCTTTGCCGATGCCCTCGCGATCCAGCTCCATCTGATCGGCGTGAGCGGGGAAGAGATCTTCGATGCGCAAATGGCCATCGAGGTGACGTCCGCCGAGCTGGCGGCGCAAAACGCCACCGATGAAGATTTCGCCAAGCTGCGCGGCATCCTGGCCGAGCTCGACAAGCTGCGCGACGACCCGCAGGGTTTCACGAATGCCTCGCTGCGCTTTCACGAGGCCATTGTCGAGGCCTCGCACAACCGCGTGCTGCTCGCGCAGTTCCGCGCGCTGCGTTTCGTGCTGCAGCCGCTGCTCGCGCCGAACACGACCAACACCATCGCCACACGCGTGATCCGCTCGCACAAGCAGGTGCTGAACGCGGTCGAGGCGCGCGACGGCGAAAAGGCGCGCGAGATCATGCAGCAACGCGTCAAGGTGATTCGCACCCGCGTGCTTTCGGGCACCGCGCAGCAGACTGAAGACGAGGAGTGAGGGGGGAAAGCGCGGCGGAGCTTTTAAAACGCCGCCGCCGCGCCGTTCTTCAGCCGACTACCGGCAGCGTCTCGACCGAATACGCATGCCGCAGCGTTCTCCCCAGCACGGGGTCTTCGAGCACGATTTCAAACGCCTGCGCCGCGCGTATTCCACCAATCGCCGCCAGCGTGCCGCACAGCATCGCCGTGCCATTGCCTAATTGCCCGCCGTGGCTTGCGAACTGTGCGAGCAGATCTTCAGGACTGCGCATCGCCGTGACGTTGCCTTCCTGGTAGAGCACGCGCTCGCCGTCTATCGTCGCGTACGAGCGCAGCAGCAGCGCGTCCCAGTGGCCGGCCACGTCGCTCAAGCGCCAGAGCGTATCCGCGCAGGGCTTTTCGCACATCTGCTTGGAGACCGTGATCCCGTAGGTCTCCACCTGGCGATCGGTGTGATCGGAGGCAATGCCCACGAAGGTCTCGCCGCCGTCCTTCACCAGCAAGAACTCCGCCTCGCCGCTGCTTTCCTCGCCGCTCACCTGAATGGACGGCGCCGTGCCGATGCGATCCGCCGCCACGCGGTAGAAGACCGGCGTATAAGCGGGCCGCTTCACGCCAAGCGCTTCGAGTTCGCGAATGTGCTTCTCCATGGCGACAGTATCGCGCCCTGTCCATCCGGCGATGACGAGCGTCTTGACGGCTATCGTGCGCTCGGTGTATTGGGCCGCGCGATCTTCAATCCTGAACTGGATGACTTTCATTCTGTACTCCTCCCTCTAATGGGTTTGACTCACGACCTGCTCGACGCCCATGCCGATCGCGAGCAAGCGTCGGTCGCTCATGTGCCGGCCCATCAGCATGAGGCCGACCGGCGCGTCGCCCTGCGCGTGACAAGGGATCGACACGGCGCACAGGTCCAGCATGTTGGCGATAGCGGGGTTGCGCAGCAGAAGGCGGTTCGTCGACGTGTACGCGGACTCCTCTTCGAGATCGGCGATGCGCGGCGCGACGATGGGCACCGTGGGGCACACGATGGCGTCGTAGGGCTGGAGCTCGTCGTCGGCGCGCAAGCAGAGCTCCGAGCGCAGCGCCCTCATGCGCAGATATTCCGCGGTGCTGTTCTGGCTGCCCAGGCGAATGCGTGCCAGCACACGCGGGTCATACCCGGCCGCATGGTCCTTGATCAATCCGACGTGCCACGACCACGCCTCCATCGCAACGAGACCGCCGTGCTCGCCGAGCGATCCAAGACCTTGCCAGCTCCCGAACGCCACTTCCTTGACGACGGCGCCCGCTGCCGTCAGCCGCGCAATGGCCCGCTCGAACGCGGCCGCAACTTGAGCATCGAGACCGTCCATCACGATGCTCGATGGCACGGCGAGGCGCAGGCCCGCGAGCGAGCGCTCCTCGCAGCGCTGAAGCTCCGGCTCGCCCGCCATGATCGAATCGAGCGCCGCGCAGCAAGCGACGCTCGGCGCGATCGAGCCAACCGAGTCGTAGCTCGTAGATAGCGGCACCGCGCCCTGTAGCGGTATACGTGCCGCCGTTGGCTTGAAGCCCGCCAGGCCGCACAACGCGGCGGGAATCCGGCACGACCCGCCGGTGTCCGAGCCGATCCCCGCGGCGGCCATGCCGTCCGTCACCGAAACGGCGGCCCCGGAAGACGAGCCGCCCGGAATGCGTCCCGCCGCCCGGTCGAACGGATTGGCCGGCGTGCCGAAATGCGGATTGATGCCGAGCCCCGAATAGGCGAACTCGGTCATGTTCGTTCTGCCAACCCATACCGCACCGGCGGCGCGCAGCCGGCCGATCGCAATGGCGTCGCGGCTGGCCGGCGCCCCCGATAGAATCCGGCTGCCGGCCCGCGTGGTTTCTCCCTGAACGTCGAACAGGTCCTTCACCGAAACCGGAATCCCCGCGAGCGGACCCGCGACGCCGAACCGGCGCATCGCGTCGCTGGCTTCGGCCTGCGCCCTTGCGGCGGGGCTTGCGCCATGCGGAAAAACACGCGCCCCCTCGCCGCCGCGGTCCTCGATCCGCGCGAGACACGACGCGAGAAGCTCCCCCGCATCGGTGCGGCGATCCGCGAGCCGGGCTCGCAATGTGTCGAGCGTAGGCAACATGATCAGGCCGGGTCGTAGTAGTGGATTTCCAGCAGCACGCAGCCGTCGTTCGACTTGAAGGGGCCGTGCCAGGCGCCGGGCGGACGCACCGCATAGGTGTAGCCCTCAAACGGCTTGCCGCCGTGGCCGTGCTCGTCGTTGCCGACGGTCAGGTCGCCCTCGACGAGGAACACCTCCTCCCAGTAATCGTGCACGAACGGCTTCTTCGTAAAGAGCCCCGCGGGCAGGCGCAACAGACGCGTGCGGCTGCCGCGCTTGTTGGCCATGTCGAGCTCGCCCGAAAGAATCAGTTCCTGCGCACCCGATTCCGGATCGTAGCCTTCGGGCAGCCGCCAGCCCTTTGCCATGTCCAGGCCATGAAACTCGTCATGGAGTTTATTGATTGCCATGTTTCTCTCCTTGGGGAAATGTGAATTGCGTTGAACGGCGCTCAGGCTGCACGCGGCGCCCTCGCGAGCTCCTGGTCGAGCGAATAGCTCGACAGCAGGTTGTCGACGAGGCCCGTGGCCCGGTGCCAGTCGTAGGTGCGATAGGCGTGGCCCTTGGTCACGAACGACGCACCGGCGTAGAACAGCTCGTACTGGTTGTGGCGCGAGGCGAATTCCGAGCCGACCGCGTCCCATGCGAGCTTGAAGAACTTGACGCGTTCCTCGGAGCTGCATACGGGCGACTTCTGGGTCTTCTCGATGATTCGCAGCAGATCGGGATTTTCGAAGTCCTGAATACTGGACGGCAGCATGATCATCCCGCCGCCCGCAAGCTCGCGCAGCGTATTGAGAATTTTTGAGTACAGTTGCTGTGTCAAGACCTGCGAGCTATAGAGCATGTTGCGATCGGGCACGTAGTAGCCGTTGACCACGGTTCCCTTCGCTTCCATTCCGTAGACGTAGGCCTCGACCATGGACGCTTCCGCCGAGAGCTGCCCCAGCGCCTCACGAACCTGCGGGAAAGTGTTCGTCCCGTTCACTTCGGAAATCTTGAGTCCGAGCCCGACCAGGAAGCGCAGCTTCGTCATCAGACGCACCTGGCACTGGTAGTTTTGATAGACGTGCGCGGGCGTGGCATGGAACTGCTTCGCGCACATCGACACGTCGCCGGCAACGAAAATGCGCTCCCAGGGCACCTTGACGTCGTCGAAGTACAGCACCGCGTCGTTTTCGTCGTAACGGCTCGAGAGCGGGTTGTCGAATACCGACGACGCGTGCTCCTCGTAGGACTTGCGTGACATCACCTTCATGCCCTTCGCGTTCATCGGCACCACGAACGAGAGCGCATACATCTCGTCACCCTGGCGCAGCGGCTGGATGCAGCTGCAGAACACCTCGTTCGCCATGATGCCGCTCGTCGCCAGCATCTTCGCGCCGCGCACGGTGATCCCTTCCGCGTCCTGATCCACGATACCGACAGCCAGGTATTTATCCTCCTGCTCGTGCGCCGACTTCGCCTGGTTCGCCTGCGGATTGACGATCACGTAGGTCAGGAACAGATCATTGTCGCGTGCATATTTGTAGTAGTCGCGCAGGGCGCCGGCGCGCGCGGGATCGTATTGCTCGAACACGTCGATGCCCATGTACATGCCGGCGATGCAGGACGCGACATGGTCGGGCGAGCGCCCCATGAAGCCGAAATGCAGTTCCGTCCAGGCTTCGAGCGCTTCGCGCCGCTCGACCAGTTGCTCATAGGACGTCGGCAATTCCCAGAGCCGGCTCACGCGCCTGCCGGAGTCGGGAGACGCGAAAGTCATCTTCGCGGCGTTTTCCGGGCGCGCCTGGAAATCGTAGAGATTCGCATAGCTGCGAATGGAGTTGCGGAACGCGGGATGCGAGGTCACGTCGCCAACCGGCTTGCCGTTCAGGAACACCTCGCGCCCGTCGCGCAGCGATGCAATATGTTGAGTTCCGTTCTTGATCACGATCTTCTCCAAAGTGAGTTCGTCTGCGGTGTCACGCCGATGCGGTCTGGACGGCGTCGAGGGAGCGGTAGCAGCCGCCAAAGAAAATCAGGGGGCGGCCATGCGGGCGCGCCTGGTGACGCGTGACACGGCCCACGAAAATCACGTGGTCGCCACCGTCGTATTGCGCATAGGGCTCGCATTCGAAGGTCGCGAGCGCGTCGGGCAGGAGAACGGCGGCATCGTGCGTGCTCGGCACGCTTTCTCGCCAGCCCCATTTGTCGCCGTTGGCCTTTGCGAAACGGTTCGACATGTCCTGCTGCGTTTCTTCGAGCACGTTGACGGCATAGGCGGGTGCGCTGCACAAGTCGGCGAGGCTCATGCTGCGTCTGTCGACCGAGAACAGGATCAATGGCGGCTCCAGCGAAACCGCATTGAACGAGGCCACGGTGATCCCGATCGGGTGCCCTTCCTGACGCGGTGCGGTAATGACCGCCACGCCCGTGGCGAACATCGACAAGGCCGTCCGGAATTGCCGCTGAACCTCCACGCTTCCATCCGGCGGTGCTGTTGTGCTGCCCATTTCGCTCTCCTTGCTCTGCCGCCTCGCCCCACGGTTTCCCGCGCCACGATGCGAATTAATTTAGCTTTGTTACATAGCTATTATTAAATGCAAAACCGGAGAGCCGTTCAAGCTATGGTTTACCACTAATAGAAAGCTTTGTTTGAAAGACAACCCTACTCGCCGAATGGTGTTCGGGGAACCGGGGGAAAGTGCGCGCTACACTTCGTCCCGCGAGCTGGCGCTCGCCGAGCACGACACCGCCCAGGGAGCACGATTCATGCAATCCAAGACAGACGCACGCCCCATCTATATGGACTACAGCGCGACCACGCCGGTCGACCGGCGCGTGGTCGAAAAGATGGTGCCCTTCCTTCACGAGGATTTCGGCAACCCAGCCTCGCGCAGCCACAGCTACGGGTGGACGGCGGAGGAAGCCGTGGAGACGGCGCGCCGCCACGTTGCCGAATTGCTCCATGCCGATTCGCGCGAGATCGTCTGGACCTCAGGCGCTACGGAGGGCAACAATCTCGCGATCAAGGGCGCCGCGAACTTCTACAAGGGCAAGGGCCGCCATATCGTCACGGTAAAGACCGAGCACAAGGCGGTTCTGGATACGTGCCGCGAACTGGAGCGGCAGGGCTTTGATGTGACCTGGCTCGACGTGGCTGCGGATGGGCTGCTCGATCTCGGGACACTGCGCGCCGCACTGCGCGACGACACGATCCTCGTGTCGGTCATGATGGTGAACAACGAAACCGGCGTCGTGCAGCCGATTGCCGAAATCGGTGCGCTGTGCCGTGCCAAAGGCATCGTCTTCCATTGCGACGCGGTGCAGGCCGCAGGCAAGATCGCCATCGACGTCAACGCGCTCGGCGTCGATCTGCTGACCGTGACGGCGCACAAACTCTATGGCCCGAAGGGCATCGGCGCGCTCTACGTTCGCCGCAAGCCGCGCGTGCGCATCGAGGCCCAGATGCATGGCGGCGGCCACGAGCGCGGCATGCGCTCGGGAACGCTGCCCACGCATCAGATCGTCGGCATGGGCGAAGCGTTCCGGCTGGCGAAGGAAGAAATGGAGACGGAAAGCGAAAGAGTGGGCGCACTGCGCGACCGGCTGCTCGCCGGCCTGATGCAACTGGACGAAGTCTACGTCAACGGGCACCTCACGCTCCGCATTCCTCACAATCTGAACGTGAGCTTCAACTTCGTGGAAGGCGAATCCCTGATCATGGGGATCAAGGGCGTGGCGGTATCGTCGGGGTCGGCGTGCACCTCCGCGTCGCTGGAGCCCTCATACGTGCTGCGCGCGCTCGGGCGCAGCGACGAGCTCGCTCACAGCTCGATACGCTTTACGCTGGGCCGCTTCACGACCGAGGCGGAAGTGGACGAAGTCATCCGGCAGGTTAGCGAAACCGTGGTGAAGCTTCGCGCGCTGAGCCCGCTGTGGGACATGCACCTCGAAGGCGTCGATCTCGACACCATTCAGTGGGCCGCGCATTGAGCCTGCATTGAACCGGCCATAGCGGCGAAACGCGCTTGCGCGCCGCTATGGCTTGCTGCGGGGAACCGCGCTCAGCGTATGTCCTGACGCGCGATCATATGCGAGAGGTCGAGCGTCGCGCGGTCGCCGTTGCCCACGAGCCGGTCCACGACCGAGCAAAGCGCCTTGAATTCCGTCTTCGTCACGCCTTCGAAGAGGACGTTGTTGATGCTCTGCTGATTCTCCGCGAGTTCGCGCAGCAATTTCCAGCCGGCCGTCGTGACCGTCAGGCGCATCTTGCGCTTGTCGTCGGGGTCCGAGCGCTTGTCGATCAGGCCGAGCTTCTTGAGCTTGCCGGTTTCGAGCGTAACGAATGCCCCGCTCAGATGCAGATGGTCGGCGAGCCGATTGACTGTCACGATCTCGTCGTCCGCCAGATGCGAGATCGAGACGAGCAAGGAATACTGGATGCCGGTGAGACCGACCAGCGCGCCGAATCCATCGCGGATCGACAGCAGCCGCGCCGCGAACGGCAGCAGCCCGTTGATCAGATGCCGGAACTCCCGGTCGCTGCCATCGATCAGACAGGCAGGGTTGGTAATCGTCAATACAGACTGGTCCTGCTTGGCCATGCCGTTCACACTCCCTGACCGCTAACGTGGTTACCTTTGCGACCTAATTATAGCGCAAAGCCCTCCCGCACCACGCTGGTGCACATCAATGGGCGTCCGAGCCCAGGATTCATGACATGACCTCCCTGCCCACTTCATCCGTGCAGTCTTTGCTGGAATGCTATCTGCGTGCGAAGGACCGGAACCGGCCGGAACTGATCCCGGAATGCTTCGCAGCGGAAGCCACGTTGACTTTTTCGATCGCCACCGACGAGATCGATTTTCCGCGCAGCGTGACGGGCGCGGCTGGAATCGCCAAAACCCTCGTGTCCGATTTCGGCGAGCGCTTCGATCGATGCCGCACGTATTATGTGTGCGCCGAACCCGAGCTCGATGCGCACGACGTCTGCGTCATGCCCTGGCTCGTGGCGATGCGGGAGAAGGAGACCGAGGCGCTTCGGCTCGGCAAGGGCGCATATCGCTGGCGGATCGGCCGTACGTCTGGGGAGGTGGACAGGATCGTCGCGCTGCATATCCATATCGAACGCATGGATACGATCGCGGACACGGGGTCGGTCAAGCTGGGCGCATTGCAGGCCGCGCTGACTTACCCGTGGCTGTCTCCCGCGATGCTGATGCGTGGCGTCCGGACGTTTGCCGACGCCTTTGACGATGCGGCCTTTGCCGTGCCATTCGAGCGGCCGGCAGAGACCGCTTCGCTGCACAACGGCTGACCGCTCGCCGCGCGTGCCCCGTTCAGTCGCAATGGGGCACAACGAGCGCAGCCTCATCCCCCAAGGGCCGCAGCCGCGCATAGAACACGAGCGCGAGCATGCAGAGCGCGATGGCCGCTTCCAGCGCGGCACGCGTGCCCGATGCCTCCATCAGTTCGCCGCCCGCGATGGAGCCCACGCCAAAGCCGAGCGCGAGAAAGCCCGGCGACAGCGCCGCGAAACGGCCGACGAGATCGTACTGCGGTATCGTCGCGAAGATCAGCAGCGCGCCCCCGGTCCAGCAGACGATGAACACCACCGAGCCCAGCGCGAACGACAGCGGCGAGGGCGGCAGCGCGAGCGACGCCGCGGCCAGGACACAGCCCGCGAGATTGAACAAGGTCCAGCGCCGCAAGCCACCGCCCACGCCGAGCTTCGGCATGAGCACGCAGGCGGCGAGGCTCACGAGATTGGCGAGCGCGAGCACGATGGAGATCGATGAGCCGCTCAAGCCGGCGTCGGCGCCGATCTTTTCCAGAAAGGTCCACACCACGCCAACGCCGCCGTACAGCGCAAACAGCGCAACGAGCGAGAGCAGCGCGCCGCGCTTGTCGACGCGTCCGCCTGCCGCCTGTTGCGGCGTCGACAAGGTCTCGCCGCGCTCGAACAGCCATGCGGCGCAGGCGAACGGCACGGACAGCGCCGCCACGAACGTGAACACGCCCGGCGCGCCCCACGCGGCGCCCAGCGACGGAATCGCGAACGCGAGCAGCACCATGCCCCAAAGCACCTGCCCCATCACCAGCATGCCGAGGTGACGTTCAGGAGTCCTCGTATACGAGAGGTAGCGCATGGCGATGCCGTTCAGCGCGCCCGCCCCGATGCCCGCCGCGCAACGCAATAGCGCGAACGCGGCGAACCCATGCACGGCGAGCGTCGCGAGATTCGCGGCTGCCGCCAGCACCGCCGCGCCGAGCAGCACGAGCCGCACCGGCTGGCGTCCCAGCACGAACGCCACGAGCAGCGCGCCGCACGACATGCCGAACACTTCGGCAAACACCGCGACGCCGAGTGTCGCCGCGCCGAAGGCCCAATCCCGCGCGACCTGCCCGACCACGGCGGGCAGACCCATGAACACGGTCGGCGAGAACACGCCGAGCGCCACCATTGCCGCGACGAACACTGGCTGCGATCGTCGTGTGCTGTTTTCTTTATTCATTGCACCCTCCTGTCTCCGGCCCGGACTTCGTCATCCGGGCCATCTCCTTCAATCCGCGCGCGGTGCGTCAACCATGCAGCGCCTCGCGCGCGAAATCGCCCTGCGCATGCGTGAGCTCGCCGTTCATCATCGTGAGGCCCACTTCGACCTTGCCGATCTCGTACTTGCCCACCTCGAACAGATCGCGTTCGAGCACGACGAGGTCCGCGCGCTTGCCCACGGTGAGCGAGCCGATCTCGTGTTCCATGCCAAGCTGATACGCGCCGTGGATCGTGTACGCGGCAATCAGCTGAGGAATGCTCAAGCGCTCGTTGATGTCCGGGAACACCTCGGCATCGGGCTCGCCGGCAAGCTGGCGCGTATGGCCCGACTCGATATGCTCGACGGGATGGTGCTGGCATCGGCACTGGCAGGCGAGGCCATCCATGCCGATGGACACCGTCACGCCCTCCTCGATGAAGGTGCGGAACTTGTACATGCTGCTCCAGCGCTGCTCGCCGTAAAACGCGCGAATTGCCTTCGTATAGGTGTCGACCACGCCCCATTGCAGTTGCGTATTCGCGAGCACGCCGAGCCGCCGGAAACGCGGAATGTCGGCCGGGTGCGTGAGAAACGCGTGCGTGATGACGTGGCGGCGATCACGCGGCGGATTGAGCGTATTGGCGCGCTCGATCGCGTCGAGCGCGCCGCGCACGGCCGCGTCGCCCACGCAGTGCACCATGACGTCGACGCCATTGCGGTCGGCTTCCAGCACGAAGCGATTGAAGTCCTCGATCGGCGTATTCGGCTCGCCGCAGTAGTGCGGCCGGTCCGCATAGGGTTCCAGCAGATACGCGGTGTGGTTCATCTCGGTGCCGTCGAGAAACAGCTTGAGCGTGCGCGCCTTCACGAGCGGCGACTGATAGCGCGAGCGATACGCGAGAATCGTCTCGACCGGGTCGCGCGTCGCCTCGATGGCCGCATAGCTACCCACGACGCGCAGCTTGAGCGCGCGATCGCGCTCCATGCGCATCAGCGTCTCGTAGAGCCAGGTCTGATCGCCGCTCGGGTCGATGAAGCCCGCGTCGAAGACGGTCGTGATACCGGCCGCCACGAGCTTCTTTTGCCACTTCACGAACGAGTCGTAATAGAGCTCGCCCCACGGCGGCAGATAGCCGGCCGCGGAGAGACGGCGCATGAGCAGCGAGTAGGCCGCGCCGTCGACGATCACCCCGGTGGGCTCGCCCGAGACCGGGTCTTTTTCGAACCAGCTCGCGCCCTCCTCGACGGCCGGCGTGGACGCGTCGATGCCACCCACTTCGAGCGCCTTCGAATTCACCCACATGGTATGAAAATCGGTCGACAGCAGGCAGATGGGGCGCTCGGCGCAGATCGCGTCGAGCGTCTCGCGATTGAGCAATGCGGCAGGCATGGCCGCCTGCACCCAGCCCATGCCAATGATGCTTTTCTCGTGCGGATGCGCCGCCACATAGGTGCGCAGCGCATCGAGAACCTGCTGCGGATCTTCGAAGTTGATAAACGCTTGCGCGGCAAATGCCGTGGTGGAGAAATGCCAGTGCGATTCGACGAAGCCCGGCAGCATCAGCCGGCCGCCCGCATCGATCGTGCGTGTATATGCACCGGCAAAGCGCTGCACGCCCAGCGTGTCGCCGACAAAGACGATCCTGCCGTCGCGCACCGCCACCGCGCTGGCCCAGGGACAATGCGGATCGACGGTATAGGCCCGTGCATTCGTGAAAATGACGTCGGCCGGCGTCTCCTTGTGTTCGTTCTGTAGATTCATGGCGGGATTCGAGGTGGATATTCAAGGTGCCGTTCATCGAAGGCAGGCGACAAAGGTATCGGGTCGTTTCGCCGAGGTATGCCCTACTTCAAGGAGGGCAAGACGCAATTTCCGGCCGCGCGAATTCACGGATTCTGGCCGGTCGCGCTTTCTGATAAGGTTCCGCGCACCACTGACAAGAGGACTGACCGGGGTGACCCCATGCAACTCAACGTCGACCCATTCAATCAAAACGCCCGAACCCTCAATGTGTCGATCAGGACGATGGGCGAGGTCGTCGAAGCCGTGGGCCTGCCGCATTTCGTGCACCGGCTCACGCTGTTCCTGAACGATCTCGTGCCGCTCGACTTCGTGCACGTCGAGCGTTCGCGGCTCGACAGCCGCTCGCCGCTCGGCTATCGCTGCGAGTGGCTCGGCAGCGGCGCCGTGAACGAGGCGCAATCCGTGGTCGACGACGTGATGACGCTCTACTACGAGCGGTTTCAGGCCGTCGATCCGCTATTCGCCGGCATCCGCACCACGGTGGGCACGCATCTCGTGGTGCGCGACATGAGCCAGGTGCCCGCGGGCGAGTTTCGCGAGCGGATTTTCGAAAGCCGCGAAATCGCCCATGAGTGCGTGCTGACGAAGAGCGATCCGCGCACGCAGTGCTCGCTCGCGATCGTGCGCCGCGATCGTCTTCCGCCGTTTTCGCTAGCAGACCTGAATTATTTGCGGCACCTCGGCGACCTGCTTTTTCCGTTGCTGGAGTTGCACGCCTCCACCGCTGCGATCAAGCGGACCGCCAACGCGGTGGTCGATACCGATCCGCTCGTGCTGTTCGACGCGCGCATCGTGAGCGACGGCATCCGGCTTTCGAAGCGCGAATACGAAACGTGCCGTCATTTGATCCGGGGACACACGGGGCCGGAGATCGCGACGATATTGGGCGTGTCGCAAACGACCGCGAAGTCGTATGTGCAGCGCGCGTTCGCGAAGCTCGGGGTGAGGACGCGGCGCGAGCTCGCGCAATGGGCCAAGGAGGGGCGAGGTTGAGCAGCGCAATATTTCGGATTTCATCCGCCCGCTACAATGCCCGTCAAGTTTCCACTCGGGATATCGCCTCCATGTACATCGTCTCGCTGACCTATACCGCCGCGCTCGAACGCATCGACGACGCCCTGCCCGCCCATCGCGACTGGCTCGACGCGCAATTCGCCGCCGGCAATTTCGTGGCGGCCGGCCCGAAGGTGCCGCGCGACGGCGGCGTGATCCTCGCGTCGAACATGGAGCGCGCGCGGCTCGACACCCTCCTCGCGACCGATCCGTTCGCCCTGCAGGACCTCATCACTTACGCCGTCACCGAATTCAGGGCCACGCGACTCGCTGCGGGCCTGAACCTGCCGCGCCCCGAGGCATCGTGAGCGATCGATGACCGGCCGCGTCGTGCCTGAAAGGGATGCCCAAGCGTCATGAAAGTCGAAAACTCGGAACTCGAAGCCTTCGTCGCTGTGGCGGAGCTCGGCACGTTTCATCGCGCCGCCGAAAAGCTGCACCTCACGCAGCCGGGGCTTTCGCGCCGCATCCAGAAGCTCGAGCAGGCGCTCGGCGTCGAGCTCTTTCACCGCACCACGCGCAGCGTCACGCTCACGGGCGTGGGCCGCCAGTTCCTGCCGATGGCGCGCGAGCAGATCGCGCAGCTCGGCATGATGCTCACGTCGATTCAGGAGATCGCCGAAAAGCGCTACGGCAAGGTGCGCGTTTCGAGCATTCCCACCGTGGTGGCGCGGCTCCTGCCCGACGTGCTGCGCCAGTACGCGCGCAAGTATCCGCATATCGGCGTGCAGATCCTCGACGGCAATCACGACTTCGTGCTCTCGCAGGTGCGCGCCGGTCTCGCCGAATTCGGCGTGAGCCTGCATCCCGGCGACGACGAAGACCTCGTGTTCGAGCCGCTGTTCGAAGACCGCTACGTGCTCGCCGTGCATCGCGACGACCCGCTCGCGCAGGCCGAATCGCTCACGCTCGGCGACCTGCGCCACGCGAAGCTCGTGATCGGCGGGCGCGACAGCGGCAATCGCCTGCTGCTCGAAATGCTGATGAGCCAGGAGTCCGTGCGGCTGCGCTGGTTCTATGAAGTCGAGCACATCTCCTGCGTGGCCGCGCTGGTCGCTTCGGGCGTCGGCTGCGCGATCCTGCCCGAAAGCGCCGTGGGCGAGGCGGGCGCACTGGCCTCGCCCGCCGTGCGCGCCGTGCCGCTCGCAAGCCCCGCGATCGCCCGCACGGTGGGCGTCGTGCGCCATCGCACCGTCTCCATGTCGAGCGTGGCCGCCGACCTGTGCGCGCTCGTGAAGGCTGCCGCGGCCTGAATCGCGCGTCCGATTAGCGCCTGAATCGCATCCGCGAGCGCCACCTGACACCGCCCGCGCGGCGCGCCGTTTGATAGCGTTTGCGCATGAATCGCGAGCAGACTCGCATTGGACGCCCGCAATTTGGCCACCGACGATATGGCAATGGACAGCAGTAAAAGCAAGGAGACTCCATGCATTTCGACGTCATTGTGCGCCGCGGCGAACTCATCGACGGCACGGGCGCGCCCCGCTATAGCGCCGATCTCGGCATCAACGGCGAGCGTATCGCCGCCATCGGCGATCTGAGCGCGGCGACGGCCACGCGCGAGATCGACGCCGCGGGCCATATCGTCGCCCCCGGCTTCATCGACAGCCATACCCACGACGACGCCTTCGTCCTCAGCGACCCCGGCGTGGAGCCCAAGGTCTGCCAGGGCGTGACCACCGTGATCGCCGGCAATTGCGGCATCAGCCTCGCGCCCCTGCGCGCCGAGCAGGACGTCCCGCAGCCGCTCGATCTGCTCGGTGCGTGGCAGACATTCCGCTTTGCTTCGTTCGCCGACTATCTCGCCGCGCTCGACGCCGCGCCCGCCGCCGTGAACACGGTCGCGCTGGTCGGCCATTCGACGCTGCGCGTGCGCCATATGCGCGATCTCCAGCGCGCGGCCAGCGCCGCGGAGATCGCCGCCATGGCCGCCGACGTGCGCGAGGCGATGGACGCGGGCGCGTTCGGCGTGTCCTCGGGCACGTTCTACCCGCCCGCCGCCGCCGCGACGCAGCAAGAGCTGATCGATGTCTGCGCGCCGCTGCGCGAAACGGGCGGCGTGTTCGCCACCCATCTGCGCGACGAAACCGCCGAAATCATGGCCTCGCTCGAAGAAGCATTCGCCATCGGCCGGGCGCTCGACGTGCGCGTGGTGCTCTCGCATCACAAGGTGGCCGGCAAGGAAAATCACGGCCGCTCAGTACAAACGCTCGCGCGCATCGACGCCCAGCGCGCATTGCAGCCGCTCTGCCTCGACTGCCACCCCTATCCCGCCACCTCGACAATGCTGCGCGCGGACCGCATCCGCCAGTCTTCGCGCGTGATGCTCGCCTGGTCGAAGCCGCATCCCGAGCTTGCGGGGCAGGACTTCCACGCGTTGCTGCCGCGCTTCGGCGGCTCCGTCGAAGCCGCGATCGAGGCGCTGCGCCCCGCGGGCGCCATCTACTTCGTGATGGACGAGCGCGACGTCGAACGCATCTTCCAGCACGAGATGACGATGGTGGGCTCGGACGGCCTGCCCAACGACGCGCGGCCGCATCCGCGCCTCTGGGGCACGTTCCCGCGCGTGCTGGGCGAGTTCTCGCGCACGCGTGGCCTGTTCCCGCTCGAAGCGGCCGTGCGCAAGATGACGGGCCTCACCGCCGAGCAGTTCGGCATCGAAGCGCGCGGGCACCTCAAGGTGGGCCACTACGCCGACCTCGTGGTGTTCGACCCCGCGCGCGTGATCGACCGCGCGACCTTCGCCGAGCCCACGCTGCGCCCCGAAGGCATCGAGCATGTCTTCGTCAATGGCGAGGCCGTGCTCGCGCATGCCGAGCCGACCGGCGCCCGCCCTGGCCGCGCGCTGCGCCGTCCGCACGCGCGCGCCGCTGCGCCCGCCGCGAATCCGGACGCGAACCCAAACACGAACCCCAACGCAGCCGCGCACGCCTGACGCGCGCCCACCCCATCCCCAGGGAGAGATCATGGCCAGTACCGACGGGGCGGCGCGTCCGCCCGGCATGCAGTCCGGCGCACAGGCTCATGCGAGCCTCGCAGCGCCCGACATCGAAACGCTCTACGCCAAGCTCACGCGGCGCATCATTCCGCTGATACTCGTCTGCTATTTCTTCGGCTACCTCGACCGCGTGAACGTGGGCTTCGCGAAGCTGCAGATGGTCAACGATCTTCAGTTATCCGAAGCAGCCTATGGCGTGGGCGCGGGCCTGTTCTTCGTCGGCTACCTGCTGTTGCAGATTCCGGCGGGCTGGCTCGTCAGGCGCATCGGCGTGAAGAAGTGCATTGCGGGGTCGATGCTCGCATGGGGCGTCGTCTCCATCGCGACGCTCGGCACGCGCGACCAGACCAGCTTCTACGCGCTGCGCTTCCTGCTCGGCGTGACCGAGGCGAGCTTCTTTCCGGCCGTGATCGCGTATTTCAGCGTGTGGTTTCCGTCGCGCCGGCTCTCGAAGGTGATGGCGCTGCTGTTTCTCGCGATGCCGCTGGGCGTGGTGATCGGCGGTCCGCTCTCGGGCTGGATCATGGACGCCGCGCACGGCGGCCTCGGCCTGCGCGGCTGGCAATGGATGTTCCTCATCGAAGGCCTGCCGGCCGTGCTGCTCGGCTTCTATCTGCTCGCCACGGTCACGGAGCGCATCGAGGACGCCCACTGGCTCACCGACGCAGAAAAGCGCATGGTCCACGCCGAGATGGCCACCGAAGCCGAAGGCAAGCGCGCGCAGCTTGGCGCCGCGCTGCGCGAGCCCACGCTGTGGCTGCTCTTTTGCACCTCGTTCCTCTACAACGTGGGCAACTACGGGCTGATCTTCTGGATGCCCACCATGATCAAGGCGCTCGGCACGCTCAGCAACTTCGCGATCGGCCTGATCAGCGCGGTGCCCTATCTCGTCGCGTCCGTGGCGATGGTGGCGAACGCGCAGCACTCGGTGCGCACCGGCGAGCGCCGCTGGCACACCGCGGCGCCCGTGATCGTGGGCGGCATGGCGCTGCTCGCGAGCGTGGGCATGCGTGCGCATCCGGTGCTGGCCGTCGCCTGCCTGACCGTCGGCGTGGCCGGCATCATGAGCACGCTCGCGATGTTCTGGAGTCTGCCCTCGCGCATCCTCGCCGGCGACGCGGCCGCGAGCGGCGCGGGCCTCGTGAACATCGGCGCCGCCGTCGCGGGATTCGTGGGACCGTCGATCATGGGCTACCTCAAGGGCCTTACGGGCAGCACGGAAATGGGCGTCGCGCTGCTCGCGCTCACGCTGTTCAGCGCGGCGGCGCTCATCCTCGCGATTCCGCGCCGCTTCATGGGACGCGCATGAGCGCAGCGCCGCTTGCTCGCGACGCGCGCGCGCTGGCCCGCGAGGTTCGTGCGGGCCGTGCGAGCGCCGAAGCGCTCGTGCGCACGGTGCTCGCCGATGTCGCCGCACGCGACGCGCGGTACCACGCCGTTTCGATGACCTTCGAGGCACGCGCGCTGAGCGACGCGCGCCGCGTGGATGCAGCCGTGCGCGCGGGCCGCGATCCGGGGCCGCTCGCGGGCGTGCCGTTTCTGGTGAAGAGCAATTTCGACGTGGCCGGCTACACGACCGTGGCCGGCTCGCCCGCGCGGCTCGCGCTGCCGACCGCGCACACCGACGCCACGCTGGTTGCGCGGTTATGCGCGGCGGGTGCGGTGCCCGTGGGCGCCACGCACATGGACGAACTCGCCTGCGGCGCCACTGGCGAGAATCCGCACTTCGGCGCGGTGCGCCTGCCCGCCGATCCCGCGCGCATGACAGGCGGATCGTCGAGCGGGTCGGCGGCCGCCATCGCAGCGGGCTACGTGCCGCTCGCGCTCGGCAGCGATACCAATGGATCGATTCGCGCGCCGGCCGCGTTGTGCGGCCTATGGGGCGTGAAGCCCGACAACGGCCGGCTCGCGATGCAAGGCTGCCTGCCCTATGCCGCATCGCTCGACGTGGCGGGAGGCTTCGCGCGTAGCTTCAGCGATCTGCTCCCGCTTTATGAGGCGCTGCTCGGCGAGCAAGACGCTGCGGAGGCCGCTCGCGTGCGCGCCGCGATACGCGCCGGGACAGCGCTGCGCGTGGCCGTGCTCACCGGAGGCTTCGAGCAATTCGCCGATGCACAGGCGCGCCGCTCGGTGCAACGCGCCGCGGCGTGCTTCGAGCACGTCGAGCAGGAGCCCATCGACGAAGCCTTGCTGGCCGAAGTACGCGCCGCGGCGCTCACGGTTTCCAATTACGAACTGGCGCGCGCTCATCGCGCGCTGCTCGACGCTGATGATCCATCGTGCGTGTCCGAGCGCCTGCGCTCGCGCATCGTCACGGGTCTTTCGACGAGCGATGCCGCCTATGCACAAGCCCTGGCGCAACGCGAAGCGTGGTGCGCTCGCATGCGCACGTTCTTCGCGCGCTACGACGTGCTGATCGCGCCCGCGACGCCGTTTGCGGCCCCGCGTTTCGCCGATGCGAGCATCGACGTGAACGGCACGCTGCTCGAACCCGCGAAGTCGCTGGGCAGGCTCACGCAACCGGTCTCGTTCGCGGCCTTGCCTGTGGTGAGCGCGCCCTGCCACGCACCGGACGAACTGCCCACGGGCGTGCAGTTGATCGGCGCACAAGGCACGCTGGCCGCGTGCTTCGCCGCTGCGCGAAGCATTGCCGTGCAGCGCGGCGAAGATGTGGACGCCTCGTAAGGCAGAGATTAAAGAGCGCGTCCAGGAACCCCCAGGCGCCCTCACGGCGCCTGCATCATCCCCGACCAGACGATCTCCAGCTCCACGCCGATCGAACGTGCAAGGCCGTCCAGCCCCGGAAACAGCGACGCATTCGTGATGTTCATGCGGTAGAGCCACTTCATCGCGTCCATGCGGATGCGCGCGGGCAGCACGATCTGATGCAGCAGTTCCTCGTTGCTCTCATAGCCGTCGAGAATGGTCTGCAACGGCTTGTCGATCACGCCCGGCACGACGAAGGTGCCCGACTGCGCCACGAGCCGGTCGTCCATTTCGGTGGGCTCGCCCGACCACAAAATTTCATTGGTATTGCAGAAGAAATAGCGCTCGAAGTGGCCGGGCACGCGTGGGTCGATCACGTCGCGCGTGAGCACCGGATCGGCTTTCGGGCGCGCGCGATTGTTCCAGAGCGCGGGGGTGTTCAGCGCGTAGACGGCGGCGTCGCCGGTCGCGCGCTCGAGCGCGAAAAAGGCCGCCACGAATGGGCTCTTCGTGAAGTCCAGCAGCCGGGTGGGCGCGCCGTGGTGCTGCATGAGCGCGAGACAGCGCAGGTCGTCGGCGAGAATGCCGGGATGCGCGAGGAAGTTGTGCGCCTTGCGGCGGAACACGCGAATCGCGCGCTCCTCGCGCGCGCGCCACTGGTTGCGGTCGTCCACGAAATCGTGCATGTAGCGCGAAAGCGAGCTCTCCAGCCGCCACTGGGCGTTCTGCTGCCCGCGAAACGCCCAGCCGTCGAGCTGGGTCGTCAGCTCCATGAACTGGTTCCAGTTGGCGAGTTCGGTGGTCTGCATGAATGTGTCCTCTGGCGGTGCGACGCCGGAGGACCATGATCCGGCGTGCCGCGCGCGCGTGCCCGACACGCTATCACACCGACGATTACATCGCGAAGTCAATATGCCGCCAGCTCGCGGCGGGCGGCGCAGCCGGGTGCCCGTGGTACGCGCCGATGTCGCGAGACCGGACATCCGCGTGATCATGCGCTTCAGCCTTGCGTATTCCGTTGCGCACGCAACCACTGTGCATAGGTGACGAGCCCCGACGCAAGCTCGGGGTCATCGATGCGGGTCCAGCTCACATGCATGTCCTGCGTGCCCGGCACCGGCTGCGGCGCCGCGAACTCCACGCGGGCCATGCCCGGCCGGTACGCTTCGTTGGGCCAGAACACCGGCATGACGCGGCGCCCTTCCATCTCTTCGCGCAAGGCCGCCGGGCCGCCCTCGTCGCTCACGACATCGCATTGCGCGGCCCAGTCGTGCGCGTCCCACGCGAGAAACACACCGGCATGGCCCGCCGCGTCGAACGTGAGCACCGCGTTCTGCTCGGGCCGCCAATAGTATTCGACGATGCGCTCGCGCTGCACGAGCGCCTGCAACTCCTCCGCCGTGCGCGGGTCCGCATAGGCCGCGCCCGTGCCGTGCACGCCGATATGTCCGCGCCCCGCGCAGAACTTGCGCTGCGCATTGGCGAGCGCCTGAGCGAGCTTGCGCGTCATGCCCGGGTCCGACTTCTTCACGTAGAAGTGAATGAGCCCCGCGTTGAACGCGTCCACGGCATGCGATTCGTCGGCGGTGCCGGTGAGCAGGATGCGCGTGCAATTCGCGTCCTTCACCGAGGCCAGAAATTCGAGCCCGTCCTGGCCCGGCATGTCGTAGTCGACCACGATGGCCGCGACTTCCGCGAAGCGGTTGGCGTCGGCCATCGCGTCGTGGCCGAGCGCGTTGCCGCCGCGCTTCTCGAACTCCGACCACGCGGCGCCCGACATCGGGCTATGGCCCGAGGCGCGCGCGCCGTGGGTCTCGACGAACGCGCGCGCCTCGGGCTGCGAGGTGAAGCAATGATGCGTGTGCGTATTGGGGAAGAAGCCGCGCAGGGCGTGCAGAAAATCCTCGCTGTCGTCGAGGAAAACCACGGATACGGGGTAGAAAACCGGCTGTCTGACGATGGAACTCATGTAATGGCCTCAGTGCTCGCGACAGGCCTGCGGCGGGACTTGATGCACGACTCGCGCCGCCATCCGGCACGCGATTCATTGCGCATGGTCCGCCAAAACCCGTAGCTGCCAAATTATGCGGCCTCGCGGGCGCGCCCCGCAACCGCCGCTCGCGCCCCGGACGACGCGCATCGCGTTTTCAGGCGCGCGGAATCGTTTGCGCGGGCAACCGGAAGCGCGTTTGCCTGCGATCCGGCGCGCGGGCCGCGCAAGGATCGTCTCGACTATGTGCTGAAGACGGTATTGGCGGCCGGGGAACGCGAAGAGAATTGGCGCATGTCTTCAAACATCGAAGGCATGCGCGGCCGCCGCCAGCGGCCATTTCTATCTGGAGTATTTCAATGAATGCCCGTGAATCGATCCCCGCCGTGCTCTCCCGTGGCGCCAACGGCTTTTCCGACGAAATCATGGAAGCCACGCCGAGCAAGACCTTCCATCATGTCATCGACATTTATCTCAAGGACTCGAATGCCTTCATGAATACCTATTTCGCCCGCTATTTCGAATGGCAGGGCATTTGCCGCGAGCGCTGGTTCCACGAATGCATCCATAATAATCTGCTCGCGGCGGGCGGTGTCTTCGTTACGAAGCGCGCGCACCAGGAATATGTGCAAGAGACGTTTCCGTTTCAGCGCGTCGATTGCTATATGAACACGTTCCAGGTGCGCCAATGCTCCGCCTATCTGGTGTTTCGCTTTTGTGTGGACGGGCGTCCCGTTTCGCTCGGTTACCAGCAGATTCTTTTTGCCGGCACCGACAAGCGGATTCGCCGTTTTCCGCCGGGGATTATTGAGCGCGTCAAGGAATATGAGCTGATCCTGCCCGCAGGGGCGAATTAAGGCGCAAGCCAGCCCATATTCAGACCTTATATTCAGGTTTTATATGCAAAGCCGTAAATTGACTTAACCCGCGTAGTCCTGCCCCGCCGGCCATCGGCGGGGCTTGCCCGCCGTGTCGTGAAGCGCGCGGTCGGCTGGCGACCCCGGCTCGGGCAGATGGAGCGTCAACGTGGTCGCCACGTTGGGCTCGGACTCGCAGGTGATCGTGCCGCCCAGCGCCTGGGCCACGCGCCGGCAAAACGCGAGCCCCATGCCCGTGCCCTTGCCATGCGATTTGGTGGAATAGAACGGCTCGAAAACGTGCGGAAGCACGTCGGGGGGAATGCCGGGGCCGTCATCGGCAAAGCGCAGCACGCAATAGCCGTCCTCGCTCGTCGCCGCAATTTCCACGCTGCCGCTGCCAACCGAGTGAATCGCAAACAGCGCGTTCTTGAGCAGGTTGAAGAGCACGAACACGATCAGCGAATCGGAGCCCGAAAACTTCAGTTGCGGATCGATCGGCAGCACGTTGACCATCTCGCGCTCGCCGGCGCGAAACGGAAAGCGTTCGAGCGCCGCGTTCACGCACGAGCGGATGGAGTAGTCCTCGAAGCTGCGGCGGTCGAGCCGGTCGAGCGTGAACGACGCGAGCGACATCTCCACGACGGTGCTCGTGCTGTCCACCTGCCGCTGTATCGAGGTGGCCAGCGACGAAAGACGTTCCGACTGCCCCGGATAGAGACCATCGACGCATAGCTGGTGCTGCACCGCGAGCTGGTAGCCGCGCATGAGCTCGGGCAGCACGTTGCCGATTTCCTCGGCGTGCATGCCGATGGCCGCGAGCGGCGTGGCCACTTCGTGCGCCACGGTCGCGGCGAGCAGATACGGCCGCATGAGCCCGTAACGCACGATGGTCACGGCGAGAATGCCGAGGCTCACCGCGATGAAGACGGCGCCCACCGGATAGAACGCAATGCCGTAATTGACCGCGTAATCGGACGCGGCCAGTCCGTAGAGACACAGGCTCAGCAGGCAAAGATCGAGCAGCTTGCGGCGGTCGTGCGCGTGGGTCTGGCGCCGCGCGGCCAGCAACAGCCAGGCGCTACGCAGCGCGAGCAGCACGGTCTGCGCGACGTGCACCGGATGCAGCAGCCCCGCGCGCGGGTACTTCCCGAAGAAGAAGCTGCCGTAGCCCGCGACCACGTGGTCGCTCACCGCGAGCACCATGGCGAGCACGACGCACAGGCCGTATGACGCGAAAAGCAATGGACGCTCGCTGCGCCGCGTGGCGACTTCGATCACGAAGTGATAGAAGGTCGTGGGCAGAAACAGGATGAAGAGATAGCCAAACTTGACGAGCGCACCCGACAGTTCGGGGTCCGATGTCTGAAACAGGAATGCCCAGGTGCCCTGCCAGACAAAGGTGGTCCCGCACATCGCCGCAAAAGGCAGCGAAAGGCGTGACACGCCTTCCGTGAGCAGCACGTACACACCGAACCCGAGAAACAAGGCGGATACGAACGCGGGCAAGATCGAATACATAATTTGTCGCGTGAATTCTTGTTTTCGTCGAACGGCGCGTGGCGTAGGCGCGCCGGGCAAAGCTCCTGTCATGGCATTCGCACGCCGCCAGTCAACGGCGTCGATGCCCCGGCCGCCTGCTCCCCCTTGCCGCTCATGTCGGCTTTGGGAGCGTCCCCGTGCGACCTTCCAGTCTCTTCCTGCCGCCGCCTGCAATATTCAGCACTGCGCATTGCATGCCGTGGCGGCAAACATGCATCGCGCATTAAAACCCGAAATCGAACCCGATCGGGCGGCGCGTTCATCGCTGCGATTATCGCCGGGATCGACGACTCTTGCCTGAAATTCCGCCTGGCTTCCCGCAAAGATGCGTAACGAATCATCTCAGCGGACCGTGCGGCGCGTGCCCACCCTGCGCGGTCAGTCTCGTGCGCGCGCCGCGCCGGCTGCCTGCGCCCCGCCGCCGAACCGCCGCCGGTATTCCGCGGGCGTCACGCCCATATGCTTGATGAATGCACGCCGCAACGTATCGGCGTTCGCGAAGCCGCAGCGCGCCGCCACGCGCTTGGGCGCGTCGCCCTGCGTTGCGAGCAGTTCGCGTGCCGCGTCCACGCGCACGGCCTCAACCCACGCAGCGGGCGTAATGCCGACCTCGGCCTGGAACAGGCGCGCGAAATGGCGCGGGCTCAGCCCCACGCGCGCCGCGAGGTCGGGCACGCGG
The DNA here is from genome assembly GCF_905220245.1 of Paraburkholderia sp. J63. NCBI lineage: Bacteria > Pseudomonadati > Pseudomonadota > Betaproteobacteria > Burkholderiales > Burkholderiaceae > Paraburkholderia > Paraburkholderia sp. J63. Next base: position 88,907 of record NZ_CAJMZF010000001.1, on the reverse strand, counting down.
TGCGCGAGCGCCGGATTGGCCGCCACCCAGCGCTGCACCTCCTGGAGTGCCGAGCGCCCCGCCGGACGCGTCTCGCCCTTGCGGCTGAACTGCAACTGGCCGCCGGGCCGCTTGAAGAACATCACGAGCTGGCTCGCCACGCGCATCGCGATCTCGCGTCCCAGGTCTTCCTCCACGAGCGCGAGCGCCAGATCGAGACCCGCCGTCACGCCTGCCGCCGTGCGCAGCCGGCCGTCGCGCACGTAGAGCGAATCGGCTTCGATGGAGACCGTGGGGCATGCCTGCGCGAGCGCCTCCACGGCGGCCCAGTGCGTGGTCAGCCGGCGCTTGTCCAGCAGGCCGCTGGCCGCCAGCGCGAACGCACCCGTGCACACCGAGCCATAGCGCCGCGCGCGCGCCGCCGTCGCGCGCAGCCACTCGAGCACGCGCGGCGCGAGCTGGAGCGTGGCGGCGTCGGGCGCGCCGGCCACGAGCAGGGTGTCGATGCGCTCGCGCGTCTGCCCCGCCACCTCGTCGGGCAGGAGGCGCACGCCCGACGAGCTGCGAATGGGCCCCGCGCGGCACGCGATCACGCGCAGGTCGTACACCGTGCGTCCCGTTTCCGTATTGGCTTGCGCGAACACGTCGAGCGGACCGCTCACGTCGAGCAGCTGCACGCCCGGCAGCGCAAGAATGGCGACGATTTTAGGCATAAGGGGTCGGCCTCCGGCCTGTGCCCCGCGCTGGCCGGAGGCAGCGTGGGCACGTGCCTCACATGCGTCCGGATCGCGCGCGAAATGGCAGAAAACGACGTTCTACATCGATAAGAGACGATGCTATCACAGACCACAATAGATCCCATCTTCCCCCCTCGATGGAGCCCCACCATGAGCCCCGACCTTGCCGGCGTCGCCGTTCCCGACAGTCAGCTCGCGCGCGAAATCACCGAATTCGTGCGCGACACCGAATCGCCGCTGCTGTTCCACCATTCGAGCCGCGTCTATTATTTCGGCGCGCTGGCCGGCCAGCGACGCGGGCTGAAGTTCGACCGCGAGCTGCTCTACGCAGGCGCCATGTTTCATGACGTCGGGCTCATGCACTCGCACAGCAGCGAGCACGAGCGCTTCGAAGTGGATGGCGCGAACGCCGCGCGCGAGTTCCTGCGCACGCGCGGCATCGCGCAGCACGATCTCGATCTCGTGTGGACCGCCATCGCGCTTCACACCACGCCTGGCATTCCTCAGCATATGCACCCGGTGATCGCGCTCGTCACGGCAGGCGTGGAGATGGATGTGCTCGGCCTCACTTACCACCAATATAGCGACGCGGAACGCGAAGCGGTCGTGTGCGCGCATCCGCGCACGGAGCACTTCAAGGAGGACATTATCCACGCGTTCTACGACGGCATTCGCCACAAGCCCGAGACCACCTTCGGCAACGTGAAGGCCGACGTGCTCGCCGACAAGGACCCGCATTTCCACGCGGGCAACTTCTGCAGCGTGATCCGCTGCTCGGCGTGGCGCGGCTAGAACGACGGTCGCGCGTGCCTGGAGTCCGCACGCGCCGCGCCAGCCGCCACGGCGCACAGCCGCCGGCCGCGATGCTATGCTTGGCGCGCGACCCGGCCGAGGCGCCGGCGCGACCAGACACCTTCGAAAGGTCGGGGACTCCATGCAGCGCAGCGCGAAGCGCACGGCAGGCCGCACGCGGCCCGACCGTTTCTCCAGCATCGTCATGAAGCGGCCGCGTCTCGTGGTGACGCTGTGCTTCATCGGCGCCATGACGCTCGTGACCGTCGTGGGCCTGCGCCAGCTCTACAACCTCACGCGCGACGACCTGCAAAGCCGCCAGCGCGACCTCGAAGTACGCGCCGTGGGCGTGGACGCGCTCATCGATTCCGAGCGCCGCCGCCTCATGTTCCTGCGCAACTACGCCGAGCAGGTGCTCGCCTCCGGCACGCAGCAACGCCTCGGTATTCAAAACCCGGCCGTGCAGGCGGTGCTCGGCGAAACCTCGCGGCCGATCTGGCGCGCCCCCGGCTCGCTGGGCGGCCCGGCCGTGTTCGGCACGAATGCGGCGGCGCTTGCGGGCCTCGACGGCTTTCATCGCGACGAAGCCTTGCTGCCCGGCGACATTGCGCTCGCACGCGCGCTGAGCCCGCTCGTGGAAATCAGCCAGCACGCCGATGCCGTGCAAAGCACGGTGGCATTCATCTCGCCGAACGGGGTGTTCGTGATCGCGCCCGAGCATCAGGACCTGAGCGTGCCCGAGCTGCTGCACCGCTTCAACACCATGAACTACTACCGCGGCCAGCTACCCGAGCGCAATCCGCGCCGCGACGTGCTCTGGACACCCGTCTACGCCGGGCTGCAAAAGGGCGAGGCCATTTCCACACTGAGCGCGCCCGTCTATCTCGGCGACCAGTTTCGCGGCGCGGTGGTGATGGACATCACGCAATCGCGTCTGCTCTCGCTGCAGCTCTCCACGGGCGGCGCGATCGACGACGACGACCATCCCGTTGAGTTCGGGCTCCTGAATACCAACGGGAGCATCGTGTACTTCCGCAACGGCGCGATGATCGAGCAGCGCCCGGTGCGCTTCAGTCCCAGCCTGCTGCAAACGGCCCAGGCATCGGTCGATACGTGGATGCAGCGCGGCTCGGGTTATATCGAACGCAACGGCCAGTATCTGCTCTACCGGCGCATCGGCCAGTCGCACTGGATGCTGATGGCCTCCACCAACAACACCGAGCTCACGCTCGCCGCGGCGCGCCGCGCGCTGAGCAGCCCGCTGATTGCCGCGTGGATCATGCTCGGCGTGCTGCTGATGGGCACGCTGCGCATCGTGACCAGCATATTCGGCCATTACGTGGTGGCCAGCGAACGGCTCGTGACGCTCGCCCGCAGCGACCCGCTCACGGGCCTCGCGAACCGTCGCCGCTTTCAGGAAGCCTTCGCGGAAGCACTCGAACGCGCGAGCCGCGCGTCGCAGCAACCGGTTGCGTTGGCGGTGCTCATGCTCGACATCGATTTTTTCAAGCGCGTGAACGACCGCTTCGGCCACGCCGCCGGCGACCGCGTGCTCACGATCCTGGCCAGCATCCTGCGCGCGAACCTGCGCAGCGTGGACCTGGCCGCGCGCATGGGCGGCGAGGAATTTGCCGCGCTGCTGCCCGACGCCGATCTCGCGACGGCCAGCGCCGTGGCCGAACGCGTGCGCCTCGCGATCGAAGCCCATGCGCGCGACGATGCATCGGCGCGCGCCGGCGCCGCGCATCCCGAGGCCATCGCGTTCACGGTGTCCATTGGCGTGGCCGCCAGTCCCGCGGACTGCCCCGCCGATTACGAGGCGCTCATGCACGTGGCCGACCAGCGGCTCTATGTGGCGAAAGAAAGTGGGCGAAATCGCGTCGTAAGCCAGAGCACGCAAACGCAGTGAGTCTCGCGCTCATGCGCAACGAGTCGCCGCCCTGGCGTTCGAGCCCCACCCTGCGCACCGCCGGCACGGCGCCGCGTGAAAGGCGTTAACATCGGCAGGCCTTTTCCCTTCGCGCACGACGCTCGCGTTCATCCGCCATGCAAAGCCGCCTGTCCGCGCTGGTCATGTTCTGCTTTATCGCCCTCGGCGTCTGCGCAACGCTCGCGGCGTCCATCTACGTCGCGAACGCCGTGCACGAGCGCAGCGAGCGCGAGCAGGTCGACGACTATGCGCAGCGCGCCTTGCTGCGCGCGGAGCTCGTGACCGCCGAGGCCGAATCCGCGCTGCATGCGCTCACCCCCTACGACGGCACGCCCTGCACGCCCGAGCATCTGCAGGCGATGCGTCTTGTCGAGGCGCGGCATCGCTATGTCCGCAACGTCGCCTGGACCGACGGCGAGCAAATCCGCTGCTCCTCGCTGCGCGGCGTGGCCGACGGCACCTTGCCGCCCGCGCAATGGTCGTATCGCTCGGGCTTCACGGTGTGGCACACCGAGATCGGCAAGCGCGGCAACGAACAGCGCATGCTGAACATCCGGCTCGGACAGCATATCGTCGTGATCGATCCGCGCTTCTACGTCGACATCGTGCCGCTCGACGACACCATCGAGCTCGCGCTGCTCGAATCGATCGACGGCACGGTCATCGCGCGCTGGCCGCTCGCGGACCTGGCGCTCGTGAAGGCCGCGCTCTTTCGCGACCCGTCCACGCGTTACTTCGAAGACCGCTATTACGTGATCGATCGCTCGCAGCGCTATCCGCTCGCCGTGGTCGCGTACGAGCCCAAGGGGCGCATTCGCCCCGATTTCGCGGCGCAGATCAAGACCCTTGTTGCGCCGGCGCTGCTCGCGAGCGCGCTCGCCACGTGGCTCCTGCTGCACTGGCGTCGCAAGCTCCATACGCCGCGCCATACGCTGCTCGAAGCGCTTCGCCAGCGGCAATTCTCGGCGTGGTTCCAGCCTCTCATCGAACTGCGGACCGGGCGCTGCGTGGGCGCGGAGGCGCTGGTGCGCTGGACGCTCCCCGACGGCACCGTCATCACGCCCGACTCGTTCATTCCGATGGCGGAATCGCTCGGCCTCGTCCAGCGCATTACCGACCTCATGATCGATTCGGTATCCGAAGGCATTGGCGCGCTGCTCACGCAGCGCCGCGACCTGCACGTATCGATCAACGTCACGCGCGACGACCTGATCTCGCCGCGCGTGCTGCAAACCCTGCGTACCTGCTTCGCACGGCACGACGTGCTGCCGGGCCAGATCTGGTTCGAGTGCATCGAGCGCGCGTTCATCGACGCGGGACAATGCGCGCCGGTTCTGCAAAGCTATCGCGACGCGGGCCACAAGGTCTTCATCGACGACTTCGGCACCGGCTATTCGAGCCTCGCCTATCTGCAGGAGCTCCCCGTGGACGGCATCAAGATCGACAAGTCGTTCGTCAACGCCCTGGCGACGGGCGCGGAAGTCAACGCGATCGTGCCGCACATCATCGGCATGGCTCACGAACTGGGGCTCGCGGTGGTGGCCGAAGGCGTGGAGTTCGAGGCGCAGGCCGATTATCTGCGCGAGCACGGCGTGCAATTCGCGCAGGGCTGGCTCTATGCGAAGGCCATGCCGGCCGCCGAGTTCATACGCTGGCTCGAACGCGCGGGCGCGGGCAAACAGGACACCTAGCCTGGACACCGCGATGCGCGAGCGCTGCACGCTCAACGTGCGAAGCGAGCGTCCGCTTCGCGCGGCAACGCGAAGGCGAGCAGCGCACGGCCGATGCCACGGCCCTGCCAGGTCGGCTCGATACCGAACTGGTGCAGCGTGGCCACGCCGTGCTGGCGATAGTGCTCGCAAGGCGAGGCGCCGTCGCGCCCTTCGATCGTCATCGTGCCAACGATGCGGCCATTGCACACGGCGACGAAGCAGTCGCCCGCCAACGCACGCGCTCGCGTGGCGCTGGCTGCCTGGTCCGCGCTCGCGCAGTGCAGGCCGAGCGACGCGAGCCGCGTGAACGCGCGATGCAGCAGTTGCGTGAGCCGCTCCCACGAGTCGCGCTGCGGATCGAAACGCCGCAGCACCAGCCGGCCGATGCCGGGTCGATTGCAGGTGCTGCGCTCGTCTTGCGGTTGCGTTGCATGGTGTGTCGACATGGCCTCCCCCGTCGTTTCCATGCCGCCAAGTCCAGGTTTGCGCGCGAGGGGTCACAAGAAAAAATCCCGTAAAAAAGCGGGCGAAATGTGCAAGCAAAGCGATGCGCGCGAGAGCCGCAATGGCAACGAATCGCGGCCCGCGCGCGATGAAGAATCGATGGGATAATGCGCGCAGACCTATCGCATGGAGAGCGGAAATGGCGCACAAGGAACACCACTACACGGTAACGGTGCAATGGACCGGCAATCGTGGCACCGGCACCTCGGGCTATCGCGACTACGGCCGCGACCATACGATCGAAGCGGCGGGCAAGGCCGCCATCGCCGGTTCGTCGGACCCCGCGTTTCGCGGCGACCGCGAGCGCTGGAACCCCGAGGAACTGCTCGTGGCCTCGGTCAGCGCGTGCCACAAGCTCTGGTATCTGCACCTGTGCGCCGACGCGGGTATCGCCGTGCTCGCCTATGTCGACGAGGCGCAGGGCACGATGATCGACGGCGCCGACGAAGCGGGCCGTTTCAGCGAGATCGTGCTGCGGCCGCGCGTGACCATCCGCGCCGCCGACGATCCCGGCCTTGCCGTGCAGCTCCATCATGCGGCACACGAGAAGTGCTATATCGCGAACTCGGTTAATTTCCCGATCCGCTGCGAACCGGTCATCGAGGCGGAAAGCGCGGCGTGATTCACCTACGAAAACGAAAGACGGCCGAACCGTCTTCCGTTCATCGGCGACCCGATCGGCTTCGGCGTCAAACGCCGTGCGCTTTCAAACGCGCGCCATACCAGTCGACAAACTGGTCGACATAGGTTTCCGTGATCGGCGAGTACGGACCCGGGATGTAACCCGGGTCCTGTGCGCCACGGTGATTGATGGCGACGAGGCTCGCGTCCTGCGCGTTCGTGGCGACCCAGACTTCGGTGAGCTTCTTCACGTCGTAGTCCACGCCTTCCACCGCGTCCGCATGCACGAGCCACTTCGTACGGACCAGGGTCTTCTCGGGCGTCAGCGGGATGATCCACGAAATCATCGCGTGGTCGCTCATCACGTGCGTCCACGAGTTGTGCGTCCACATGTGCGTATCGCCGAGGTCGCGGCGCGTGGAGTCGCCCAGCAACTTCTGGCACGCGACCTTGGTGTCCATCGTCTGCGACTCGCCATGGCCCGCGATGACCAGCCGCTGGGTACGGAAATGCGTGGCGACGTCGCCACTGAGCGCCTCAACCGCCGTGCACAACAATCCCTGGCTCTCCCAATCTTTCTGGCAGTCGGCGTTGAGCTTGTTATAGGCGTCGAGCGCCTGCGACGACTCCTCGTCCATGTCGTCGGCGCTGGAGCCGGTGGACTCCGCCACGAACGACATCGTGAGCTCCGGATGCCCCGCTTCGCAGTGGTAGCACTCGCGGTTGTTCTCCATCACGAGCTTCCAGTTGCCGTCTTCGACAATCTCGGACTCGAACGCAATCCGGGTGTTCTGCAGTCCGTAAGGTGCGAAGCGCGGCGCCATCGTTTCTTCGAGCGTCGCAATGTCGGCCGGCGGCTCGTCGGCGAAGCACACGAACACATGGGTGCCGACCACCTTCAGATGCACGGGCAGCAGATTGCGGCAGGTCGCGTCGAAGTCCTTGCCCATATACTTCGTGTGGCGCAAGGCGCCGTCGAGGTCGTAGGTCCATTGGTGGTAGGGACATACCAGCATGCCCACCGTCGACTTGCCCGCTTCTTTCAAGCGGGCTCCGCGATGACGGCACACGTTGCGGTAGGCGCGAATACCTTCGTCGTCGTCGCGAACAATGATCACCGAAGCCTTGCCAATATCGACGACCGACACGTCGCCCGGTTCGGGCACGTCGGCAGTCACGCCAACCACGATCCAGTGCTTCTGGAAAAAGATATCGACATCGGTGTCGAAAACATCCTGCCGGCTAAAAACCTCTCCCGGTAATCCACATCCGGGCTCGCGGCTGCGAACCAGTTCTCCAAGAGGCTTCAACTGGGCTTCAGACATCGTCTTTCTCCAACGTTTTTGGGGGTATCGGGACTTCATGTCCTCGTGTTGGCGCCAGTATTGAACTCCCCAAAAACGCCGTCAATGCGCTTTATTTTCTTCCATCCATTACTTTAGATTATGGTTTTCGGCGCGCGGCACGTCGGCCGGATCGAGCGTGGGGTAAGCCACGCCGGCGGCGCGGCGCAACAGCTCGATAAGCGCCTGGATCGTCGGCGTGATGCTTTTCCCGTGCGGCACGACGACGTAGTAGGCATCGCTCAGCGCCAAGGAAGCATTGGTCACACGAACGAGCTCCCCGGACTCCAGGTGCTCGTTAATTAACCTGGCCCAGCCGAGCACCACGCCCTGTCCATCGCGCGCGGCCTGTATCGCGTCCGGATAAAGGCAGGTCCGTAACCCGTACTTCAGCTTGCTCGGGCGCGCACCGAGCGATTTGAACCATTGCTCCCAGGTCAACCAGCCCTCGGAAGTCGGATCGTCCGCAATCAGGCTGCAGGCGGTCAGCTCTTCGAGCGTCTGGGGCGTGCCGTTCTCCTCGAGCCATCGCGGAGAGCAAACGGCGCACACCTGCTCTTCGAACAACAGATAAGACGTGCCGTCGCTCCAGGTTCCGTTCCCGAAGCGTACGAGCGCATCGACTTCGTTGTGGCGAAGGTCGGCCGTAAACATCGTCGTGGTGAGACGCACCCTGAGATTGGGGTGCAGCCGTTTCAATACGCCCACGCTCGACATCAAACGAAAATGCGAGAACGCGGCCGTACTCCCCAGCACGAGTTCTTCATCGTCGATACCCGTGGACAAGCGGTCGAAGACGCCAGCAATTTTCCCCATCGCTTCCGACACGACCGCATACAGCGCCTCGCCCTCTTTCGTCAGCGCCAGATTGCGGTGCAGCCGATCTAGCAGCCGTACGTTCAGCAGTTCCTCGAGGAGCCGGATCTGCCGGCTCACGGCGGCCTGGGTGACGCCGAGCTCGGCCGCTGCGTTGGTAAAGCTTCGTAGCCTCGCGACGGCCTCGAATTCGACGAGCGCCGTGAGCGAGGGAATCAGGCGACGATAACCTTTCGCGCCATCAGTAGCTGCTTTCATCGTGAGGGTATTAGCAGATCGGGCAGATTGGGCCAAGCATGCCCAGGCCGCTTGCGGGGTGGCTTACAACGACGCCTTGATTTTCTCGGCGGCAGCCGGCGTGACCCATTTGGTCCAGACGTCCGGCTGCTCCTTCAGGAAATGCTTCGCGGCGTCTTCTCCCGTTGCCTGGTTGTCAGTCATCCAGGCCATGATTTTCTGAACCTCACTGGTCGTGAAGCTGCGCGTGTTCAGATATTTCATGACATCGGGATTGGCTTTATCGGCAAACGGCTTGGCGACCAGCGTGAGGAGCCGGCTTCCCGGCCAGCCAGTGGGCTTCGGGTCGGGGCAGCTCGCGACCGTCGTGCACCGCTTCCATTCTGCCTGGTCGATGGGAACCCCTTCCGAAAGTTTGACCATCTTGTACTTGCCGAGCAGCGAAGTGGGCGACCAGTACACACCGAGCCAGCCCTGCTTGTGCTCATAGGCCTTGATCAGCGACCCGTCCAGCCCCGCGGCGGAGCCCGTGTCGACGAGGCGGAAGCCGGCCTGCTGGGCCTTGAACGCCTTGTAGAGCTGTGCGGTATTCACCGTAATGCCCCAGCCCTGAGGGCCGTTGTAAATCGCGCCTTTACCTGGATTCTCCGGATCGGGAAACAGCTCCGGATGCTTCAGCGCATCGGAAATCGTCTTGATGTCGGGGTGCGCGTCCGCCACGTACTTCGGAATGAACCAGCCGTAGACCGCCCCTTCCTTGATCACGTTGGCCGCCAGAACGATTTTCTTCGAATCGATGCCCTGCTTCGCAACGGCGGGCAGCAGATCGATGGCGCCCTCCGAGACGATATCGGGTTTCCCTTTTTCGACCATCGACGTAATCGTCGGGACCGTGTCGCCGATCACCGAGTTCACCTGGCAGCCGTAGCCCTCGCTGAGGATGACGTTGTCCACCGCCGCTTCGAGTTCGGCGCTCTGCCAGTTCATGCTGGCGATCGTCACGTTGCCGCACGGCGCGGCATAAGCCTGCGAAGCGACACAGAGCATCGCTGCCATCAAGAATGCGCCTGGAAATTTCAGTCTCATTGTCGTTCCTTTAATGTACCCGGATCTTCTCCGGAATGCGTGGTTTTACTTTGGATTACTGAATTACTAAAAATCGATGCGGTCATTCGTGGGCCGGAAATTACTGCGTCAAATCGGCGGCTTGAACTGGCACGCGTTCATCAGACCCGCTCATCGGCAAAAACGGGAGCCGCATCGGAGACTTCTTCGGGGGTAACCAGCGCGCTTGCCAGTTGACGAAGGTTCACCGTTCCCACCGGCTGATTGCCCTGGCCCATCACGATCAACTGATCGACACCGTGTTCGCGGGTCAGCGCAGAAATCGCCTCCTCGATGCTCATGTCCGCCGCGACGGGCTTCCCCACCACGGCGGCACCGGGGCGCAGCGGCGACATCACACCATCGACGGAAACGACACGTCCGCGGTTCACCTGCCTGACGAAGTTCGTCACATATTCATCGGCAGGCCGCAGCACGATGTCCTGCTTCGTGCCCTGCTGGACCATGCAGCCGTCGCGGAGAATCGCAATCTGATCGCCAAGCCGCAGGGCTTCGTCCAGATCGTGCGTGATGAAGACGATCGTCTTGCGAATTTCCTTCTGGAGATCGAGCAGCACGGTCTGCATATCCATGCGGATCAGCGGATCGAGCGCCGAGTACGCTTCGTCCATCAGCAGCACGGGCGCATCCATCGCCAGCGCGCGAGCGAGGCCCACGCGCTGCTGCATGCCGCCGGACAGTTGATTCGGATAGCGCTGCTCGAAACCCTTGAGGCCGACGCGCTCGACCCATCGCATCGCCGTGCCGATCGACTCCTTGCGCGACACGCCGCACACTTCGAGACCATAGATCACGTTGTCCAGCACGTTGCGATGCGGGAGCAGCGCGAACTTCTGGAACACCATCGCGGTCTGCCGCCGGCGGAACTCGCGCAGGTGCCGGAACTTCATCTTGCACACATCGACGCCGCCAATCAGCACCTCGCCGGCGGTTGGGTCGATAAGCCGGTTGATATGCCTTATGAGCGTCGACTTTCCCGAGCCGGAGAGCCCCATGATGACCTGGATGGAACCGGCGGGAATGTCGAGGTTGATGTCTCTCAGGCCGAGCACGTGGCCGGTCTGCTGCAGCAAGTCGGCTTTCGACAGGCCATTCTTGACGGCCGCGACATGGGATGCGGCTTTGGGTCCGAAGATTTTGTAGAGATTCTGGATCTTGATGCCGCCGTCGTTGATGTTAGCCATGGACCACCTCCTGATGCTTTTGGAGCCGCTTGCCATAAGCCTGACTGATGCGGTCGAAGATGACCGCGATGCCCACAATGGCGAGACCGTTGAAGATGCCGAGCGTGAAATACTGGTTGGCGATGGCTTTCAGGACCGGCTGGCCCAGGCCCTGAACACCGATCATCGCCGCGACCACCACCATCGCGAGCGCCATCATGATGGTCTGGTTGACCCCGGCCATGATCGTTGGCAGTGCCAAAGGCAACTGGACCTTCAGCAGCCGCTGCCATTGCGACGAGCCGAAAGCGTCGGCGGCTTCGAGAATGTCGCGATCGACGAGGCGGATGCCGAGATTGGTGAGGCGAATCATCGGCGGAATCGCATAGATGACGACCGCGATAAGACCGGGCACGCGGCCGATACCGAGCAGCATCACGACAGGGATCAGATAGACGAAGCTCGGCATCGTCTGCATGACGTCGAGGATCGGATCGATGACGCGACGCACGCGGTCCGACTTCGACATCGCAATGCCGATCGGCAAGCCGATGACGATCGACAGGACCGTGCACACGAAAATCATCGAGACGGTGCGCATCGTGTCCTGCCACATGTCGAAGTAGCCGATCAAGCCGAGCGTCACGAGGCATCCGAGCACGACCTTCCAGCTTCGGCTCGCGCCCCATGCCACGGCAAGGATCAGCAGCATGATGATCGGCCAGGGCGTCTGGGTGAGAAAACGCTCCGCCGCCATCAGGAAGTGCTGCAGCGGTTGAAAAAAATTGTCGACCGAGTCGCCGTATGCCGCCGTGAAATCGCGAAAGCCATCATCGATCGAACGCTTCAGATGCAGAAGCGACTCGTCCGGCATATGCGGGAATTTGTTTATCCAGTCCATGTGTTCCTCCGTCATTCAACTGCGCGCCGGTACTTCGTATCGGCTGCGAACGTGCAAGTGTGATTCCTCACTCCAACCCGGCCGACCACTCCTTCATGCTCAGGTTGGCCGTCGCGCCTATCGTCAGGAATGGCTGAGGCGGCAACTGCTTCGGTGCCGCAAAACTCCGGAACACCTGAACCAGCCATGAGTCCAGGCCCACCGCCGCCTCGGCGGCGGCAATGCCCGACGCCGTGGCCTTGGTCGCGCCGACGCCGTTGCACGCGATAGCAGCAAAAACGCCGGGCTCGATTTCGCCAAAAGCCGGCACGCCGTTCCAGGTCAACGCCATCGCGCCCGCCCACCGGTACTGCATCGGCACGCCCTTCAGCATGGGAAAGCGCGCATCGAACTTGCGGTCGTGAACGCGGCCGGCGCGAGCGATCGCCCCTTCGCTGACCTGCATGCCCGGGTTGTAGGTGTAGCGCGAACGAACCAGAATGCGGTCGCCTTTTTCGCCCTGCACCCGCCGCACCGTGGTGCCCATGGGAAACGCGGGAGTCGCCGCCCACGAGCGTTGGCCGCCCAGCCGCCTCGGGTCGAATTCCGCGGTCATCGAGGCGTAGGTGTAGACATGCAGGAGTTGCCCGCGAAACAAACCAAAGCTCTGCGCCTGGCCGTTGTTCGCGAGAATGATCTTTCCTGCGTTGACGACACCATTCGGTGTCCTGATTTTCCACGACGCGCCTTCACGATCGAACGACAAAGCAGGGGTTTTTTCGTAAAGCGTTACGGGATGGTGGAAAGAATCCGCCAATCCTCTAACGTACGCCGCAGGCTGAATGATGACCGTGCCGGGCGTAAAAATGGCCGACGTGAACGAGTTCGTTCCAGTGACGGAGGCGATCTCCTTTGCATCGAGCAGCTTGTAGGGCTCCCGCACCTTGTCCAGCTGCTGGGCATAAGAGACCACGTGCTTGTCGCCCCGCGCACCCAAAGCGACGTTGTACTTGCCGCACGGGTCGAAAATGTCCTTGCCCCAGCCCTTTTCTTCCGCCAGATCGCGGGCAAGCGCGATGGCCATCCGGTGCACCTGGATATCGTGCTTGCGGGCATCGTTGTCCGAGCCGCCGTAGTCTTCGGAAGAGACCTCGTGCGGCAGATCGATGACGAAACCCGAGTTGCGTCCGGTCGCACCCTCCGCGATCTCCCCCGCTTCGAGGACGACCACGCGAAGGTTCGGGTCGAGTTGAGACAGACGCCGGGCGGCAGAGAGCCCGGCAAAGCCGCCGCCGATGACGGCGATATCGGCACTCACCGTCCCGTTCAGAGACGGGCGCGGCGTCCGGCGGGGCAGCATGGCCACCCATCCCGACTGCCCAAGTTGCTGCGGAAATTTGCTCGCTACGAACATGATGTTTCGCCCAGTTCTTCCTTAGATGGCGAGCTTTTCGCGCTCGACGAGATCGCCAAGCGCGCGGCGCAAGACGTCGATCTGCTTCGCCGGCAAACGGCTCAGCGGGCGGCGCGGGTTGCCCGCGCCATAGCCCGTCATTTCCGCTGCCGCATACACGGCTTGCACATAGTTGCCTTCCCAGATCAGCGACATGGCGGGTTCCAGCAGACGCCAGATTTCGCGGGCGTCGTCCCAGCGGTGCTCCTGCGCTGCCGTTACGAGTTGCACGCACGTCTTCGGCGTGAAGTTCGCCCCGCCCCAGATCAATCCCTTGACCCCGGCATACAACGCGTAGGGCACGAGCGCATCGGCCCCATTCATCACCGGAAGACCCGTGCGTACCAATGCCGCCTGCTTTGCCAGATCGCCGCTACTGTCTTTCACGGCCAGAAACTCGGGAATCTCGCACAAGCGGCGCAAGAGCGACGCGGTGATTTCCACGCCAATGGCCTGCGGTACGTTGTACCCGATGATGGGCAAGCCGCCGCGCGCGACCGCGGCGTAAAACTCGAAGACGCCGTCGTCATCGGTCGGACCTTCGAAGAACGGCGGCAGCACCATCACGCCATCGGCGCCGCAATCAGCCGCGTGACGCGTGCGCTCGACCACGTCATCGGCCAGCAAGGCGGAGGTCTGGACGATGATTCTGGCGCGTCCGTTGATGACCTTCGCGCCGAACGCGACGAGATCCTTTGACTCCTGCTGCGAGAGGTAGACGTGCATGCCAGTGCCCGAGCTAAGCACAAAGCCACGAATACCGGCGGCGAGGTACTTTTCGATCAATTGCTCCAGACGGCCGTGGTCGGGCTTTCCGTCCGAATCAAAAGGAGTGCTAATTGCAAGGTTGATGCCAGTGAATGAAAAGTCTTTCATGTTTTTAAGCTTCGTCCATTTCGTTGTCGTTCAGTTGCCGTTCAAATCCAGCGAGAATCGGCCCGAAGCACCGCAAGCCCTGCCGTCGACGACAGCGGCCGGCAGTTTCAGATCGCGAGCGATTTTCTGATACTCGCTCCTGGACAGCAAATCACTCATCTATTCGTCTCTCAATGATGCGGGTTGTCATGAGGAACCGGACGCGCCGCCCGGTTTGCGAAGCTAGAACTCAATCGGCACGGCTACACCGTCGGGCGCCACGTACGAAGCCATGTTTCGCCGCGCGAGGTACACGTGGGCTCGCACGATCTCGCCGGCGGCCTCGGCATCGCGCCGCTCGATGGCGGCAATGATCTCTTCGTGATGCTGCACGGCTTGCGCGAGCTCTTCGTCCATGCGTTCGTCGCGCGGCTGATAGAAGGTCTTGCCCAGCCTCGCGTGGTCGATCAGCAAACGCGACAAGCTCGGCATCAGATAGGGGTTGTGCGCCATCTTGCCGATTGCATGATGAAACTGGTCGTTCGCCAACACCCGCTCATCGACGTCGCTGCCATCCACCGCCGCGCGGAATCGCTCCTGGATTCGCTTGAGCCCATCGATTTCCGCGGGGGTCGCGTTGGTCGCGGCCAGCTTGGTCGTCGCGACGTAAATCAGCGGCGCGGCCAGGAAGTAGTTGCGCAGGGCGTCGTAATTCATCGAGGCCACGCGCGCGGCGCGATTGGCCTCCAGCTCGATGTAGCCCTCTGCCGCCATCTGCCTCATCAACTCGCGCACGGGCGGACGCGACAGCCCGAACTCCTCGGCGAGCGCGACCTCGTCCAGGCTCACGCCGGGAGCCAGTTCCATGCTCAGAATGCGGTGCCGTAAAGCTTGTGCCAGCACGGCTTTGCGGTCTTGCGAGGGAGCCTGTCCATCGTCCCGTTCGATTTCAACGATGTTCGTCTTCATGCCTTCTCCTGTTGCGAGAATCCTGTGTCTTCAAATTGTATTCGTCAAGACGTCAATAGGTCTAATAAGGGAAGTTCCTGGGGGAAACCCGTCTGACGATGGAGTTTGACCGAAGGAGCCCCCGTTATCCGGAATGCCCGGTCATGGTTAG
Organism: Paraburkholderia sp. J63; assembly: GCF_905220245.1. Classification (NCBI taxonomy): domain Bacteria; kingdom Pseudomonadati; phylum Pseudomonadota; class Betaproteobacteria; order Burkholderiales; family Burkholderiaceae; genus Paraburkholderia; species Paraburkholderia sp. J63. The sequence goes on along the minus strand of NZ_CAJMZF010000001.1, from coordinate 73,640 downwards.
TACCAGGGGACGCGGTGCGGCGTTCCGGTGCGCCGGTTGCCGATCCGCGTCCGCCCTGCCGCCCCGGCACGCATAACCTAAAGTAATGCGAGCGCGAAATTAAAGCGCATTGACGACGTTTTTCCTCAAACCAATACTCGGCCCTCAGCAAAGGCGAGTGAGGTCTGCAAGACCATCGAAGCAGATGAAATCCAGCGACTCGCCTTTTCCGGGAACGTGCGTCGAGCAGTTCATTTGCTGGCATGAAGCGAGTGGGCGCCAGGCGCATCAACAGGCTCATCGTTATGAACTCGGTAGAAAGAATGTTCGCCCCTGCTCAAGATCCCGAAGTCCGATTCTCGAATCCTCATACCTGGGAAAGCGGCGCCCGACTCTGGGCAAGCGGTGAACAGCAGACGCTGACATGCTGTCGAGTGGTTGAAGAAACCCATGACGTAAAGAGCTTCGAATTTCGCGTTGGTGATGGAACGCCGGTTCGTTTCGAACCCGGTCAATTCATGACGGTATCGGCGAACGTGAAGGGTCAGGCCGTCGAGCGCTGCTACACGATTTCGTCGCCGCCCACGCGGCCGTATCTGCTCTCTATTACCGTGAAGCAGGTGCCCGGCGGCGTCATGTCGAACTGGCTCCACGAGAATATGAGGCCGGGTAGCACCTTGCGCGCTTATGGCCCGTCCGGCACGTTCACCGCCACAGCGGCCGCGTCCGCGAAGTCCCTGTATTTGTCCGCGGGTTCCGGCGTGACGCCGCTGATGTCGATGACGCGCGCCAGCATCGACCTCGGGCTGAACCGTGACGTGGTCTTCGTGCATAGCGCGCGAACGCCAGCCGACATCGTCTTTCGTAGCGAACTGAAACGCCTGGCCGAGCTTTCCCCGCGTTTTCGCACCTTTTTCGTCTGCGAAGGCGTTGGCGACGAACTCGATTGGGCGGGCCCGATTGGCCGGCTCAGCCTCGAACTTCTGTCCGAATGGGTCCCTGATTACGCCGAGCGCGAAGTGTTCACCTGCGGCCCGGCGGGCTATATGAGCGCAGTGCGGGCCTTGCTCCGGGAAGGCGGCCACGACCCGGCGCGCTATCACCAGGAAAGCTTCGACATCAGCGCCGACGTCGCGCCCGAACCCGTTCGCGAAGAACAAGCGGCAACGCAGCAAACATTCACCGTCAAGCTTTCGCGCTCCTCGAGGTCGTTCACCATGAGCGCGTCGGAGACGGTACTGTCCGCCGCGCGAAAAGCAGGCGTCGCGATTCCCTCCTCGTGCAGCCAGGGCGTGTGCGGAACCTGCAAAACCAGGCTGCTTGAAGGAACCGTCGACATGAAGCATAACGGCGGCATTCGTGAACGCGAGGTGCAAAAAGGACTCCGGCTGCTGTGCTGCAGCCGGCCCACGTCCGACCTGACGCTGGATCTTTAGCCTCCCCTATACAAACCCCGGAGCAGAAAAAATGACGGACCACGTAATGGCCGCGAGCCGCACAACCGAAGCAGGCGGCAAGGAGAAAGTCCTGCAAGAAGTCAGAGCGTATCGGCTGGCCCGTGTTCAGGAGCAACTGCGCAAGCATAATTGCCCCGCGATCTTGCTCTACGACCCGGTGAACATCCGGTATGCAACCGACACGTCCAACATGCAGGTCTGGGCAGGACGCAATCCTGCTCGTTACGTCATGGTCTTTGCAGATGGCCGGATCGTCGCGTGGGAGTTCCACAGCAGCGAACATGTCTGGGACGGACTGGACCTCGATGTCGAACTGCGCGGCGCGCTGAGCTGGACGTTCTTCAACGCCGGTCACGAAGCCGAGCGCCGCGCCGAAACCTGGGGCTCCGAAATTATCGATGTGTTTCGTCAGCACGCGCCGGGCGAGCACGTGCTGGCCGTCGATCGTCTCGATCCGTTTGGATCCGCCTACCTGGAAAAGCATGGCCTGACCCTGCTGGACGGCCAGGCGCTGATGGAGACGGCCCGGCTAATCAAGTCGGCGGGCGAGTTCGTCCTGATCGGCGAATCTCTGCGCACTGCCGAGAAGGGCATCGAACGCATGCGCCGCGAGCTTCGTCCGGGCATCACCGAGAACGACCTCTGGGCCAACCTTCACTTCGAGAACATTCGAAACGGCGGCGAGTGGATTGAGACCCGGCTCCTCGCCTCGGGAGACCGGACCAATCCCTGGATGCACGAATGCTCTTCGCGGGTTTTGCAGAACGGGGACCTGCTTGCGTTCGATACCGATATGGTCGGGCCCAATGGCTACTGCTCCGATATTTCCCGAACCTGGCTCGTGGGCGACGGTCGTCCGTCCGACGAGCAGCGCAAGCTCTATGAACTGGCCTATTCACAGGTCCATTACAACATGGACCTCCTTCGGCCCGGCATGACGTTCAAGGAATTCGCCGACAAGGCGTGGAAGATCCCGGAGCCGTTCATCAAGAACCGCTACTGCTGCCTCGCTCACGGCATCGGCATGGTGGACGAGTATCCGTCGATTTCGCACCAGGTCGATTGGGAGGCCGCGGGCTATGACGGCTTGTTTGAAGTCGGCATGACGGTTTGTGTCGAGAGCTACATTGGAGCGGAAGGCGGCTCGCAGGGTGTCAAGCTCGAGCAGCAGGTCGTGCTGACGGAAAACGGCTGCGTATCGCTGACGGATTGCGCCTTCGAGAAAGACTGGCTCTGAAAGCCGTTATCAGGACCGCTCTCGACGAGGGTGTTTTAGTGCCGGTCGACAGACCGGCATTTTTTATAAGTACGACTATTCATAAAATACGGTTTGGAGAACTCGATGAATCTGAAAGTCCTGGCTTGCGCGGTGTTATCCACTATCGCCGTACCGGTGATGGCACAAAGTTCCGTGACGCTATACGGCGTAATCGACGAGGGTTTCGATTACACCAATAACGTGGCGGGGAATAAAGTCTACGAACTGCAGAGCGGTTTCGTCCAGGGTAGCCGCTGGGGCTTAAAGGGATCCGAGGACTTGGGCGGAGGCTTGAAAGCCATCTTCCAGCTCGAGAACGGTTTCGACGTGAACAGCGGCCGCCTGGGTCAGGGTGGCCTCATGTTCGGCCGCCAGGCGTATGTCGGCATTGCATCGGACCGCATCGGCACCCTCACGCTCGGGCGCCAGTACGACTCGCTGGTCGATTACCTCGCCCAGACCACGGCGAACGGAAACTGGGCCGGCTATCTGTTCTCGCACCCCTACGACAACGACAACACGGACAACACGTTCCGGGTGAACAACACCGTCAAGTATGCGAGCCCGGATATCGCCGGCCTGCAGTTCGGCGGTACGTACAGCTTCAGCAACACCACGAACTTCGCCAACAACCGGCAATTCAGCGTGGGCGCCCAATACACCGTGGGCAATCTGCTTCTCGCCGCGGCGTACCTGCAAGCCGATCACCCGTCGGCTACGGCCAGCGGCGCGATTACCAACGGCGGCGACGAAAACTTCGTTGGCGACAAGCTGCGGATCTTCGGAGCCGGTGCGAGCTACACGTATGGGTCGGCGAATATTGGCTTCGCCTACACCAACACCTACGTGACCAACCCGCTCAGCTCGGCATACGTCGGGGCAATCACCTCGCCCACCGGAACGCTTTCGAATCTGCGATTCCAGAACTTTGAAATCAACGGCAAATACCAGTTCACACCAGCGTTCTTTGTGGGCGCGATGTACACGTATACGCGGGCCGATTTCAATGCGACGTCCGGGAAGCAGAACCCGGACTATCAGACCGTGGGCCTGATGGCGGACTATTTCCTGTCCAAACGGACGGACGTCTACGTGCAGGGCGCCTATCAGCACGTCGGCGGTGACCGGACAGGCTCCGTTCTCGACTTTGCCTACGTGCCTGGTGCGGACGGCGTATCGTCCAGCCAGAATCAGATTGTGGCGAGAGTGGCGCTGCGCCACAAGTTCTGATCGGCGCCGATGAAGTGGAGCGGGCGGTCATTTGACGCCCGCTCCCTTTGAATGATCCGGCGATGCGCCGCGTATATAGGCATTTAACCCCGACGCAAGCGCTGCAAAGGTCACCGCGCAGCGCGCGCTTGCGCGCAAATCTTCGTGCATGGCGACCCACGTATCCAGCGTCAACGAGAACTCTTTGCGCAAAACGCGAACCAGCCTCGGGTCCCTCGCCGCCAACGGCGACTGGCACGCGCCGATGCCGAACCCCGCGCGTATCGCGCTCAACTGGGCAAGATCGCTGTCGGCTCGAAAGGCAAAGCTATCGCGCGTGAAAGTTTTAAACCGGTCCTGGAACGATCGGATAAATTCGGTTTCCTGATCAAATCCGATGGTCGTATGGCGTGACAACTCTTTTATCGATTTAGGCACGCCATGCTGCGCCAGATACCGCTCGTGAGCGTGCAGCCCGACGTCGATCGCGCCGATGCGCCTGGCCACCAGCGCCTCCTGCACGGGCCTGAACATGCGTACCGCAATGTCTGCTTCACGACGGAGCAAATCGTCCGCCCTGTTTGACAGCGCGAGTTCTATCGTCAGTTCCGGGTATTCGCTGCGCAGGGCCGCCAGTATCGGTGGCAAAACCTCGACGCCGATGACCTCGCTCGTCGTCAGCCGAACCGTACCGCGTACGCCCGAGCCATGACTGCTCGCCGCCCGGCGCAACGCCGCCGTGGTCATCGCAAGTCCGGCGGCGTAGGGCCGCAGTTCATTGGCCGCGTCGGTTGGCGAGAACCCGTCGAACGAACGGGTAAAAAGCTTGAGTCCCAGCGCCGCCTCCAGACTTTCGATATGGCGGCCAACGGTCGGCTGCGTTATGCCTAGCGAGCGTGCGGCCGCCGATAACGAGCCAGTCTCCAGGACTTGAAGAAAGCTCCGGTACCACTCCCAGTTCGGTTCCCTTTCGGCCATATCGGTCTCCATACATAAATGTATAGCCGATAGACAGATTTCGCCAATTTTTTATGACCCGCGAAACGCGCAGAATCACGCCATCGACACCTTTCAAGCGGAGAACGGACATGGCGACGAGACCTCTCGAAACGGGCCGCACGGCGCTCGTGCTGGGCGTGGGCGGCGGCATCGGTAGCGAAGTCGCGCGGCAACTGGCCGGTGCAGGCTGGCGCGTGCGTGCACTCCAGCGCGCCACCAGCGTGACGGGCGCGGCAGGCACGAGCGCCGCGACAGAGGCCACGACCAACGCCCTCGACATCGAACGCATACAGGGCGACGCGATGGACCGCGACGCCGTGCTGCGCGCCGCGCAGGGTTGCGACGTGATCGTGCACGCGGTCAACCCGCCGGGCTACCGGCGCTGGGCCGAACTCGTGCTGCCGATGATCGACAACACCGTCGCCGCCGCGCAGGCCGTGGGCGCGACCGTGGTGCTGCCGGGCACCGTCTACAACTTCGGCCCCGAAGCGCTGCCGCTCGTCGGCGAGGATGCGCCGCAACACCCGCGCACGCGCAAGGGCGCGATCCGCGTCGCGCTCGAGCAGCGGCTGGAAGCGGCCTCGGCGCAAGGCGTGCGCTCGATCATCGTGCGAGCCGGCGACTTCTTCGGCCCGCGCGTGGGTAATAGCTGGCTCGCGCAGGGGTTCCTCAAGGCCGGGCAGCCCTTGCGCACGGTGCGCGAGCCGGGCAGGCGCGGCGTGGGTCACGCGTGGGCCTATGTGCCCGACGTCGCTCGCACGATGCGCGAGCTGATCGAGCAGCGCGCGACGCTCGCGCCCTTCGCGCGCTTTCACGTGGCCGGCCATTGGGACGCCGACGGCACGCAGATGGCCGCCGCCATCTGCCGCGTCGCGCAGCGGCACGGCTTGCAAGTGCAGCGCAAGCCGTTCCCGTGGCCGCTGATCTATGCGCTGGCGCCATTCGCCACGACGCCGCGCGAGATGCTGGAAATGCGCTATCTGTGGCGCGAAACGCTCGAACTCGACAACGCGAAACTCGTGGCGACGCTCGGCCGCGAGCCGCATACGCCGCTCGACACGGCCCTTGAGGCAACGCTGGCCGGGCTCGGGTATCTCGGCGAAAGCGTACACGCGCTGGCCCTCGCGCAATGAGGGCCGAGGCGTAAGCCGTCACGCTCCGCACTCTCCGCACTCGCAGCCACGCAAACGGCCCGCAAACCGGCCGGCGTGGCCCGGATTATTGGCTCGCGCTAAAATGCCGGCCGTTCCTGCATGCATCTGCGAAATACGGAGAAGTCTGATGATTATCGAACCGCGCGTTCGCGGCTTCATTTGCGTGACGGCCCATCCCGTGGGATGTGAGGCCAACGTCGCGCAGCAAATCGAATACGTCAACGCGCACGGCGCCATCCCCAACGGCCCGCAGCGCGTGCTCGTGCTGGGCGCGTCGACGGGCTACGGGCTCGCCGCGCGCATTTCGGCCGCGTTCGGCTCGGGCGCGGCCACGCTCGGCGTCGCGTTCGAGCGCGCCGGCACCGACACCCGCCCCGCCACTGCGGGCTGGTACAACACCGCCGCGTTCGAGAAGTTCGCCACGCAACAAGGGCTCTACGCGAAGACCATCAACGGCGACGCGTTCTCCGGCGCCCTCAAGCGCGAGACCATCGACACCATCAAGCGCGATCTCGGTCAGGTCGACCTCGTGGTCTACAGCCTGGCCGCACCGCGCCGCACGCATCCGGTGACGGGCGCGGTGCACACGTCCACGCTCAAGCCCGTGGGCAAGACGCTGCGTATGCGCGGCATCGACACCGACAAGGAAGTCATCAAGGAAACGGTGCTCGAAGCCGCGACGCAAGACGAGATCGACGGCACCGTGGCCGTGATGGGCGGCGAAGACTGGCAGATGTGGATCGACGCGCTGCTCGAAGCGGGCGTGCTGGCCGATGGCGCGAAGACCACGGCGTTCACCTATCTGGGCGCGGAAATCACGCACGACATCTACTGGAACGGCTCCATCGGCGCGGCCAAGAAAGACCTCGACCAGAAGGTGCTGGGCATTCGCGCGAAACTCGCGGCACGCGGCGGCGACGCGCGCGTTTCGGTGCTCAAGGCCGTGGTCACGCAGGCGAGCTCGGCCATTCCGATCATGCCGCTCTATCTCGCGCTGCTCTTCAAGGCGATGAAGGAAAACGGCACGCACGAGGGCTGCATCGAGCAGGTCTACGGCCTCTACCGCGACTCGCTCTATGGCGCCGCGCCGGTGCTCGACGAGGAAGGCCGCCTGCGCGCCGACTACAAGGAGCTCGCCCCCGAGATCCAGGCGCGCGTGAAGGCGGCATGGGACCAGGTCAGCGACGAAAACCTCTACGCAACGACCGATTTCGCGGGCTACAAGGCGGAATTCCTGCGTCTTTTCGGCTTCGGCATCGAAGACGTGGATTATGGCGCTGACGTCGATCCGAACGTTGTGATTCCCGGCATCGTCGAGAAGTAAGTTTCAAATCGCGCAGCGCGGCGTGTTGGTTGCGTGAGCAACCAACACAAAAGCGCTCACGAATCGAGAAGCACGGCGCGCTAACAGTGCGCGCCGATCAGCAGCATCATGGGCCGCTCGCGCTCCTGGGCCAGCTCCGGCATCGCATCGACTTGCGCCTGCGTCGGGCCCCATTCGATCAGGCGGCTCAGCGTGAAGCCGCAGTCGATGAGCGTGTTCACGAGCGTGCCCAGCGTGCGGTACTGCTTGATAACGCCATCGGCGAGCCAGTTCGTCACGCGCGGGCCTTCCATCTGATAGCTGTCGAGCAGCCAGCTCTCGTTGTTATCGTCGTCGAGGATAAAGTCCGGATCGCGCGGCGCCATGTAAATCGGGTGCTCGATGGAGAACACGAGCCGGCCGCCCGGCACGAGTGTGCGATGGATCGCGCGCAGCAACTCCGCGAGATGCTCGACGTAGTGAAACGCGAGCGAACTGAAGACCACGTCGAAGGCGGCCTCGGGTGGTTCGAACACTTCCAGACTGGCGCGGCGCCACGTGATGACCGCGTTGTGAGGGGACCGTTGCGTCATCGCCTGCGCGCGCTCGAGCATGCGTACCGAGACGTCGACGCCTTCCACCGCCGCCGCGCCCTGTTTCGCCGCCCAGCGGCAAAACCATCCGTATCCGCAGCCGAGATCGAGCACCCGCAGGCCATGCAGGTCGGGGAGCAATGCGCGCAGCGCGGGCCACTCGGGCGCGCCGTCGAGCCCCAGCACCGAGCGGTTCAGGCGGCTGTAGGCTTCGAAGAACTCGGGGTCGTCGTAGATGTTCTGGGTCATGCGCGGCAGTGTCTCACGGTATGTGATTGCGTTATCGGTCTCCCTCAATGCGAATGCCTCGGCACCTCCGCGCCCCGGCAGCCGACCAGGAAATCGAAATCGCATCCCTCGTCGGCCTGCAGCACGTGATCGACGTAGAGCTTGCGATAGCCGCTGCCATCGGCGGGTTCGGGCCTTTGCGCGGCGGCCCATGCGTCGAGCCGCGCGCGGATCTCCGCGTCGCTGATATCCACGCGTAGCGTGCCCTTCTCGCAATCGAGCTCGATCCAGTCGCCGTCGCGCACGATCGCCAGCGGCCCGCCCGCGCGCGCCTCGGGCGCCACGTGCAGCACCACGGTGCCGTAGGCCGTCCCGCTCATGCGCGCATCCGAAACGCGCACCATGTCCGTCACGCCTTGCGCGAGCAGCTTCGGCGGCAGGCCCATGTTGCCCACCTCGGCCATGCCGGGATAGCCCTTCGGCCCGCAGTTCTTCATCACGAGCACCGAGTCGGGCGTGACGTCGAGCGCGGGGTCGCCGATGCGCGCCTTATAGTCGTCGAAGTCCTCGAACACCACGGCGGGACCGCGATGCTTGAGCAGCGCCTGCGTGGCCGCCGAGGGCTTGAGCACGGCGCCGTTCGGCGCGAGATTGCCGCGCAGCACGCACAAGCCGCCATCGTGCACGAGCGGATTGCCGAGCGGACGAATCACTTCGTCGTTATAGTTGGGCGCCTCGCGCACGTTCTCCCATAGCGTGCGCCCGTTTGCGGTGAGCGCATCGGGATGCGGCAGCAGCTTCGCTTCGCCGAGGCGCCGCAGCACCGCCGGCAAGCCGCCCGCGTAATAGAACTCCTCCATCAGGAAGCGGCCCGATGGCTGCAGATCGACGATGGTCGGCGTGTCGCGCCCGATGCGCGTCCAGTCGTCGAGCTCCAGCTTCACGCCGATGCGCCCCGCGATCGCCTTCAGGTGTATCGCCGCGTTGGTCGACCCGCCAATGGCGGCATTCGTGCGGATGGCGTTCTCGAACGCCGCGCGTGTGAGCAGCTTCGAGAGGCGCAAGTCTTCGAGCGCCATCTCGACGATTCGCATTCCCGACAAATGGGCGATGACGTAGCGGCGTGCGTCCACGGCGGGAATCGCCGCGTTGTGGGGCAGCGTCACGCCCAGCGCTTCGGCCATGCACGCCATCGTGGAGGCCGTGCCCATGGTGTTGCAGGTGCCCGCCGAGCGCGACATGCCCGCCTCCGCGGCCATGAACTCGTGCATCGAGATCTTGCCCGCCTTCACCTGCTCGCTCAGTTGCCACACCGCCGTGCCCGAGCCGATGTCGCGCCCTTCGTGCTTGCCGTTGAGCATCGGGCCGCCGCTCACGACGATGGCGGGCACGTCGCAGCTCGCCGCGCCCATCAGCAGCGCGGGCGTGGTCTTGTCGCAACCCACGAGCAGCACGACCGCATCCACGGGATTGCCGCGTATAGCCTCCTCCACGTCCATCGAGGCGAGATTGCGCGTGAACATCGCCGTGGGCCGCAGGTTCGACTCGCCGTTGGAGAACACGGGAAATTCGACGGGAAAGCCGCCCGCCTCGTACACGCCGCGCTTCACGTGCTCGGCGAGCTTGCGAAAGTGCGCGTTGCAGGGCGTGAGCTCCGACCACGTGTTGCAGATGCCGATGATCGGCTTGCCCGCGAACTCGTGATCGGGAATGCCCTGATTCTTCATCCAGCTCCGGTACATGAAGCCGTTCTTGTCCGTGGTGCCGAACCACGCGGCCGAGCGGAGCCTGATTTTGCGAGTGTTCATGGCTTTGCCCACTTAGTGAGAAAAACCCATAAATAGCATGACTATATGTGGGTGAATGATCGGGAAAACGCCAATAAAAACGGCAAACAGTCTTGAATATAGTTTGCCTATTCAAACTTGCAAAGCGGGTAAACAGCGGGTTTTAACCCTGGCGGATAAACGCTAGCCACGAGGGCCGCGGACAGGGCGAGCGCCGCGAATTAAATAAAGCGTAGCAGGCGGCATCGTAAGCACTTTGTTATCTCCGCCCTGAACACGCCAGCAATAGTCGGACTAGTTAGGGGTATACATGGATTAGGAGGCGCAACCGCGCTGCACTACCATTTTTGCGGTACCGCACGGCGCGTATCGAGCGCTCCCGGATCGGGGTTGCACGTCGCCGCGCCCTGGCCCCACGCTGCGCCGCCCGGCGCACTCCCGGTGCCGTCCTGCATCTGCACGCGATCGACTCAACGTCGACCACATCGACCAACGAAGAAGAGAGCCGGAGGAAGACATGGCACAGCAACGGGATGACGACAAGGATGGCAGCAGCAACGGTTTCAGCGCCGCGCGGCGCGGATTGATGCAGGGCGCCGGGCTAGGCGCGGCGCTCTCGGTCATGGGCGCGCTCGGTGGCGCGGGCGGGCTGATTTCGCAGGCCCAGGCGGCCGAGGCGGCGTTCCCCTCGCACAAGAAGTGGAAGATCGTGTTCGTCAATCACGTCACCACGAATCCGTTCTTCGTGCCCACGCAGTACGGTATTCAGGACGCCTGTGCATTGCTCGGCATGGACTATCAGTGGACCGGCTCGGCCACCTCGGACGCCGGCGAAATGGTGCGCGCCGTGAATTCGGCCGTGGCCGCGAAGGCCGACGCCATCGCCGTGCCCATCGTCGATCCAACGGCCTTCGACAAGCCCATTCAGGCCGCGCTCGACGCCGGCATTCCCGTGTTCGCCTATAACGCCGATGCGCCGCGCGGCAAGCACAATCCGCGCCTCGCCTATATCGGCCAGGACCTCTATCTCTCGGGCTACCAGATGGGCGAGCGCATTGCGAGCCTCATCGACAGCGGCCTGGTCGGGCTCTTCATCGCGACGCCGGGGCAGCTCAATATCCAGCCGCGTCTCGACGGCGCGAGCGACGCCATCAAGAAGTCCGGCAAGAAGATCGACATCCAGACCGTGGCCACGGGCGCGACCGTCAACGAGGAGCTTTCAAAGATCAAGTCGTTCTATCTGGGCCACCAGGACCTGAAGGGCATGTTCGCCGTCGATGCGGGCAGCACGCAGGGCGTGGCGCAGGTGATGAAGGAATCGAACCTGCCTTCGAAGGGCGTGCACGGCGGCGGCTTCGATCTGCTGCCCACCACGATCCAGCTCATTCACGAAGGCTTTCTCGACTTCACCATCGACCAGCAGCCCTATGTGCAGGGCTTTTATACGGTGATGGAGGCGTTCGTGTTCCTCGCCTCGGGCGGCCTCGTCGGTCCTGCCGACATCAACACGGGCCTCAAATTCGTGACGAAGGCGACGGTCGAGCCCTACCTCAACACCTCGACGCGCTATGAAGGCAAGACCACCAAGCCGCAAATCGTCCCGATGAGCGGCGCAATCAAGTCGTGATGGACACAGTGAACGAATCCGGCAAGATCGAAGCGGTCCGCGCGCCCCGGCGCGCGGGCGTTTCATTCGCATCTCAGTGGGCGCCCGAGTTGCGCATCCTGCTCGTGGCCGTGCTGCTGGCCGCCTACTTCGAATTCGCGAACCACGATTTCCTGCTCACCAACGCGAGTCTCGTCAATCTCTCGCAGTTCATCGCGCCGGTGGCGATCATCGCCTTCGGCGAAATCATGCTGATGATCGGCGGCGACATCGATCTATCGGCGGGCATGGTGTTCGCATTCGCGCCGTTCATGATGGTGTTCGCGAACGACGCGGGCGCGCCCATGTGGCTCGCCGTGATCGCGGGGCTCGTGGCCGCCGCGATCATCGGCTTCGTGAACGGCGCCGTGACCGTGTGGCTGCGGCTGCCCTCGTTCGTCACCACGCTCGGCACGCTCTTTCTCATCAACGGCATCACGCTCACGGTCTCGCGCGGCACGCCCGCCGCCACCCCGGGCTCGCCCACGTTCTCCGGCTTCATGGGCGCGTGGGGCTATAGCGAGATCATCTGGACCGTGGCGCTCGCCTTCGCGATGCACGTGCTGCTACGGCACACGCGCTGGGGCCTGCATACGCAGGCAGCGGGCGCGAACCCGCTCGGCGCGAGCGAGGCCGGCATCCACGTGAACCGGCTGCGCCTCGGCAATTTCATTCTCGCCGCGGTGCTCGCGGGCTTCACGGGCATGCTCGAAGCCTTTCGCATCACCTCCATCGACCCGCAGGCGGGCGGCAACCAGATCATGTTCCTCGCCGTGGCCGCCGCCGTGATCGGCGGCACGCCGCTCACGGGCGGCTCGGGCACCATCGTGGGCGGGCTCATCGGCGCGGCGGTGCTCGGCATTCTCAACGACGGCTTCACGCTCATCGGCATCAACGCGTTCACCTTCAACATCATCCTGGGCGCCGCGATCCTGGCCGCCATGGTCTTTAACATCCACGTCGGACGTATCCACGCCGGCCGCATCCGCCGCAAGGGAGGACGCTGATGGACGAATCGCAAGCCTCCTCTGCCGGCGCGAGCGCCACGCCCGCAGCGAGCGGCGCGCCCGATGCACCGCTCGCGCTGCGCGGCGACAATCTCGTCAAGCGCTTTGGCGCGGTGACGGCGCTCGACGGCGTCTCGCTCACGCTCGGCAAGGGCGAGATACTCGGCATACTCGGCGACAACGGCGCGGGCAAGTCCACGCTCGTGAAGATTCTCACGGGCTTTCATCAGCAGACGGGCGGCACGCTTTACATCGACGGTCAGGAGACGCTGCTGCGCTCGGTCGATCACGCGCGCTCGCTCGGCATCGAATGCGTCTATCAGGATCTCGCGCTCGCGAATTCGCTGAGCATTTACCACAACATGTTCCTGAACCGCGAGATCGTGCGGCGCGGGCCGTTTAAATTGCTCGACCACAGGCAGATGCGCGAGCGCGCCGCGCAATGCCTCGACGATATCGGCGTGCACGTGCCTTCGGTCGATCTGCCTGTCGAACGCCTTTCGGGTGGTCAGCGCCAGGCCATTGCCGTGGCGCGCGCCGTGCATTCGAACGCGAAGATCCTGTTGCTCGACGAGCCGCTTGCCGCCATGGGTGCGCGCGAGGCAGGGCTCATCATCGACCTCGTGATGCGCCTGAAGGAAAAAGGCGGCCTCTCCATCATCATGATCATGCACAATTACGCGCAGACACTCGATATCGCGGATCGCATCATGTTGATGCAGCGAGGCCGCGTGACCTACGAACAGAAAAGCGCGCTTACGTCGGTGGCGGAGCTCATGGACATCGTGCGGCGGGAATATCGCGCCATGCGCGCGAGCAGTACACACTGAGCGCAGCTCGCACGCAGCGGGCATTGACAACAGGGAGTGTCCGAACGGGCCGCCCGCGCCGGGCGCTTCGGCAGGACAAACATGGATTACCGCAACCTACAGAAACGCAAGAGCATGCACGGGCGCATCGTGCAGGAGCTCGGCATGCAGATCGTGGGCGGCAAGCTCGCGCCGGGCCAGCGCCTGCCCGCCGAGCCCTCGCTGTGCGAGACCTATGGCGTGAGCCGTCCCGTGCTGCGCGAGGCCACGCGCGTGCTGGTGGCCAAGGGGCTCGTGGTGTCCAAGCCGCGTGTGGGCAGCGTGGTGCGGCCGCGCGAAGAGTGGCACATGCTCGATCCCGACGTGCTGTTCTGGACCGTGAACAGCCTTCCCGAAGGCGAATTCTTCCGCTCGCTCATGACGGTGCGGCAGATCATCGAACCCGCGGCTGCCGCGCTGGCCGCCATTTCCGCGAGCGACGAAGACCGCGAGCGCATTGCCGCCGCCTATGCGCGCATGGAGCAGGCCAGGACGGCGGCCGATCTGCTCGAGCCCGACCTGGAGTTTCATCGCGCGATCATGGCGGCCACGCACAACGACATGCTCGCGTATATCGGCAACATGCTTTCGCTTGCGCTCACCGAGTCGATCAAGCTCACGAGCCGCCATCCGAATACGCATGCGCTTTCGCTTCCGCGGCACAAGGCCATTCTCACAGCGATCGAGAACCGCGACGCGCTCGCGGCCAGGCAGGCGAGCGTCGTGCAGCTCGATAATGCGCGCGCCGATGCGAATATCATCCTGGGCGGGGCGGCGCTGGAGACCTGACCGCGCCGCGGGTCGATGGCGGCCAGCGCCTGCCGCCGCCCTCATGCCCTCCTGCCCTCAATGACCGAAGGCCTCGACTTCGACGTGCCGGCCAAGCAGAAACGCATCGGCCACGAGGCGCAGCGGGCGCACGTCCACGTCTTCGGCCCCATGCGCGATGAGCCAGCGAAAGCGTTCGTAGAGCGCCGCGTATTCGCGCTCCGCATCGAGCTCGACCGGCTCGCCGCGAATCGCGAGGCGCTTGCCACCCTCGGCGATCGAGAGCAACCCGTCCGTGGTGTCCACGTCGATTTCCCATTGCTCGACGGGGCCGTGCCGCCAGTCGAATTCGGCGCGTATTGGCACGCCTGCGGTGTCGATGCAATCGAGCTCGGCGGCGATGGGCGTCGCGCAATCGCTGGGCACGTGCAGCGTCGCGCCGCGCAGCAGCACTTCGCGCGGCAGGATGCGCGTGACGATGGACAACGCGTTGATGCCCGGATCGAACACGCCAAGGCCCCCCGGCTCCCAGATCCATTGCTGGCCAGGATGCCAGCGCCGCACGTCTTCTTTCCAGCGTACGTGCACGGCGCGGATCGTGCGGTTCGTGCCCCCGGCAAGCCACGCGCGCGCCGGTTCGACGGCGCTCGCGCGGCGCGAATGCCAGGTGGCGAACAACGTGCGGTTGTGCTGGCGCGCCAGCTCGCGCAGCGCCTCCACTTCGCTCACGCTCGCGCCGGGCGGCTTTTCGAGCATCACATGCTTGCCCGCTTCGAGCGCGGCACGCGCCTGCTCGTAGCGCACCTGCGGGGGCGCGCAAAGCGACACGGCATCGAGCCCGGATTCGGCGGCGAGCAGCGCACCGATATCGGTGTAGTTGCGCACGTTCTCGACCTGCGCATGGCGGCTCGCGCTTGCCACGAGCTCGAAGCCGGGGTTGCCCGCAATGGCGGGCAAATGCTGGTCGCGCGCGATCTTGCCGACGCCGACGATGGCCAACGTATACGAGGTCTTCATGACGATCTCCGCCTTTTCATCGAAACCTGCCCTCCGGTTAATTAATCTGGATACCGAATCAATTGATCATTTTCCCCAGCGCAGCACGAGCGGATCGAGCCGGCGCGCAATGGCGATCAATTCGGCACGCGTTTCGGGATGCATCGCGGGCAGCGGATGACGCGGCAGCTCGCAGGCGATCACGCCGCCCTCCTTCATGAGCGCCTTGCAGGCGAGCAGCCCCGCCTGGCGGTTCTCGTGATTGATGAGCGGCAGCCACTGCTGATAGCGCGCGAAGGCTTCATCAATACGGCCCGCGCGATGCGCCTCGATGATCGGACGGATGCCGTCCGGGAAGCCGCCGCCCGTCATCGACCCAGTCGCGCCCGCGTTGAGATCCGCGAGCAGCGTGATGCCCTCCTCGCCATCCCACGGACCTTCGGCGGCCTCGCCCGCGAGGCGGATCAGCTCGCGCAGCTTGTTCGCGGCGCCCGGCGTCTCGATCTTGAAGTACGCCACCTGCTCGATCTCGCGCGCCATGCGCGCGAGAAACGCCGCGGAGAGCACCGTGCCGCTCGCGGGCGCATCCTGGATCATGATGGGGATGTCGATGGCGTCCGACACGCGCGCGTAGAACTCGTAGATCTGCTGCTCGGGCACACGAAACGTCGCGCCGTGATAGGGCGGCATCAGCATGACCATCGCCGCGCCCTGCTGCTGGGCGCGCTTGCTGCGCGCCGCGCTCACCGTCGTGCCGTAATGCGTGGTGGTGACGATCACCGGCACGCGGCCCGCCACATGATCGAGCACCGTGCGCGTGAGGGTTTCGCGTTCGTCGTCGGAGAGCGAGAACTGCTCGGAGAAGTTTGCGAGGATGCACAGGCCGTCCGAGCCAGCGTCGATCATGAAATCGACGGCGCGCTTCTGGCTCTCCAGATCCAGCTCGCCGGTCTCGGTGAAGGTGGTGGGCACCACCGGGAAGATGCCGCGATAGCGCGGCCCGTTGTGCGTATTCAGGTTCGTGCTCGGGCTCGTGTTCATGTCACCAGTCTTGCCATAGGAAGGGAATGATGCCGTTCGTTCACCGCGTGCTCACAACGCACTCACGCCGAACGCCCTGATAATGATAGGCAACCCTGTAGATCAGCGCGAGCGTCAATCGAATGCAGTGGCGCGGTCGCGCCGGATAAACTGTCCGACGTTGCGTAAAGCGGCGCTGATTGTGGCCAACATCGTGACCAACAGCGCGCGCGATATCGCCCCGCACAGACAGGAGAACGCTCATGCAAGACCCGAAAACGGCCACGCCCGACTCCAGCGCCATCCGCGTCGCGCTCTGGCGCGCGCTGCACCTCGAAGTCGATGCCGAGCCACACGTGCTCGACGATGCAATCGGCATGCAGCTGGCCGCGCCGGACGCGAACTGGCGCAATCGCTCCGACATGCACCCCGAAGGCACGCGCGGCTATCGCGCGTCGATCGTCGGCCGGGCGCGGTTTATCGACGATCTCGTCGCAGCCCAAGCCGATGCGGGCGTCACGCAGTACGTGATCCTCGGCGCAGGCCTCGACACGTTCGCGCAGCGCCGGCCCGAGATTGCGGCGCGGCTCCACGTGTACGAAGTGGATCAGCCCGGCACGCAGGCATGGAAGCGCCAGCGGCTCGCCGAACTCGGCTTCCCCGGGCAGGCGTGGCTGCGCTTCGTGCCCGTCGACTTCGAGGCGGGCGAGTCATGGTGGACCCTGCTGGCGCGCGCGGGATTCGATACGAAAGCGCCCGCGGTGGTGGCCTCCACGGGCGTGTCGATGTATCTCACGCGCGAGGCCAATCTCGCCACGCTGCGCCAGATCGCCCAGCTCGCGCCGGGGTCGACGTTCGCCATGACGTTCACGCTGCCGCTCGATCTCGTCGATCCCGCGGAACGCGCGCAGCATGAAGCCGTTTATGAACGTGCGCGCGCCGCGGGGACGCCGTTTCTCAGCTTCTTTCGTCCCGAGGACATGCTCGCGCTCGCGAAGGAGGCCGGGTTTTCGCAGGCCGAGCATGTGAGCACCGCCGATATCGTTGATCGGTATTTTGCGGGGAGAAGCGATGGGCTGCGGCCTTCTACGGGGGAATCGTTTTTGGTGGCGAGGGTCTAGATCCCACTATGTAGTTACGCGCTGCCACGAGCGAACCGGCGGTCGCTCGAAGAAAGATTTTTTCTCGCTTGCCACAATATTCGCGCTCCTGAAACGTCTTCAGGGGCATGAAACCGCCACCCACCTCGCACCCGATGACCGACCGAGACAGCGACATCACCGAGACCGTGGTGCGTGAGCGCACGAGGCTCGTCAATTTTATCCGGCGTCGAATACGCGACCCGGACGACGCCGAGGACATCCTGCAGGATGTATTCCACGAATTTGTGCACGCCTACCGGCTTCCCGCTCCGATCGAACAGGCGAGCGCATGGCTTTTTCGCGCCGCGCGCAACCGCATCATCGATCGCTTTCGCAAGAAGAAAGAGCAGCCGTTGACAGACCTGCCGGAGGCCGAGGACGACGCCAGCAGTGAATATCGACTCGACCTCGCCCTGCCGGCGCACGATGCGGGTCCCGAAGCGCTCTACGCTCGCACGCTATTGCTCAAGGCTCTGCAGGACGCGCTCGATGAGTTGCCGCCGAATCAACGCGAAGTATTTATCGCGCACGAACTGGAGGGGCGTTCCTTCAAGGACATGGCGGCAGAAAGCGGTGTCGCGCTCAATACGCTGCTCGCGCGCAAACGCTACGCGGTCTTGCATCTGCGCGCCCGGCTGCAGTCCATTTACGACGAACTGGATATTTAGAGGAGCTGAAGGATGAATTTTCGAATCAGATGTGCCGGTAAAGCGCTGCTTGTGGTGGTCGCCATCGGCGTGCTCGGGTGGGTAGTCATGATGCTATGGAACTGGGTGATTCCGGCGCTATTCGTTGGCGCGCGTGCGATCGACTTCGCACATGCACTGGGCTTGCTGGTGTTGAGCCGCATCCTGTTTGGCGGATTCCGCGGCCATGGCGGCTGGCGCGAACGGCGTCGCTGGCGCAAATGGGATGCGATGACGCCTGAAGAACGCGAGCATTTTCAGAAGGCATGGCGCTCGGGCCACGGCCGGCGCGCGGAAAATTGAGCAAGGAGCGCACATGACTCCCGCAACCACAGTTCTTCTGCAGCGGCTTCACGAACAGAGCCAGACGGAAGTGATAGCCCGCGCACGCGCGCAGTTCCACGGATCGAATGAAGAGTTTCTGACTCTCGCGGATGAATATGAAACGCTCGCACCTCGGCTGCGTGGACGGTTTCTCGAAACGCTCGGGCTATCCAGCGAAGATTTCGAATCCTCGCAAGGCACGCCTCTGTCGTTAGCCGTGTCAGCGGAAACGGGAAGGTTTTTAGGCAACCTGGTGCTGTCGCACAAACCGGCACGAATCCTCGAACTCGGCAGTTCCTGCGGCGTGTCCACGCTGTATTTCGCCGAGGCCCTGCGCACGTTAGGCAGTGGCAGGGTGGTGGCGACTGAAGTCGATGCGGTGAAGTGCGCGCAGCTTCGGTCCCACATCAGAACGGCGGGCGTCGACGCTTATGTCGACTTGCGCGAGGGCGATGTGTTCCAGACCGTTTCCGCACTGGACGGTACATTCGACCTGGTGTTCATCGACGTATGGGCCAACACCTATCTGAATCTGTTCAAGCAAATCGAGAGGCTGCTACGCCCGGGATCGATCGTGCTCGCCGACAACATGTACACCGCCGAGGACGCCGTTCAGCCATACAAGCACTACCTCGACGACCATCCGCGCTTTTCGACCACGACGCTGGACTTCGAATCCGGGATCGAATTTACCGTCGTCGTTTCTTGAGCCGATTGCGGCGACCGCGCCCTCTAACTCAACTCGCAAAACCGCAACATATTCCCGAACGGATCGGCGATCTGCACCTGGCGGCCCCAAGGCATCTCCTCGATGCCGGGCCGCGCGTAGCCGTAGCGCTTCGCGGCCAGCTCGCGATGAAATTCGCCGATATCCTCCATCGGCAAAAAGAGCGCCGTGCCCGGCGTGCCGTCGCCGTGATGCTCGCTCAGATGCAGGACCAGCGCGTCGCGATGCACCTGCACGTAAAGCGGCAAATCGGGCTCGAAGCGATGCTCCCAATCGGCCTTGAAGCCGAGATAGTCGATATAGAACGCGTACGCTTTCTCCACCGAGAACATGCGCAGGATCGGAATGGGGGCGAGCAGTTTCATCGCGAAGGGCCGGTTCGTGAGTCGGAGGGCGCGCCGCAAGGCGCGGGTTTGCGCGATTATCGCCGTTGACGGCATTTCGCGGCGCGCCGGTGCCGCGCTATAGTCCCTACCTGAAGTTCATCTGCACCGCTCCATCGACACACCCACGCCGGACCGCATCGCCGCAACATCGCACCGCCCATGCAAACCGCTCTCCTCGCTCCGCGCCCGCTCGACGCGCTCGACCTCCCCGCCGATCTCGACGGCCGTGACGGCGCGAACCGCGCGCAAGGACGCATGCAGATCGCGGCGGCAAACGATCTCGACGCGATTCGCGCGTGGCTCGCGCGCGTCGCCGACTCGAAGGCGACCTTCGAGACCTATCGCAAGGAGGCGGAGCGGCTTCTGCTCTGGTCGATCGTGCAACTGGCCAAGCCGCTTTCGTCGCTCACGCACGAGGACCTGATTGCGTATCAACACTTTCTCGCCGATCCCCAGCCCGCCGCGCGCTGGGTCGCGGGCGGCGGGCGCAAGCATGCGCGCGACGATCCGCGCTGGCGGCCCTTCTACGGCCCGCTCTCCGCGGCGAGTCAGCGCCAGGCCATGGTGATCCTCAACGCACTGTTCTCGTGGCTCGTGAGCGCCGGTTATCTGGCGGGCAATCCGCTGTCGCTCTCGCGTCAACGTTCGCGCCGCGCGCCGCCGCGCATCACGCGCTATCTCGAACGCGAGCTCTGGGAGGACGTGAAGGCCTACGTCGAGAGCCTGCCGCGCGAAAGCGAGCGGCAACGCGAGCGCCACTCGCGCGCACGCTGGCTCCTCACGCTGCTTTATCTGGGCGGCCTGCGCATCTCCGAAGTGGGCACGAACACGATGGGCGACTTCTTCGCGCGCCGCGACGGCGCGGGCACGGAGCGCTGGTGGCTCGACGTGCTCGGCAAGGGCGAGAAGCGGCGGCTCGTGCCCGCCACGGCCGAGATGATGGCGGAGCTCGCGCGCTATCGACGCGAACGCGGGCTGTCCGCGCTGCCCGCGCCGCAGGAGACCACGCCGCTCGTGCTGCCGCTCGGCAAGTCGATGAAGCCGCTCACGCGCGCGGCGCTGCATACCATCGTCAAGGAGATTTTCGCGGGAGCGGCGCAGCGTTTGCGCGAGGCCGCTGCACGCGAATCAGACGGCGATGGCGTAGGCGGTGCGGAAGATGTACTGCAAGCGTCAGCCCAGGCGGCCGCCGCAAACGCGGCGCGGGCGGCGCGGCTCGAAAGCGCGTCGGCGCACTGGCTGCGGCACAGCGCGGGTTCGCACATGGCGGACGGCGAGGTCGATCTACGGCTCGTGCGCGACAACCTCGGTCACGCCTCGCTCAGCACGACGAGCCTTTATCTGCATAGCGACGACGACCATCGTCATCGGGAAACCGAAGAGAAGCACCGCATCGACTGGTGAAGGTTGGTGAGTACGGTCGAGCGCGCCGCGCGCTTCAGACCAGCAACTGCCGCGAGAGCACCTCGCGCGCCTGCGTCACCGTCTCGCGCTCGCCCGGCAGCGGCGGCGTGAGCGAGAACACCGCTTCGGGCAGCGCCGGCAGACGGTGCCGCCCGCCCAGCTTGACGAGCCCTTCCGTGACCGCCGACGTGCACAGGCACCCCACGCCCAGCCCCGCCGCCAGCATCGACTGGAGGCCCGCCACGCCCGAGGCGCTGTGCACCATCACGTAGGCGCGGCCCTGCTCTTCGAGCGAGCGCACCGCCACCTGATGCAGCATGCAGTCGCCCGGCAACAGCACGAGCGGCAGCGGATCGGGTAGCGTCTCGGCCAGCGCCGGCGACGCGACCCAATGGAGCGGCTCGCGGCGCAGGACCCAGCGCGCCTCGCCTTGCACGGGCCGCACCGGCCCGAGCGACATGTTCATCACCACGCCCAGATCGATCTGACACTTCGCGTGCGCGAGCTCGATCTCGGTGCTCTTCATCGTGCTCACGTGCAGGCTCAGTTGCGGATAGCACTCGCGCAGGCGCGCGAGCATGCCGGCCACCTCGTGGGTGCGGAAGTAATCGGTGATGGCCACGCGCAGCTCGCCCTTGATCGCCTGGCCGCGCGCCTCGTCGAAGGCCGCCTCGTTGAGCGCCACGATGCGCCGCGCGTGCTCCAGCAGCCGCGCGCCCGCAGGCGTGGGCTCGACGCCGCGCTTGCTGCGCACGAACAGCGGCACGCCTGCGCGCGCTTCGAGCTTGCGCATCTGCTCGCTGACGGTGGACTGCGAGAGATGCAGCGACGGCGCGGCCGCCGTGAGGCTGCCCGCCTCGGCCACCACCGTGAAAGTCCGCAACTGGTCCAGTTCGAAGCCGCGCATGATACTCACCTATCCATCGAGTAATTCGATGGATAGTACCACCAATTCCCGCTTTTCCGGTTGACACACCGGGCAGACAATGACGCTTCGAATGGTGCGGTGCGTCACCCGCACTCTGCTCCATGCAGGACGCTGCCCTCTTTCCGACAGGTTCCCCATGACTGACGATACTCTCGCCGCCGAACCGCGCGTTGTGTCTCCCGCGCCTGCTGCGTCCGAGGCGCCGCTCCCGGCCCGGAGCGGACCCACGGCACCTTCCGTGCCGCCTTCCCCGCCGCTGCCCGCCGCCGCGCAGCGGCACGGCGGCTGGGCACTCGCGGTCCTGCTGGTCGGCGCGATTCTGCCGCCGCTCGACTACTTCATCGTCAACCTCGCGCTGCCTGCGATCCACGATGGCCTCGCGGCCAGTTCCTCCCAGCTCGAACTGGTGGTCTCCGCCTACGCGTGCGCGAACGCCGTGGCGCAGATCACGGGCGGACGCCTCGGCGATCTCTATGGCCGCAAGCGCATGTTCATGATCGGCATGGCCGGCTTCGTGCTCGCCTCCACGCTCTGCGGGCTCGCGTCGAGCGGCACGGTACTGGTCGCGGGGCGCATCCTCCAGGGGCTGTTCGCGGCGGTGCTGGCGCCCCAGGTTCTGGCGACGATCCGCAGCGTCTACACGCCCCATGAACAGGTGCGCGTGATGGGTCTCTACGGCTTCGTGTTCGGTATCGCGGCGGTGATCGGCCAGCTCGGTGGCGGCGCGCTCATCAGCCTGCATCCGTTCGGCCTCGGCTGGCGCGCGATCTTTCTCGTCAATTTGCCGATCGGCGTGCTCGCGCTGATCGGCACATGGCGCTTCATTCCCGAGAGCCGCCCGCCGCGCGGCGCGCGCATCGACGTGCCGGGCACGCTGCTGCTCTCGCTGTTTCTGCTGATGCTGGTCTATCCGCTCACGCGCGGACGCGAAGCGGGCTGGCCCGCGTGGATGCTGTTCTGTCTCGCGGCCGCGCTGCCCATGCTCGGCCTGCTGCTGCGCGTGGAAAAACGCAGCCTCGCGGCCGGGCGCGACCCGCTGCTCGACGTGCGGCTGCTGCACAATCCGGTCGTGGCGCTCGGCCTCGCGCTCGCGTTCCTGTTCTACCTGTTGAGCGCGTTCTTCCTGACTTACGGCATCTATTTGCAAAGCGGTCTGCACTGGTCGCCGCTGGCTTCGGGATTCGCGATCCTGCCGTTCGGGATCGGCTTCTTGTCGAGTCCGCTCATCATGCCGCGTCTCGTCTTTCGTCTGGGCGGCTATCGCGTGCTGACGCTCGGCTTCGCGCTCATCACGCTCGGGCTCGGGACGGCGGCCGCGCTTGCGAACGCCGCGGCACCGGGCGCGGGCTTCTATGTCGGCCTCGCGGTAATGGGCATCGGCCAGGGGCTCGTGCTGCCGTCCGTGGTGCGCATCGTTCTAGCGGAGGTCGAGCCCGCGCATGCGGGCGTGGCCTCCGGCATGGTCACGGCGACGCTGCAGATCGGCGCGGCCGTGGGCGCGGCGACGCTCGGCGGCGTGTTTTTTGCGCGGGTTGGTGGGCATCCTGGCGCGGCTGAATATGTCGCGGGGTTCAGGGTCGCGATGTTCGCGCTCGTTGCGATTCTGGGTGCTTGCGTGGTGATGTCGATGGCGCTCGGGCCGATGCATCGGCGTTTGCATGGGTGGGGGTAGGGGGTGCGGCTCGCCCGACTTGTAGCCGATTGTCTCCAGGACGAGGTGAACGGGGCGCGACCGCATCGCGAAATTCGGGCGAGGATATCCAGCCCACCGCTGACTCATCAACCACAAGTCAACAAATACCGCGATTTCGGAGCTGTCCGATTAAGGTCCTGCCAGCCACGCGCGAGAAATAGCGTTGGGCTTAAGGTAGCGCCCCCGCATCGCGCGGCCTTCCTGATTCCAGTAGTCCTGATGTACGGGCCGCACTCCTATGAAACAATCAAGGATGGCTAGTTCTATGGCAGACATGTTTTTGAAAATAATCGGCATTGCCGGTGAATCGCAGGACGAAGTACATCGTGGCGAAATCGACGTAGATAGCTGGCGCTGGAAGATGGCGCAGCAATCCTCAATGATGTCGGGTTCGGGTAGCGACGCAGGCACAGCTACGGTCAATGATCTCGAATTCGTCCATCAGATCGACCGGGCCAGCCCCAATCTCATGCGCTACTGCCTGACTGGCCGGCACATTCCCGAGGCCATTCTCACCGCCCGCAAGGCGGGTGGCGCGCCGATGGATTTCCTCAAAATCACGATGGGCGACATGGTGATAACAGGCGTCGAGCCAAGTAGCGCGGCCGATCAATTCCTGGAACATGTGACGCTCTCTTTTGCTCGGGTGAAACAGGAATACACGGTGCAGGGCAAACTCGGAACGAGTAACGGGACCGTTACAGCATCGTTTGACATAAAGGAAAACCGTGACCAATGAGGCGCACACGCGCAACTACATCGCCTTGCTTATCGGCTTGATCCTGCTGGTATGCGCTGTATTTGCATTCTCCAGCAGACTCGATTTTGTGCGCTCATCTGTTGTCACTGAAGGCAAGGTTATCCGCTTGAACCACGGCTTGCATCATCCCGAGATTGCCTTCGTGATCCAGACCGGCGAACGCACATCGTTTCCGGCGAACTTTATCACTGTGGATGTAGGCGATACGGTTCCGGTCCGTTACGACCCGGCTATGCCACGGGAAACGGCAGAAATTGACAATTTCATGAACATCTGGTTTGAGCCAGTTCTGTTAGGAGTCTTTGCTGCCGCATTCCTTTTCGCGGGCTGGACGGGGCAAAAATTCAGGGGAAGGTATAGCTAACCATGTGGATTAAAGCACTGCGCAGGAGCCGATGGCAGTACGACACAGGAGCGGGCGGTGGTACGGGTGTCGAACTTCTTCTGGCGTCAGGCGGCGTTATTGTTCTCGATCCGCCTCGCGGGCGACCTCAACAGTTTGTCTATGCGGGAACGGGGCTCGGTGCGTCACTTCCCTTTCTCAAATGGCTGAAATTACAGAAGCTCGAACTACCCAAACTCACTATTCGAGGTCACGGCATCGGGGGAAGCGGTTCAACGAAGGGTTTCGATAGCGGTGGCACCGTCTACATGACCGAATCATTCCACGGCGACGAACTGCAAACGAAGAACTTTGAGGGCGGCGTGATCTATCTGGATTGGTCGATTGGCTATCTTGCGGGCTGGGCCGGCTCATACATGCTCGCGGGCATCAATCTGGAGTTGATGAAGGCCGCAATGATGCCGTGGGCGGGAGGGGTATTCCTGCATCGAGCGATCATGAGCGCGCCGGTATTCATCAAGACACACGGACGGATGGAGGGGCTTGCGGACTCCATTGGCGGTGGCCTGATGTTTGGCCAGATGGCTTATCAAGACGCTGAGCCGCTACCGCAGGACAATTCATCTAGCGCCTTTCCTGCTGGAAACTATCGTGCTGCCGCTTGCAAGTCGGCTTTTTCTTCCCGGCTTGTCTTGCCTTCCGGCAATTGATATCGGTCGCGCAATGAACTGATGTTCGGGTGATGCCGCCATTGTTTCCTCACTTATGATCGCCCTCCAGCGCCGCGCAAATCTTCTCCCGATCCTCAGCCGTCGCAGGGTTGTAAACCACCATGCTCAAATCCGGCCGCCCATCCACCGCAAACGCCGAATATTCAAACGACAGCGGCCCAAGCACAGGATGCCGGATGCGTTTGACGCCTTCGCCATGGGCCTGGACATTGTTGTCGCGCCACATCGCCTCGAACTCGGGGCTCAGGCGGCTCAGCTCGTCGACGAGATCGCTCACCGCCGTCGTCGCGCCCGCGCGGGCCACGTCGACACGGAAGGCGCCCACGATGAAGCGCGCCACGCTCTCCCAGTCGTATTGGATGGCGCGCGCGAGCGGGTCGAGAAAAATGAAGCGCAAGACGTTGCGCTGTGCCGGAGGAACCGCGCCGTAATCGACGAGCATCACCGTGGCCGCCCGGTTCCAGGCCACCACGTCCCAGGTCGCCGTGCGGATGAGCGCGGGGCTCGGGTTCAACGCGTCGAGCACGCGCTGGAGCCGCGGCGTGATGCCTTCGCTCTTGCGGTAGCGCACTTCGGGCGGCCTGCCGAGGCCGAGCAGAAAAAGATGCTCGCGCTCGATTTCCGTCAGCATCAACGCGCCTGCGATGCGTTCGAGCACATCGGCCGAGGGCGCGCCGCCGCGTCCTTGTTCGAGCCACGTGTACCAGGCCGTGCTGATATTCGCGCGCTGCGCAACTTCCTCGCGGCGCAGGCCCGACGTGCGGCGGCGCTTCACCGAAAAGCCGAAGGCCGCCGGATCGAGCCTCGTCCGGCGGTCCTTCAACCAGGCGCCCAGCAGATCGCTGCTTTCGGCATCATCGCTCATCACGGTACTTTTTTATAACACGATAACGTCACGACTTTACTACGATAACGCGCGGGTCGATATTCGTCGCAGGCAAAAACCTGGAGATCGAAATCATGCGTGTATTCGTGACTGGTGCAACGGGTTGGGTGGGCTCGGCGGTCGTCAAGGATCTGCTGGCGCAGGGCCATCAGGTGCTGGGCCTCGCGCGTTCGGACAAGGGCGCACAGAATCTGGCCGCAACGGGCGCGCAGGTCCTGCGCGGCTCGCTCGAAGACCTGGCAAGCCTGCGGCAAGGCGCGGCGCAGGCCGACGGCGTGATCCATACCGCGTTCAACCACGACTTTTCGAAGTTCGCGGAAAACTGCGAGCAGGAACGGCTCGCCATCGAGGCGATCGGCGCTGAGCTGGAGGGCTCGGGCCGGCCGTTCATCGTCTCGTCCGGCGTGGCGCTCCTGACGCCTGGCCGCGTCTCGACCGAGGACGAGCAGCCCCATGCGCCCATCGCCGCGTTCCCCCGCGCCCCCGAAACCACAGCCGCAACCTTCGCGGCACGCGGCGTGCGCGTGACGGCCATCCGCCTCGCGCCGACGGTTCACGGGCTCGGCGATCACGGCTTCGTGCCGCGCCTGATCGGCATTGCGCGCGAGAAAGGGGTGTCCGCCTATGTGGGCGCCGGAAGCAATCGCTGGCCGGCGGTGCATCGGCTCGACGCCGCCCGCGTCTACCGGCTGGCGTTCGAGCACGGCGCCGAGGGCGGTCCCTTTCACGCCGTTGCCGAAGAAGGCGTACCGTTCAGGCAGATCGCCGAGGTCATCGGCCGGCGGCTGAATCTTCCCGTGGTCGCCCTCGCGCCCGAGGACGCCGCCGGGCATTTTGGCTGGTTCGCCCGTTTCGCGGAAATCGATTGTCCGAGCTCCAGCGCGCGCACCCGCTCGTCTCTCGGCTGGCAGCCGCAGCAGCCCACGCTCCTTGCGGACCTCGACCAGCCCGGGTATTTCGCGCCGGCACCTTAAGCTTGATGAGAAGCGGCCTCGCGCCGGATCCAGGCATCACGGGCATGACCAGCATCCTTGAAGGAGGCATGCAATGAATGAAGCAGCGATGTCGCTCGACGGGAAACGCGTCGTGGTGATTGGCGGGACTTCCGGCATCGGTTTTGCCGTCGCCGCACTGGCGCGGCAACTAGGCGCCGAGGTGACGATCGCGTCGAGCCGCGCGGCCAATGTCGACGCCGCGCTCGAACGGCTGCCCGGCGCAACGGGCGGCACGATCGATCTGCGCGACGAACAGAGCGTCGCGCGCTTTTTCGAGCCGCTCGGCGCCTTCGACCATCTCGCGCTCACTGCGGGCGATTGGGACGTGCCGATGTTCGACGCCGCGCGCAATCTCGATCTCACGGCTGCGCGCGAGGGCTTCGCGGTCCGGTTCTGGGGCGCGCTGGCCGCCGTGAAGCACGGCAGCCGCTCGATCGATCCTGACGGGTCGATCACGCTCACGAGCGGCATGCTCGCCCATCGTCCCGCCAAGGGCGCGCCACTGGCCGCCGCGCTGGGCGGCGCGATCGAGCATCTGGCGCGCGGCCTCGCCGTCGATCTCGCTCCGGTGCGCGTCAATGTGGTGTGTCCCGGCATCATCCTCACGGAGCACACGAGCCAGATGCCGCCGGAGCGTTTGCAGTCCTATCTCGCGCGGCTGCCGTTGCCGCGTGGAGCGGAGCCTGCGGAAGCGGCCATCACCTACGTCTATGCGATGCTGAACGGCTATGTGACCGGCCAGGTTCTGCCCGTGGATGGCGGCGGCGGATTGGTGTGAATACGGCATGGAGCGCGGGATGGCGGCTTGATCCGCTCTCGTCGGCGGAGTCGAAAGGCTTGCGGCAATGCCGTTTTTTAAGGGCAACGCGTGCATCCAGGGTTGCCGAGAAACGGGTTTGTCCGCATTCAAGCTGGCGCGGCAATAACCGTTAACGAGGTCATGGAGCAACGCAGCGGATCAGATGACTTGCCGGTCCGCATGCCGAGCGCCATACCCTGTCCCCGTTCATTCCGGGACCATGCAGAGTCGAAGTTATGCGCGCCGGCGGGCAACTGTCGGCGCATTTTTTTTGCGCCTTCGCGTACACCTCAATGCGCGTCGAAGCTGCTCATGTCCTCGTGTGCAAAATCGTGCGCGAAATGCACGGGCTCGACGCGGCCGAGCGCGTCGAGCAGCGAGCGGCCCGCCGTCGTGAGCGACGGCAGGCGGCGGCCTTCGTCGCGCTGTTCGAGCGCGACGAGCTGGCGTTCAAGCAAGATGTCGAGTTCGTGGCGGTTCATGTCGATCTGCTCCGGCGCGTGGCGGATCAGCATCAGCGTTGCAAACTCGTGAGGGCTCAGCACGTCATGTCTCCTGGCAATGCCGCAACCAGAGGGGCATAGGGCCGCATATCTTCGTGCCTCAATGTGACGTGAGCATGACTGTCACATTTCCGCGTTCGCTTACTTGTGCGCGAGCGCCTCCGGCCGGGCCGCCAGCGCCGCGCCGCATTCCTCCACGAGATCGCGCAGCGTGGCTGCGAAGTGCGTGCCGGCGTCGTCGGCGATGCTCAGGCCTTCTTCGCGCCGCGCCGCCCGCACGCCCACGATGATCGGCATGGCGGGCGCGCGCTCGCGCAAGCGCCGCACGAGATTGCGCAGGTACGGCGGCGACTCCGCGGCGTCGAGCGACACCACGCAGATCGCGTGGATGGCCTGCGCGTCCACCATCCCGGCGCGCGTGGCGCGCACTTCCTCGTAGGTCGTGGCCACGCAGGGAATGTTGGCGCGCGCGAGCAACTGGCAGACGATCGCCACCACCACATCGTCGAAGGTGCCGCGCCCCGGCACGCAGAGCACCGCGCGGCCGTCCTGGGGAACCGCGTGCGGCGCCTCGTCGTCGCCCGTGGAGGCCTTGCGCCCGCTCGCCTCTTCGCGGGCGGCGTGGCGCGAGTCGTCCACCGATTCGAGGTCTTCGATGATGTCGTGCAGCGCCTGATTGATGCGCGCGAGCTGCTCGGCGGGCAGCACGCCGCGCAGCACGTCGTTGCGCGCGAAGCGCAGGCCCTCGAATACCACTTGCTCGTAATAGTCGATGAGCGGCAACTCGGTGAGCAGGCGGTCGGCCTGCAGCAAGGCCTCGTGCGGGTCGTCGGCGAGCAGGCGCTGGTAGCAGGTCTGGGCGGGCGTGAGCGCCGGCTGGTCGCCGAGCAGGATGGTCAGGAAGTTCAGGCGATCCACGTAACGGCCGAGCGTGACGATGCACAGCGTGAGCGGCGTGGACAGCACCAGCCCGACTGGCCCCCAGAGCCAGGCCCAGAAGATCGCCGCCACCACCACCGCGAGCGGGGAAAGCCCGGCGCGGCGGCCATAGAGCATCGGCTCGGCGAATTGCCCCGCCACCACATCGACGACGATGAAGAAAATCAGCGTCGACACCGCCATGGTCCACTGCGGCTGAATGGCGGCACCCAGCAGCGTCGCCAGGACTGCGGCAATCCAGATGCCGATGTAGGGCACGAAGCGCAGGAGCGCCGCGAGCGCCCCGAACAGCAGCGCCCCCGGCACGCCGATGCCCGCGAGCCCGATGGCGATCACGCCGCCCACCGAGACGTTCACGCCCAGTTGCGCGACGAAGTAGCGCGAAAGCCGCTCGGAGGCGTCGTTGATGGCCGTGGTGGTGCGGTGCAGGTCGTCGGAGCCGAATACGCTGATGAGCCGGTCGCGCAGGTCCTCGCGCTGAAACAGGATGAAGATGGTCACCACGAGCACGATGAAGCCGGTCTCGAGCGGCGCGATGGCCGGCGCGAATGCCCGGCGCGCGAGCTGCATCGGCGTGGGCGCGGGCGTGTGAACCTCAACCTGCATCGGCGGCTGCGGCTGGTTGCGCGCGGCGCGCCCGCGCGGCTGCGGCGGCGCGGGCGGCGGCGTGGGCGTGATGCGCTGGAGCGCGGTGGCCGCGCGCGTCATCAGCGAGTCGGCGCGGCCCACGGTCTTTTCCTGCACCGTTTCCGCCTTTTCCATGATCGCTTCCTGATACTGCGGCAGATCGGCCGCAAGCTGCACGACCTGCGCGGCGATCAGCGCGCCCACGCCCGCCAGCGCGAGCACGGTAGCGAGAACCGCGATCAGGATCGAGAGGGACTGCGGTATGTGCATCCGGCGCAGCGCGTTCACGAGCGGCGCGAGCAGGAAGCTCAGCAGCACCGAAAGCGTGATCGGGATGAGCATGGCGCGCCCGAAATAGAGGCCCGACACCACCACTACCCCGGTGACGACGGCCGCGAGCGTGTGCAGCGTGGGCGTGCTCGACGCGAAGACACGGTTGCGGCGGTTCGACGACAGTCCCGGCGGGACCGACGGTCCCGATGGTCCGGGAAGTCCCGACGGTCCCGACGGTCCATTAGGCGGTTCGGAGTATGGCCTCTCGGGCGGGCTAGGGAAATTCATGGGGAAGCGTTGGCTGGTCGGGCGATCGTGAAAAGCGCGCATAGGGCGCGCCTGAGTTCAGGGTAGTGCGTGCGGCGCCGGTCCGGCGCGGAATCGGCAACTGCGAAGTAACTGCGAGACAACCCAGGGGCAATTGCCAAGCAACAGCGGGAACAGCAAACGGCGGCCAAAAAACCGGCGAGTAGCGTAGCGCACGCGCGCGCCCGGCGAAAGCGCGCGCGAGCGGGCGTACTCAAGGCTTGCCCGCCTCCAGCTCCTGATTGTGCGAGGCGAGGAACTGGATCAGCCCATCCACGCCGGATTCCTGAATCTTTTCGTTGAACTGCGCGCGATAGGTCTGGATCAGCCACGCGCCCAGCACGTTCAGGTCGTAGAGCCGCCAGCCCTGGGGCGTCTTGTACAGACGGTAGTCGATCTCGACGGGCTTGCCGCTCGTCTGCGCGAGCGTGCGCACGACCACGTCGGTGTCGCCGGGCGCGTTGCGCATGGGCGCGTATTCGATCTGCTGATCGGGCTTGAGCTGCGCGAGCGCGCCCGAATACAGATGGATCAGCAGCAACTGGAACTGCTCGATGATCTGTTGCTGCTGGGCGGGCGTGGCGGTGCGCCAGTGCCGGCCCATCGCGAGCTGCGTGGTGCGGTGAAAATCGACGTAAGGCAGGATGTCCCGGTCGACGATGCCGCGAATGCGCGCGATATCGTCCGGCGCGATGGATTTCGTGCGCACTTCGTCGAGCACCTGCTGCGTGGCCGTCTTGATGAGCGCCTGCGGATCCGACTGGTCGACGCCCTGCGCGAACGCGCTCGTAGCGAACGCGAACCCGGCGGTGAACCACGCGAGCAGCGCGCCCAGGAAAAAGAGCTTCTTCATGCGATTTCTCGTCCGTGTCGATCGTTGGAATGCTGGGCGGGCGCGCGAGGCGGAAGCGAGTCCGATCGCCGCGCGGGCGCCATGCCGGTCGACACCCAGTCTACTGGGTTGGCGCGCACAAGGTGGCGAGGCCGGGAATACGGCGCGCGCGGCGCCTGCCAGCGTAACCCAACGCGGCGCCATGCGGCGCCGTGCGGGCGCGGAGTTACATATGCAGCGGTTTTGTTACACGGAGGGGGTTTCGGCCCCAGCGCAGTAGAATGCGGCGACTTCCCGCGCCCTCCAGGGGACATCGAATGCACGTGCGCGCCATCGATACGAACGACCTCGACCTGATCTGCCGCCACCGCGAAGCCATATTTCGCGAAGCCGGCCGCGACGCCCAGACGCTCGCGACCATGACCGCGCACTTTCGCACCTGGCTCGCGCCGCGTCTCGCCGATGGCACCTATTTCGGTTTCGTCACGTGCGAGCGCGACGTTCCCGTGGCCGGTATCGGCCTCATGGAGATCGACTGGCCGCCCCATCCGGCCCACCCGGAGCAGGACAAGCGCGGTTACGTGCTCAACGTCTACGTGGAACCGGACGCGCGGCGGCGCGGCCTCGCCCGCCAGCTGATGCAGCTTGCCGACGATGAATTCGTCCGGCGCGGCATCCGCTACGTCATCCTGCACGCGACCGCGCAGGGCCGCGATCTTTACCGCCAGCTCGGCTGGAGCGGTACGACGGAGATGGCGAGGACGTTGAGCCGCTGAGGCCGACCAGGCCGTCGATACCAGGCAGCTCACGCAAACACGTCATTTCATCGCCGGCGCCCACCCTTGGCGCGCCGCGCTTCGCGTCGCGCCCCAACCCCGCCCCAAATTGCCAGTATCAGCGACAACGCGTCGCAATATATATCACGTTGCGATACAATCGCCATCTCAAAAAATCCCGGGCGCCCCCGCCGGGGACGCAAATCCGCACCCTTTTTCGTCATTTCCACCGTGTCACGCTTCAGAATTCTTCGCTGGCTCACACGTTTCGCCCCCTCCCCCGTGACCCTGCGCTGGCGCGAGCGCCTGCGCTCGAGCCTCGGCGCACTGGTCGGCATTGCGGTCACTGGCGCCGTCTCGCACTACCTGCTCGGCAACTCCTCGACCATTCCGTGGCTGATCGCGCCGATGGGCGCCTCGGCCGTGCTGCTGTTCGGCGTGCCCGCGAGTCCGCTCGCGCAGCCGTGGTCGATCATCGGCGGCAATCTCGTCTCGGCCACCGTGGGCGTGACCAGTGCGATGTTCATTCACGATCCGGTCGAGGCGGCCGCCGTCGCGATCGGCGTGGCCGTCTGCGCGATGTTCACGCTGCGCTGCGTGCACCCGCCTTCGGGCGCCGTCGCCCTCACCGCCGTGCTCGGCGGTCCCGCGGTGCGTGCGCTCGGCTACGAGTTCGTGTTCGAGCCGGTCGCGCTGCAATCCTTCACGCTGCTGGTTTCGGCGCTCGTCTATCACACGGCCACGGGCCACCGCTATCCACACGCGGCGAGACCGCCCAAGGCCGCACCGCCCGCGACCGCGCCGGGCGGCTTCTCGCGCGCCGATCTCGAAGCCGTGCTGCGCGAGCGCGACGAACTGCTCGACATCGACACCGACGATCTCGAAGCGCTGCTGCGCGAAACGGAAATTCGCAGCTATGCGCGCAGCTTCGGCGAGCTCGATTGCGCCGCGGTCATGACGCGCGACGTGGTCAGCATCACGCCCGCGACCACGGTGGGCCAGGCGCGAGCGCTACTCAAGCGGCACGACATCAAGGCGCTGCCGGTCGTGGATGCCCAGGACCACGTGAAAGGCATCGTCACGCGCGCGGACCTTGCGGAAGAAGGCCTCGGCCGCCACCCGCTGCGCGCGCTGCTGCATTCGCTCAGAAGCGGCATCGCCGCGCATCCCGCCGATGGCGTGCAGGTAGGCACGATCATGAGCACGCACGTTCGCACCATTTCCGGCGCCACGCCCATCGTCGAGCTGCTCGGCATTTTTGCGGGGCGCGGCCACCATCACGTGCCCGTGGTGGACGGCGAGCGGCGCCTCATGGGCATCGTCACGCAGGCGGACCTGATCTCGGGCCTGTACCGGCAGGCCCAGCCGCTACAGCGCCAGAGCGCCTGAACCGCGCGCAATCCGTAACGGGCGGCGTGCGGCGCAACTGTTCAGGCCGGGCTCGCCCATAAATATCACGTTGTGATATATTCGCATTTCGAATCGTATCAATTTGAATTCCCAATGAAGAACACTCCGCGCGGTCTGACGAAGGCCGATTTCGAGCAGCTCTCCGAGTTCCGCTATCAGATGCGCCGTTTCGAGCGCTTCTCCGAACAGGCCGCCCAGGGCGAGGGCATCACGCCGCTGCAGTATCTGCTGCTGCTGCACGTGAAGGGCTATCCCGGCCGCACGTGGGCGACCATCGGCGAGATTGCCGAGCGCCTGCAGGCGCAGCACCACGGCGTGGTGGCGCTCGTCTCGCGCTGCGAGGCGCTCGAGCTGGTCGAGCGGCGCGTGAGCGAGCGCGATCGCCGCCAGGTGGAAGTGCATCTGCTCGATGCCGGCGAAAAACTGCTTGCGCGCCTCGCCGAACTCCATCGCGCGGAGCTGCAATCGCTCGACGGCACCTTCACCGTTCCGCAAATCGATCTTTGACGACCATGCATCTCGACGATTCCCACAAGCGCGACTTTTCGGCCAACGCGCGCCTGCCTGGCATCAGCGCGCTCGCCGCCGTCATCGGCGCGCTGGCCACACTGGCCGCATTCGTGCTCCTGAGCCTCATCCACTGGTTCACGAATCTGTTCTTCTACGGCCGCTTTTCGTTCGCCGATCACTCGCCCGCGCTGAACACGCTCGGGCCCTGGGTCATCGCCGTGCCCGCGGTGGGCGGGCTGATCGTCGGGATGATGGCGCGTTTCGGCTCCGACAAGATCCGCGGCCACGGCATTCCCGAAGCCATCGAGGCCATCCTGTTCGGCAAGAGCAAAATGTCGCCGAAAGTGGCCGTGCTCAAGCCGCTCTCGTCGGGCATCGTGATCGGCAGCGGCGGCCCGTTCGGCGCGGAAGGCCCGATCATCATGACCGGCGGCGCGATCGGCTCGCTGCTCGCGCAGTGCGTGCGGCTCACCTCGGCCGAGCGCAAGACGCTGCTCGTCGCGGGCGCCGCCGCGGGCATGACGGCCGTGTTCGGCACGCCGGTGGCCGCCGTGCTGCTCGCGGTCGAACTGCTGCTGTTCGAATGGCGCCCGCGCAGCTTCCTGCCGGTCGCGCTCGCCTGTGCCGTGGCGGGCTTCGCGCGCGCCGCGTTCTTCGGCACCGAGCCGCTGTTCGCGATGCAGACCGCGACGCCGCACGCGCTCGCGCTGTTCTCGTGCGTGATCGCGGGGCTGCTCTCGGGCGCGCTCGCCTCGGGGCTTTCCGCGGCGCTCTACAAGGTCGAGGACCTGTTCGCGCATCTGCCGCTGCACTGGTCCTGGTGGCCCGCGCTCGGCGGCATCGTGGTGGGCATCGGCGGCTTCATCGAACCGCGCGCGCTGGGCGTGGGCTACGACGTAATCGGCGATTTGCTTCATCAGCACATCATCCTGCAGGTGGCCGTCGCCATCCTCGTGGTGAAGGCCGTGATCTGGGTCGTGGCGCTTGGCTCGGGCACCTCGGGCGGCGTGCTCGCGCCGCTGCTCATGCTGGGCGCGGGACTCGGCTGCGTGCTGAGCCCCGTGCTGCCCGGCAGCGACCCCGCGCTCTGGCCGCTCGTGTGCATGGCGGCGACGCTCGGCGCCACGCTCGGCGCACCGCTCACGGCCATCGTGTTCGCCTTCGGCCTCACGCACGATGCCAACGCGCTGCTGCCGCTGCTCACGGCCACGCTGGTCGCACATGGCTTCGCCACGGTCGTCATGAAGCGCTCGATCATGACCGAGAAAATCGCACGGCGCGGCTATCACATCTATCGCGAGTACGGCGTCGATCCGCTCGAGCGTCATTACGTCGACGAAGTGATGACGCGCAACGTCGACACGATCGACGCCGCCGTGAGCGTGCGCGCCGCGCTGGAGCAGTATTTCGGCGCCACGCAGACGCGCCGCGCCTGGCCCGTGGTCCGTGACGGCGCGGTGCTCGGCGTGGTGGATCGCGCGATGCTCGAAGCAGTGCGCGCGAGCGACGCCAGCGACGCGCTCGATCAGCCGCTCGGCGCGCTGCTCGCGTTGCGCACGCCCGACGTGGCCGTGCCCGAGGAAACCTGCCGCCAGATCGCCACGCGCCTCGCGGTGCATGGCCTCGAGCGGCTGCCCGTGGTGAGCGGGCGCGACACGATGCGGCTCGTGGGCATCGTGTCGCGCAGCGACCTCGTGAAGCTTTCGCTTTCGCACTTCGAGGAAGAGACCAAGAAGGAACGCTTCCGGCGCATCAGCATCGGCAATAGCAAGCGGCGTTTTCCGCCGGTTCGTAAAGTGGGTTGAGTGAGTAGTAAGTAGAGGAAGTGGGGATTTTGATGCGCGCCGATTATGGCGCGCTTTTTTTTGCCTTCGTGGTGGTGGATTTGGAAGGCTTTTTGTGGGAATGCGTGGCTTTTTCCGTTGGCCGTTCTGTTGGTGGTTGGCACACGGACTTGGCTGTTAGTTGCAAATTTAACGGCGGCGGTCATCGATCACGCGCCGCTCTCGCCTATGGTGCTGCGCCAGTTGAGTGCGATAGAGACCGCGCAACGCACTGCTGCGGTGCACCACATCGCCGCGCTTGCCCGCTCGTCAGATAGCCAAGTGGACAGCTCGCGCCATTCGAGTGCGCGATCAAAACTGGCACATACCTTGCTGAAAAGCTGCACGTTCCGCAACGGCGCGCCCTCCGCCCATCGGCGGCTTCCTCCCTCAACAACCAACTGGTCATCCGTCGAAGTCTTATGCCGCCGAGCACCGAACCCCCATGCTGCGCGTCCTGCTCGTAACCGACACCGACAAGCCCATCGGCGATCTGCGCGACGCGCTCGCGCGGCTCGGCTACGAGATGCTCGCCAACCCCGCGACGCCGCAGGCGCTCCATCGCGCCGTCGAGCGCGAGCGGCCTGACGTGATCATCATCGACACCGAGTCGCCTTCGCGCGACACACTCGAACAACTCGCCGTGATGAACGCCACGGCGCCGCGTCCCGTGCTGATGTTCAGCAACGACGCGAACCAGCAACTCATCCGCTCGGCCGTGCACGCGGGCGTGACCGCGTATCTCGTGGAAGGGCTCGCGGGCGAGCGTATCGCGCCCATCCTCGAAGTCGCGCTCGCCCGCTTCGCCCAGGAGGCGCAACTGCGCGAGCGGCTCACGCTGGCCGAGAACGAGCTGGCCGAGCGCAAGCTGATCGACCGCGCGAAACGCATGCTGATGGAGCAGCAGAAGATGTCCGAGCCCGCCGCCTACGCGACGCTGCGCAAGCACGCGATGAACCAGGGCTTGAAGCTCGCCGAAGTGGCCCGGCAGATCGTCGCGGCTGACGAGTCGCTGGAACGACGCAAATGATCGACGCCAGCAGCCGAAGCAAAGCACCGACGCAAATGAATGCGCCGGTCCGCGACCGGTCAGATTCAGATCGATTGAGCCGCAATGAGCACGCATGAAGCGCCTACCATGAACGCCACCTCCACTCCGCAGGCCGCGCCGGAAAAGACGCACCTGAAAATAGGCTTCGTACCGCTCGCCGATGCGGCGCCGCTCGTGGCCGCGAAGCTGCTCGAATTCGGCCACGCACACGGTCTCACGCTGGAGCTCTCGCGCCAGCCCTCGTGGGCCGCGCTGCGCGACAAGCTGCTGGCGGGCGAGCTCGATGCCGCGCATACGCTCTACGGTCTCGTGTACGGTGTGCAGCTCGGCATTGGCGGGCCGCAGCAGGACATGGCCGTGCTGATGGTGCTCAACCGCAATGGCCAGGCGATCACGCTGTCGAACCGCCTCGCCGATGCACTAGCCGAACATGGCACGCTGCCTCGCGCGCTCGCGACGCTCGACCGCAAGCCCGTGTTCGCGCAGACCTTTCCAACCGGCACGCACGCGATGTGGCTCAATTACTGGCTCGCTGCGCAAGGCGTGCATCCGTTGCGCGATATCGAGAGCGTGGTGATTCCGCCGCCGCAAATGGTGGCGGCGCTCACCGAGGAAAGGCTCGACGGCTTTTGCGCAGGCGAGCCGTGGCCCGCGCTGGCGCAGCGGCGCGGCGTGGGGCGCACGGCGATACGCAGCGGCGAAATCTGGGCCGATCATCCGGAGAAAGTGCTGGCGTGCCGGCGCGATTTCGTCACGCGATATCCGAATACGGCGAGAGCGCTTGTGCAGACCATGCTCGAAGCGTGCCGATGGCTCGACGGCGTGGGGCATCGCGGGGAGATCGCGCAATGGCTCGGGCGGCCTGAGATGCTGGGCGTGGATACGGCGGTGATTGCGGAAGAGCTTGAAGGCGCTGGGGCTGCGGATGGGCAGCGCATGAAGTTCTTTGAGAGCGGTGCCGTGAATTATCCGTTGGAGTCCGAAGGAATCTGGTTCCTCACTCAGTTCGAGCGCTGGGGGATGGTGGCGCGGCGTAGCGACTATCGGGAGATCGCGCGCGGGGTGAATCAGACTGCGCTCTATCGCGCGGCGGCGCTTGAGGTTGGGGTTGAAATGCCGACGGCGTTCGACAAACCCGTGTTCGTCGATGGACGGATATGGGATGGGATCGACGCCGCGGCTTATGTGGAGGGGTTTGAGGTGAGAGGGGGTTGAGCGGTTGCCGCGCACATAGGGCAACCTACTCCTTAAGCCAGTTCTCTATGTTCACACCAGGATAGTGGGCAAAATCGCGCTCGTTATTCGTTACAAGCGAAACTTCAAGCGCAACCGCATGTGCGGCGATCAGCTTGTCCAGGTGATCCTTTTTGCGCTCGCGCGTCGCCTCCCGAATGGGTCCATATGCAACCGCGGCAGCGGCGTCAAACGGCGCAACCGGTATGTCTTCTACGAGCGCGGCAAGATTGCGCTTCTCGCGTGCACGATTAGCAGAAACGGCGACGCCATATTCCAGTTCGGCGTAAGTGATTGCCGACATGACGACATCGCCGACATAGCACTGCGCAAACCGGTGCGCCACCTGTTCTGGCTGGTTTTTCATCAGATAGATGCACATATTCGTGTCAAGCATGAAACGTGGCATCACAAATCCTCGCGTTCGGTCTGGCCGTGCGCGCCACGTCCCTCCGCCATGAAATCGGGCCCGAATTTCGCAAATTTCTTGAGCACCCCATCTAACGATCGGCGTGCAGGGCGGATACGGATTTCGTCGCCCACACGCTCAATTTCGACCTCGATGTCATTACGCTCATAGGCAAGGTCCGCAGGGATGCGGACCGCCTGGGAATTACCGTTCTTGAACACCCGGGTTGTGTGCATTTCCAGTTGCATGGACAAGATCTAGGTTGGTTGAACTATAGACAGTATCCACGGCAATGTAAATCCATGTATGTACATGGATCAAACCAAGGCGACTCCTCAGGCTCGACGCCTACTTCACCACCACCTGCGTATGCCCAACAACGGGCGGCTTTTCAAAATACGGCCCCACGAGCCCGCGCCATGCCTGGAAGTCGGCCGACTCGCGAAAATGGACCATATGATCTTCCACCGTGTCCCATTGCACGACGAGCACGTACTGATTCGGCTCCTCCACGCTGCGCTGCAATTCGACGCCGCTGCAGCCGCGCGCACGGTGGAATAGCGGCAGGGCCTCTGCCACCGCTGCTTCGAATTCGGCGTTCTTGCCGGCCTGCACGGAGATGTGCGCCATTTCGTAGACCACGTTCTGCTCCTTTCTCTTCGTTCTTTGCATCATGAATGCGCGCGCGCAGTTGCGGCGCGCGCCTAACGTTACCACGCCTCGCCGTTCAGTCGCGCGACCACTTCGTCCGCAGTCGCGAGCGACGCCGTCAAGCCCGGCGATTCGATGCCGTAAAGATTCACGAGCCCGCGCACGCCATGCGCGCTCGCATCCTGAATCAGGAAGTCGCCGTCGTTCATTCCGCTCGCCAGCTTCGGGCGGATGCCCGCATAACCGGGCTGCAGTGCGCCATCGGGCAAGGCGGGCCAATAGCTGCGGATCGCCTCGTAGAATTTCGCCGATCGGCCCGGGTCGACGGTGTAGTCGATCGTGTCGATCCACTCGACGTCGGGGCCGAAGCGCGCCTGGTGGCCGAGATCGATCGTCAGGTGCACGCCCAGGCCGCCCTCTTCGGGAATCGGATAGATGAGTCGCGAGAACGGTGAGGCGCCCGCCAGCGAGTAGTAATTGCCCTTGGCGTAGCGCCCCGCCGGAATCGAGCCGGCCGCGATGCCGTCGATCGATGCCGCCACCGGTTGCGCGTAGAGTCCCGCGCTGTTGATCACGCGCTTCGCGCGCAGCTCCATCGGTTCTGCGCCACCCACTTTCAGCAAGATCGGCTGCCCGGCTTGCGCGACGCCGCCCATGACCGGCGAGCAGAACGCGAGCATGCCGCCCGCCGCTTCGAAATCGCCTTGCAGTGCGAGCATGAAGCCGTGGCTGTCCACGATGCCTGTTGAGGGCGATTCGAGCGCCGCCACGCAATGGAGCGCGCGCTCGCGCGCCTGCGCTTCGTCGCGATCGAGCCAGCGCAGGTCGTCCACGCCGTTGGCCGCGGCGGCGGCGCGAATCGCGCGCAGCGCGTCGAGTTGCCCTTCGTGTGTCGCGACGATGAACTTGCCGCAACGCTCGTACGCCACGCCCTTCTCGTCGCAATACGCGTAGAGGCGCTGCTTGCCTTGCACGCATAGCCTCGCCTTGAGCGAGCCCTGCGGATAATAGATGCCCGCGTGAATCACCTCGCTGTTGCGAGAACTGGTGCCCGTGCCGATGGCGTTCTCCGCCTCGACGAGCACGGTTTCCCAGCCTTGCTGCGCGCACGCGCGCGCGACCGCGAGGCCGACCACCCCCGCCCCGATCACGACGCAATCGACCGTGTCAGTCATCAAAATTCACTCCTCTTCACGCGGACGCTTTTTACGGTGGCGTTATTGTGCCTGCTTTACGGCATCATCCGCACGACCTCCCGCTCCGAGGGGCACACCTGGTTGCGTTGCGCGGCGATCGGCCGGGGCAGCGTCTTCTTGTCGGCGGCCACGTTGGTGTAGTACCTGAGCTCCGTGATGCTCGTGCCGTCCTTGCCCGATTGCGGCTGCGGCGACCATAGCGCAATCCAGTAGTGACCGTTCTCGTCGTACATGATCACCGCTTTCGTATCGCACGCGATGCCGTGCACGAAGGTGCTGATTACCGTCACACCCGGCATGCCGGCGCTGGCGCTGTCGTCGATCACGGCGTTGGCGGTTGCGAGCAGCGCATCGTAGTCGCGGCCCAGCAGCTTGCGGATGGCGTCGTCCTGCGCGGACGTCTTCACGATGCCCAGCGTGAGCAGATCCGCCTTCGCGTTCGGGTCTTTTGCGGCTGCCACGTACGTGCCGGCGAAGAGCACGCCCGCACCCGCGCCGCAGTCGGCCGAATCGCCCTTCTGCGCGACCTCGATGCGGTTGACCTGGCGCCTGAAAGTCAGCGTGCAGTTTTGCGTAAAGTCCTGCGCATTGCCCGTGTAATGCGCGGCCTGGTCCTTGCCGAACGCCGCGTTGCTGTCGAGCGTGCCCGAGTTGGCGCCCGCGTTGGTGTCGAAGCCGAACTGCAGGCCGCGCGCCGACACATCCTTGATGACGAGTGCGGAGCCATATTGGCCGCTGGCATCCACGCGCCACCACTTGCCCTGCCAGTGGAACGGACCCGCGCCGTTCGAGAGCACGACGAGGCGCTCGCTGTACACGCGTGCGAGGCAGGCCGTGTCGCCGCACTGATCGCGCTCGCGCAGCCACGCGCGCTGATCGTCACGCCATGCCGCGGCGTCCGCGCCCACCGCGAGCTTCTGATAGAGCGTGGTGAGCTGCGTATCCATGCTGCTGAGGCGCGCTGAAGCGCAGATGCGCTTTTCGGTGGCCGACGCGGCTTTGCTGCAATCGAAGCTGGCCGCCGCCGCGAGTCCGGGTGCGAGTAGCGCGGCGGTCAAGGCAAGCGCCTTAAATTCGGCATGCGAAATAAATCGATTCATGGCGTTTCGGCTCGAAGAAGGGTTCTGGATGGTCCGCTCATTTGCCATGCTTTGCCCATGTGCCTTCGTTCGGATACCAAAAATCCCGGAACATATCGATGCCGTATGACTTGCCGTCGTATTTGAGCACAACGCGCTTCGTGCGTTTGCCTATATCGGCCCAATCCCGGTTCTCAAGCCGGCTCCTGACGATGTGCGCGGTCAGTGCGAGATCGGCGAATCCATGACTGGACGTTTTCGCCACGGCAATGGTCATGTTCGCGTCCTCGGTCAGCGCCCCGTCCGTTCCGCTGCCGCAAGCGCCTTGATTGATATCGACCCAGCCACGCAGGTTCGTGCCGAACACGGGGCGCAACGCATGCGCGTCGCGCACAAAGAGCGTCAGTTCGTGCTCGGCTACCGCATCGGGGCAACTCGGCCCGCGCGCGCTGCTGTCGAATACCACGCCAAACGCACGCACGTCCGGCGAGAGCTGATACGGTGCCGTGTCGATGCGAAAGCTGCCGACCTGCGTGGTCGCATCCTGCTCGATGACCGAGCGGTTCGCCGCCATGACTTTGCCGCCCTCGACCAACGCCACGACCTGAGCCAGTTTGCCGTCGTCGCTATTCGGGCCTACGTGGCCGGTGTCGAAAGCGAGCGCGGCAATCGTGGTGTCCGGCGCGTTGGGCATGATCTTGCAGGCCGCCGCCGCAACGAGGCCGTCCTTATCGCCCCACGGAGCGAGGTTGCCCTTGATACCGGCCCACTGCGAAACGGCTGCAACGATGCCGTCGTCGCATGGCTGATCGTCGTCGGCAAAAGCGGGCGTCGAGACAGCGAACGCGAGCGGCACGGCTGCCCATATGAACCTGCGCATGAAACTGGATCCTCCACGAGTGCGATTCTGAAGGCCGGCACGGCGTGTGTGCGTGCAACCGTCCGGCGAAGCGCGATGGAGGATACCGCAAGGCCGGGCAAGACCCCTGATGCAAGGCCAAATAGCGCCGATAAAGAAACTGCTGACGCGATCGTTGTAGCGCATCGCAGATGCATCGGGCATGCACCCCGCCAGCCACTCGGCCGCCACGCGTTCGTACCCTTTGAAGCGCGGCACCGACGCGGCGCGCCACAGCGGCTTTTGATATCCTGAAATCCATCGCGAACGGGTTCACCCGAAGCGTGCTGCGGCGCAGCCATAAACGAAACAGATACCGGAAGAACGAGCTCGCAAGGCCCTGCGTGCCCTGCGAGGCAGGTTCAGACCATGAACGAGACAGCCCGGCAAACCATCGTGCATGCGCATTCTTTCGGCCGGGCTCGCGCCGCGCGAGCGGCTCATCGAAGCGCAGTTCGCCAAACGGCCGGGCGTCTGCATCCGCTTGCGAGGGCCGCATGAATCCCGCGGATCTGCTCAATCTCGCGCATCTACGCGCGTTTCGTCTCGTCGCCGATACCGGCAGCGCCACACGCGCCGCCGCCTCGCTCGATCGCGCGCAATCGGCCATCACGCGCTCGGTGCAGGAGCTCGAAACGGCGCTCGGCGAGCCGCTCTTCGAGCGCAAGTCCTCCGGCATGCTGCCCACCACGGCGGGACGCGTCGCGCTAGATCGTTGCGCGCGCATCTTTATCGAGCTCGAAGCGCTTGCGCAATGGTGCATGGCGCGTCAGATGCGCCGCCGCGCCCTGCCCGAAGGCGCCCTGCCCGCGTGGCTGCTCAATACGCGGCGCCTTCAGCTCTTCGTCGCGCTCGCGCACGACCAGCACATGCCGAGCACCGCCAGCGCGTTCGGCATCAGCCAGCCCGCCGTGAGCAGCGCCATGCGCGTGCTCGAAGGCGGTTCGGGCATCACGCTGTTTCATCGCAGCGCGCGTGGCCTGCAGCTCACGCCCGAGGGCGAGATGTTTCTTCTCCACGTGCGGCGCGCGCTCAACGAACTGCGCCACGTCCCCGACGATATCGCCGCGTTGCACGGCACCATTCAGGGCGCGGTGACGGTGGGCGCGCTGCCGCTCGGCCGAACGCTGATCCTTCCCGCGGCCATCGCGCATATGAGCGCGCTCCATCCCGGCGTGCGCGTGATCACGGACGAAAGCGCTTATGAATTGCTGACAAGCAGTTTGCGTGCGGGTGACGTCGATTTCATTCTCGGCGCGCTGCGCGAGAGCGATGGGGCAAGCGATCTCGCCCACGAGCGCCTGATGGTCGAGGACATGGTCGTGCTCGCGCGCAACAGTCATCCGCTCGCGCAGCAAAAAGGCCTGAGCGTGAGCGACCTGCGTCACGCGCAATGGATCGTCCCATGCACCCATTCGCCGGCGCGCGGGCTCTTCGAGGCGCAGTTCCGGCGCCTGAAGCTCAAGCCGCCGATGCCGAGCGTCGAGACCGACGACCTCGCCGTGAT
The DNA here is from genome assembly GCF_905220245.1 of Paraburkholderia sp. J63. NCBI lineage: Bacteria > Pseudomonadati > Pseudomonadota > Betaproteobacteria > Burkholderiales > Burkholderiaceae > Paraburkholderia > Paraburkholderia sp. J63. Next base: position 29,562 of record NZ_CAJMZF010000001.1, on the reverse strand, counting down.
TCGCGGTCTGCTGATAGGCACGGAGATGATCGCCGCCGTCTGCGCACAGCAGTTGCATTACGAGATCGCTTCGGGCCAGCTTGCGGTGCTCGACGTGCCGCTGTCGAGCACGCGGAGCGAAATCGGTCTCATCTTGCGCGCGGACGGTGCGCCTTCGCCTGCGGCGCGCGCGTTGATCGATGCGATCCGGCTGACCGTGGCCAACGCGGCGACCGCCCCGCGCGCAGTGGAAGGCCGCGTCGGCAAACTGACAGCGCACTGAAAAGTGCGACGCCCATTCGCAACGCATGGCCACGCCGATTCTCTGACAGAAAAAACGCCCGGCCCGCCAATTCCCCCTGTCAACTAACAATGCTTAACGATTAACCAGCGATAAACGGTGAGCAATCATCTGCCGCTTTTGATGATAGTCAGATAAACTCCGACGAATTTCGAGATATCGATGTGTCAGCGCAGTGCCCGGCGGGCGACGCGAGACCGCCACTATCACCAGACGGCTGACGATGTGTAACGGACGTGGCCGTCGCGAACAAAACAAGGGGCCGTTTGCGATGCGAGTTTCCGTACCTGTCCGCCTTGGCGCGCTGACGGCTGGATTGCTGGTGGCGTCCAGCCTTCTCGCCGCCGACAAGCCGGCTGTCAAAGCGACTCCCGGCGCAGCAGCGTCCAGCGCGGCGCCCGCCGCGCCGGCAACGGCAGCCTCGGGCGCTGCGGGCGATTCCGCCGACGCCTCGCTGGGCGGCGTGCCCGGCACCCTCGTGAACACCGCGGGCGGCAGCGGCCCCGCCGTCATCCAGACGGCGCCCGGCACGATCGCCATGCCCGTCGGCGCGGCCAATGGCGCGCCCGCGCCGATGGGCCCGCCGCGCACGCACGTCTTCACGCTGCGCCAGTTGGGCAGCTACGGCCCGCTGCAATTGCGCGGGCTCGATCCCACGGGCTATCTCAATGTCGGCGTGCGTACCGACGAGGTCGTCACCAGCGCGAAGCTGCGGCTCGTCTATACCTACTCGCCGTCGCTCATCTATCCGCTCTCGCATCTGCGGGTGCTCGTGAACGGCGAAGTGGTCGCCACCATTCCGCTCGTGAAGGAAACCGCCGGGCAACTGGTGACGAGCGAGATCAACCTCGATCCGCGTCTCTTTACCGACTTCAACAACATCAGCGTGCAGATGATCGCGCACTACACGCTCGATCACTGCGAAGACCCGTATCACTCGACGCTGTGGACTGACGTGGCGCCCGAAAGCACGCTCACGCTCAACACGGTGGGCATCGATCTGCCCAACAGTCTCGGGCTGCTGCCGGCGCCGTTCTTCGACAAGCACGACAGCAGCCTCCTGCGCGTGCCGTTCGTGCTCGCCGCCAACGCGGGCATGCCCACGCTGCGCGCGGCCGGCGTGGTCTCGTCGTGGCTCGGCGCGCTCGCGAGCTATCGCGGCGCGCGCTTCCCGGTCACGCGCACAGCGCCCGCCGACGCCAACGCCATCGCGCTCGCGTTGCCGGGCCAGGTGCCCGAAGGCATCACGCTGCCCGAGATCAAGGGCCCGACGATCACGGTGATGAACAATCCCGCCGCCGATCCGCAAGCGGGCCGCAAGCTGCTCGTGCTCGCGGGCCGCACGCCCGAGGAGCTGGAGAAGGCCGCCGACGCGCTCGTGCTCGGCCAGGCCGGCATGGCGGGCAGCAGCGTCGTGGTGCAGTCGGTGGATCTGGGCCCGGCGCGCCAGCCCTACGACGCGCCCAACTGGGTGCCCACCGACCGCCCCGTGATGCTACGCGAGCTCGTGAGCGATCCTCAGCAGTTGCAGGTCTCGGGCTACAACCCGCCCGCGATCCGCGTGAACATGCGCGTGCCGGCCGACCTCTATGCGTGGGCGCACAGCAACGTGCCGCTCGACATCCGCTATCGCTACACGGCGCCGTCGACGTGGAACGACTCGATCCTCAACGTGAGCATCAACGACCAGCTCGTGCGCTCGCAGCGCCTGAAGCCGGTCACGCGCGCCTCCGACGAAACGCGCATCGCCGTGCCGCTGCTCTCGGGCACCGATGCGCGCGCGTCGAGCAACCTCGAGATTCCGGCGTTCCGCGTGGGCTCGAACAACCAGTTCCAGTTCCAGTTCCATATCGATTCGCAGAAGACGGGCCTGTGCTCGTCGACGGCCGCCGACGTCGCGCGCGCCGCCGTCGACCCCGACTCGGTGATCGACTTCAGCGGCTTCGCGCACTACACGGCGCTGCCGAATCTCGCCTACTTCGCCAATAGCGGCTATCCGTTCACGCGCATGGCCGACCTCTCGGAAACGGCCGTCGTGATCCCCGACGCACCCGACGCGAAGGATCAGGAAGCCGTGCTCACGATGCTCGGCCACATGGGCCAGTGGACCGGCCTGCCCGCGCTGCGCGTGAAGCTCGTGCCCGCGAGCCAGATCGACAGCGTGAGCGGCGACGACCTGCTCGTGATCGGCTCGGGCTCCGCCGCGAATCTGCTCGCCAAGTGGGGCAAGGACCTGCCTCTGCTCATCGAGCGCGGCAAGACCGAGGTGGCGACGCGCGACCAGAAGGCCGGCTGGCCGGACTGGCTCGGCGGCACCGAGGACGACGACGAAGCCACGCCCAAGGGCCGCTCGATCGTCTCGCTCGGCGGCCCGATGGCGGCGCTGATCGGCTTCGAGTCGCCGCTCACCTCGGATCGCAGCGTGGTGGCGCTCACCAGCACGTCCTCGGCGCAGCTCGGCGACGTGCTCGACGCCTTGCAGGACAGCAGCGAGGTCGCGCAGATGCACGGCGACCTGAGCGTCGTGCGGCACGGCGACGTGGAAGGCCTGCGCGTGGGCGAGCGCTATTTCGTCGGCGACCTGCCGTGGTATGCGCGCCTGTGGGTGCACATCTCGCGCTATCCGTCGCTGATGGCGCTCGCGGGCATACTCGCGGGTCTCATCGTCGCGTTCACGGTGTTCTGGGCGCTCGGCCGCATGGCTTCGCGCCGCACCGGAGACTGACCGTGCGTGGCGCATCGTCCAGCCTCGCGCGCTGGCTCGCGGCCGGCGCCTGCGTGCTCGCGCCGCTTTTGCCGCTCGATGCGGCCTGGGCGGCCGGCACGGCCGGAGCCGGTATGCCCACGACGGCGGCCGCAGGTGGCGCGGCGAAGGCATCGGCAACGCAGCCGGCCGCCTGCGCGTGGCCCGACTGGGAGACCTTCAAGCACGATCTGCTGAGCGCCGACGGCCGCGTGATCGATGCGAGCACGCCGCGCCAGGTCACCGTGTCCGAGGGCCAGTCCTACGCGCTGTTCTTCGCGCTCGTCGCGAACGATCGCGCGAGCTTCGACAAGGTCCTCACGTGGACCGAGAACAATCTCGCCCAGGGCGATCTCGCCACGCATCTGCCCGCGTGGATCTGGGGGCGCACCGATATCGGCGAGGACGGCGCGGCGCTGCCCGCTTCGGGAGCGTCCAGCGCTTCCGCAAACGCCACGGCGAGCGGCGCGAGCGGCACGCAGACGCAAAAGCCCGCCTGGGGCGTGATCGACACGAACTCCGCCAGCGACGCCGACCTCTGGATCGCCTATACGCTGCTCGAAGCGGGACGCCTCTGGAACGTGCGCCGCTACACCGCGCTCGGCATGTTGATGGCGCGCAACGTCGTGCGCCAGGAAACCGCCGAGTTGCCGGGCCTCGGCCGCACGGTGCTGCCCGGCCCGATGGGCTTCAAGCTCGACAAAAATTCGTGGCGGCTCAATCCGAGCTACGTGCCGCTGCAACTGATGCGGCGCTTCGCGCTCGCGCTGCAGAGCGCTCCGGAAGCGCCCGAATGGAAGGCGATGCTCGCGAGTTCGACGAAGCTCGTCAACGACACGGCGCCGCATGGCTACTCTCCGGACTGGGTGGTCTATCGCGCGCAGAGCGGCAGCAAGGGCGCCTTCGCCCCCGACGAGCCGACCCATGCCGAAAGCGCCTATAACGCCATCCGCGTCTACCTGTGGGCGGGCATGCTCGCTTACGACGACCCGCTGCGCAGCGCCACGCTCGCCACCTTCGCGCCGCTCTCGGCGTTCGTGGCGGCACACGGCTTCCCGCCCGAGCGCGTGAACACGCAGACCGGCGCGGCCGGTCCGAACGAAGGCAACGGCGGATTCTCGGCCGCGGTCGCCCCGTATCTTTCGGCGCTGGGCCGCACCGACCTCGCCGACGCGCAGGTCGCACGCAGCCGCACGCTCGCGCAGAAGTCGCCGCCCGGCTATTACAGCAGCGTGCTGATGCTGTTCGGCCTCGGCTATCTGCAAGGCCTCTACCGTTTCGACGCGCAAGGCCGCGTCGCGCCCGCATGGACGACCCGATGCCCGGCACCGCGCTGACCTTCCGCGCGAACGCGCCGCGCCGCGCGCCCTCGCTCACGCCGCTGCGCACGCCGCTGCGCACGCCGCTGCTCGCGCTGCTGATTGCGGCGCTCCCGTGCGTCGCGCGCGCGCAAAATGCGCCAGGCGCGCCAGGCGCGCCGGGTGCACCCGGTGCCGCGAATGCGCAGAACGCCCCGCAACCCGCCGCGAACGCCGCCGCGCCCACGGCGCAGGCCGCGCAACTGCTTTCGGCGGCGCGCATGTGGATGGCGAAGAACCGCCCCGACGTCGCGCGCGGCCTCGTGCAAAAGGCTCTGCTGTTCGATCCGCAGCAGGCCGACGCGCTCGCGCTCATGGGCCAGATCGAGCTGCGCTCGAACCATACGGCGCAAGCGGCGAAGATCCTCGCGCAACTGAAAAAAGTCGCGCCGAACGCGAGCGCGACCCAGGCATTCGCCGACGCGTACCGCGTCGCCACCGTCGACAAGAACGAGCTCGCGCAGATCCGCCTGCTCTCGAGCGCGGGCAAGAGCGACGAAGCCGCGGCGCGCATGAAAAAGCTGTTCCCGAACGGGCCGCCGCAAGGCGACCTGGCCAGCGACTACTACCGCATCATCGCGGGCACAACCGATGGCCGCGTGCAGGTCATCAACGAGCTGCGCGCGCGCGTCAGGCAGAACCCGGGCGACACCGGCGCCGCGCTGATGCTCGGCGATTTGCTCACCGACCGCGCCAGCACGCGCATGGAAGGCCTGAACCTGATCTATCGCGTCTATCAGCGTCAGGACAGCAACCGTGCCCAAGCGCTCGAATACTGGCGCCGCGCGCTCAACGGCGCGGGCCGCGACGATCCGGCCTACTACGTCTGGTATCAGCGCTACCTGCAGGAAGTACCCGACGACACCGACACCCAGCAGACCGTCGCCGATCTCGCGAAAAAGCTCGGGCCGAAGGGCGTGGCGCAGGCCAATGCGGCGGCGGCCAGCGGCAGGAATTACGTGCCGCCGGCGAGTCTCGCCTCGGGCAAGACTTCGGACGGCGGTTCAAGCTCGGCGCGCGCGCGTCCGGCGGGTCCAGGCGCAGCCGCGCGCGAGCGCGGCCTCGCGCAACTGCAGCGCGGCGACCTCAAGGACGCCGAAGCGTCGCTGCAAACGGCCCAGCGCGCGAATCCGAACGACGGCGCGACGCTCGGCGCGCTCGGCCTCGTGCGGCTGCGCGAAGGCCGCCAGGACGAGGCGCGCGAGCTCTTCGCCCGCGCGCTTCAGCTCGACCCCGACAACGCGGGCAAGTGGCGCAGCCTCGAAAAGACGGCCACGATCTGGGGCACCATTGCGAAGGCGCGCGCGGCCAATTCCCAGGGCAAGCCCGAAGAGGGGGAAGCGCTCGCCCGCGAGGCGCTCCGGCTCGATCCGGGCAACGCCGACGCCTCGAGCATCCTCGCCGACTCGCTCATCGCCCAGAAGAAGTGGACCGAGGCCGAAGGCGTGCTGCGTCCGCTCGTCGAGGCGAAAACGCCTGACATGGATGCGTTGCGCAGCCTCGTGACGGTGCTGCGCGCAACCCATCGCGATAACGAAATCGGCCCGCTCATCACCGCGACGGCGCCGCGCCTCACGGGCTCCACGGCCGAGCTCAAGCGCCTGCACGCCGAGCTGCTTTCGATCCAGGCCGACCAGTTGCTGGCCGAGAACCGCAAGAGCCCGGCCATCGCGAAGCTCGAAGACGCCGTGCGCCTCACGCCCGACGACGCCTGGACGCGCTTCACGCTCGCGCGCCAGTACCGCGATCTCGGGCTGCCCGCGCTCGGCCGCGAGGTGATGGAGGACGGCCTCAAGGTCTCGTCCTCGCCCGACATGCACTACGCCACGGCGCTCTATCTGAATTCGGTGGACGACGTGGACGGCGCCACCGCCCAGCTCGACGCCGTACCAGCCGCCGAGCGCAGCGACAGCATGCGCAACCTGATGAGCAACCTCGCGGCGCAGAAGCAGATCGCGCAAGCGCGCCAGCTGATCGCGCAAGGCAAGGAAGGCGAGGCGCGCGCGCTGCTCGATTCGGCCGCCGCCGAGGCCAACGCGGCCAACGACCCGCAAATGCTGGCCTCGGTAGGGCGCGAATGGATCGCCATCGGCGAAACGGACAGGGGCCTCGCGCTCGTGCAGGACTGGCTCGCGGCGCACCCCGACGACCCGGCGGCCAACGGCGCGCGCGTGCGCTACGGCGAGCTGCTCGCCGCCGCCAACCGCGACGACGACTGGGCCAAATGGATCGACGCCACGCGCGCGCGGCCCGGCCTCACCGACGAGCAGCGCGCCAATCTCGACGATCAGGAGCTGCGCCTCGCCGTGCGCGCGACCGACCGGCAGATCGAAAGCGGCGACCTCACGAGCGCGCAGCACACGCTCGACGCCGTGCCCGCGCGGCTCAAGTCGAGCAAGCGCTGGCTGCTGGAGCAGGCCGACCTGCTCGAAGCGAAGGGCGACTACAAGGGCGCGATGGCGTCCGCGCAACAGGTGCTCGCGCAGCAGCCCGGCGATGCCGACGCACGTCTGACGGTTGCGCGTATGCTGGAGCGCATGGGCCGCGACCGGGAGGCTGCCGAGATGGTGCGCGACGTATTGGCCGACACCCCCGCTGACGACGTGGACACGCGCCTGTCCATCGCGCGGCGCTTCACGGCGCAGGGGCTCGACCAGGAGGCACAGGACGTGGTCGACCCGCTGCGCGCGCGCTACCCCGACCGCTCCGACGTCACCACCCAGGCGGGCCGTGTGGCCCAGTCGCGCGGCGACTACGACGAGGCCGCGAGCCTCTACCGCAGTTCGCTCACGCAGGAGCAGGCCGAAGGCGAGCAGCCCGGCACCGACGGCCTCACTTCGGCGGGCCGCGCGCTGCAAGGGCTCCAGGATCGCCGCCAGGGGCAGGTCGCGACCGAGTGGTATCAGTCGAACCTCTCGGGCGACTCCGGCATCTCGGAGCTGCACGCCACGGAAATTCCGCTCTATGTGCGCATTCCGGACGGCTACACGGGCCACTATTTCTTCCACGCCGACACGGTTTATCTGAACGCGGGGACGCTGCCGGCCGGCAGCGAAGGCATCTACGACTACGGCAAGGCCCCGGCGCTCGGCAACGCGAACATTCCCGCGATCAACGAGACCGCCACGGGCGTCGCGCTCGCGGCGGGCTACCAGTACGACCGTGCGAACACGAGCTGGCGCGCCGACATCGGCTCCACGCCGCTCGGCTTCCCGATCACGAGCGTGCTGGGCGGGTTCCTGTATCGCTACGACTTCCCGCATGCGTCGGTGTCGTTCGATGTCTCGCGCCGTGCCATGACGAGCAGCCTCGTGTCGTACGCGGGCGGACGCGATCCCGTTACCGGCGAAACGTGGGGCGGCGTGGTGCGCAACGGCGCCACCGTGCGCGGCGCACACGACTTCGGTCCCGGCACGGTTTTCACGAGCCTCGGCTTCGGCCTCCTGACCGGCTCCAACGTGCCGACCAACCAGGAGTTCAAAGTCCGCAGCGGCTACGACTGGACGGTCTGGAAGCGGCCCGACCAGGACGTGTCGAGTGGCCTCACGATCAATTACTGGCAATACTCGAAGAACGAGCACTTCTACACGTTCGGCAACGGCGGCTATTACAGCCCGCAGAGCTACTTCTCGGTTGGCATCCCGCTCGACTGGAAAGGCCGCTATCACAAGCTCTCGTGGGAGATCGACGGCAGTGTCGGCATGTCGTTCACGAACGAGGACCGCTCGCCGTACTTCCCCACGCGGCCGGACTTGCAGGCGCTGGCCGGCAACCCGTACTTCGGCGGCGGCTCGGGCGGCGGCTTCAGTTATGCGGTCGAGGCGGCGCTCGAGTACCGCATCACGCCGCATTTCGTGGCGGGCGGGCGCTTCCGGCTCGACCGCTCGCGCGACTACGCGCCGAACGTGGGCCTCGTGTATCTGCGCTACTTCTTCTCGCCGCAGCATGGCCCGGTCCCTTACCCGCCGACGCCAGTGAGGCCATACTCGGATTATTGAGAGATCGTATGAAGATTTCGACGCCAACCGCGCTGCCCGAGACACGACGATGAACGAGCCCGCACGCGACCCCGCCTCCGAGCCGGCACAGCCCACGCAACCCGCGCGGGCGCCGGCTGGCGCCCGCGCGGCTGCCTCGGGCGCCGTTACGTCCGGCGCGGCGGCGCCCGGCGTAGCGACGCCCGGCACGGCCATCGGCCGCGAGTCGCAGCCGTCGCTGCTCGCGCGCCTCTCGCAGCGCGCGCCGCTCGCCATCGAGGGCCTGCCGCCCGCGCTCGCCGCGCTGGGCGCGGGCCAGGTGCACGTCGTCTACGCCGGCGCGTCGCCCGCGCGCGACGCGCTCTTCTGGCAGACCGCCGCAGCCGCGCTCGAAGGCCCCGCGACGGTGCTCTCCACGCGCGACGGCGCGAGCATCGCGGCCACGCTGCGCGATCACGGCATCGACATCGACCGGCCCGGCGCGACCCATCACTGGGCCAACGTCTGCTCGCTCGTCCCGCTGCCGGACCGCGACGGCACGCAGGTACTGATCGAGGCGCTCGACGCCCTCGCCAACCAGTGCGCGGCGCCCGCAAGCCAGTTCTACATCGAAGGCGCCGAGGCCTTCTTCACCTGGCACGACCCCGCCACGCTCGCGCGCCAGGGTGCGCAGCTCGCGAACTGGTGCGCCCAGCACCGCCACGGCGTGCTGCTCGTGGCCGAGCCGCCGGGGCTCATCGAGGATCAGACCGGACTCGCCGCCTTCCAGGCGCGCTTCTCGGGTGCCGCGCAACTATTGCAGACGCAAGGCCAGTTCCATTGGGAAGTGGCGTTCTGGCGCGCCGGCGAAACGGTGCTCGGCAGCCAGTCGCTGCCGCTGCGCTTTGCGGCAATCGATCATCGGCTCATGATCACGAGCCCGGACGGCACCTTCGAGCGCTCGACGGGCGTTGTGGGCCTGCTCGCGCCCGACGAAGGCCGCGTGATCGTCTCGCGCGACGCCGTGCTCAACGTGCGCGTGCTGCCGCCCGCCTGGCAGGTGGTCGACGACAACGAAGCGGCGCTCGTCGCCGCGCGCACCGCCGTCGCCGCCACGGTGATCCTCGATTTTGGCGCGAGCCGCCAGCTCGAATCGCTCGCCGAGCAGGTCCATACGCTGCGGCTGCAATGCGGCAACGCGCTCAAGATCATCGTGCGCGAGGAAGCCGTGGCGATGCGCTACGAATCGCTCATGCTCAATCTGGGCGCGAACCGCGTGGTGCCGCGCCATACGACGCTTTCCCAGGTGGAAGCGATCGTCGAGAGCCTGCAGGGCCAGGTGTATTCGCGTCCCGTGCCCGCCGATTACCGCCAGGCGCTCGCCGGCGTGATGCACGGCGAGGAGACCGGCTATGTGGGCGCCGCGCGCTTCGTCGAGCTCGTGGGCGCGGCCGTGGAGCGCAGCCGCGTGATCCAGTTGCCGAGCGTGCTGATCCGCCTCGCGCTGATGCCCGAAGTGGCCCACGTGGACGCGCTCAAGGCCTGCGTGCTGCGGCGCGCGGGCGACATCGTGACCGCGGCGGGCGACAGCCTCTATGTGTTCTTCTTCGCGTGCCGCCTCGGCGACGCCGACGCGGTGCTCCAGCGCGTGTTCAAGCGGGCGCTCGCCGAGCTCTTTCAGGGCGAGCAGCGCTGCGGCGATCCGAAGTCGATCGGGGCGCTGCTAGAGACACTGACCGACGAGATCGAGGCGCAGACGCCGCCCGACTATTCGGGCTGGCTCGCGCTGAATGCGCCGGATGGGTCGAACGGGCCGCAGACGTCCGCGAATGGAGAAACGGCGGTGCCGCAAACGCCGAGTGGCAGCGCCACGAGTGCCAGCGCCAGCGCGGACGCCGCGAGATCCACCACTACGCCCGCGAGCAACGGCGCCACACCAGATGCGCCTCAAAGCGGCGTCCTGCTGCCGACGCTGCCCGCGCTCGCGCCCACCGCATGGCAATCGTTGCAAGCCGACGGCAGCGAAGAAGCGCCACGCGCCGAGCCGCGCCCGGTTTCGCTGCCGCTCAAAGCCCAGGGACGCCGTTGATATGGAAACCTTTCTCGGTTACTTCGTCTGGGGCCTGATTCTCGCCGCGCCGCTCTGGTGGCTCGCGTGGCGGCTGCGCCTCGGCCAGTTCGTGCCCAACTGGGCCAGGCCCGCCCGCCAGCGGCCGCTCGAATTGCCGCCGCAGCTCAGCGCCCTCGTGATTCGCGGCAAGCGCCGCACCGATGTCGTGATGCACCGGCCCTCGACTGTTCCCCCCGCGCCGTCCGCCCCAGCCGCCGCGGCCAACCTTGCGGAGCCCCGCTCATGAAAACCGTCGCGATCGTCTCCGCCGTCGGTGGCGCGGGCCGCACGACGCTCACCGCCGCGCTCGCGAGCCTGCTAGCCGCGCGCTCGCACGCGGCGCTCGCCGTCGAATGCGATCCCCGCAACGTGCTGGCGCTGCATTTCGGCCTGCGCGAAAGCGCGCGCGAGGGCCTCGTCACGAATCTGCGCGCAACGAATCCGTCCGACACGAACCCCGGCGGCGACGGCTGGGCCCGCGCCGCGCTGCAAAGCGACGACGGCGTGCTCGTGCTCCCCTGGGGCAGCGCGCCGCAAGATGACGACGACGACGGCGCCGCCCACCTCGACGCCCACCGCTCCTGGCTGCGCGAGCGGCTCGCGCGCGTGGACCTGCCGGCGAACGGCATCGCGCTCATCGACGCCGCGCCCTGGCCTTCGCCGCACGCGCGCCAGGCGATCGATGCCGCCGATCTCGTGCTCGGCGTGCTCACGCCCGACGCCACCGCCTGCGCGACGCTGCCGCGCTTCGCCGCGGCGCTCGCGCGCGCGGGCAAGCGCGCAGCGTTCGTCGCGAATGCCATCGTGCCCGCGCGCGCGCTGCACACCGATCTCGTCGCGCTGCTGCGCGCGCGCCTGGGCCCGGCCATGCTGCCGTATCTCGTGCATGCCGACACGGGCGTGCCCGCCGCGCTCGCGGGCGGCGCCAACTTCTGCCGCAGCGCGCCCGCCTCGCAGGCCGCGCACGATCTGAACGGCATCGCCTCGTGGATCTCGCACTGGGCGACGAACACGCGCGCCGAATCGCCGAACAGCGTGTCCGCCAGCACAACGGGAGCGGGCCGATGACGCGCGTGCAGGCGATCGGGCTATGGACAGCGTTCTGGGCGCGCGTGCGCCGGGTGGGCGCGCGCGAACTGAGCGTCGCCGCCGACGCCGCGTTCGGCCAATGGCTGCTGCGCCTGTTCTTCCGGCCGCCGCGCCCCGGCAAGCGCGACTGGCCGGCGCTCGCATTCGCGGCGCTGGGCCGCGAAGTCGCCACGCAACTCGACATGGGCAACGACCGCAGCCGCAGCGCGTGGCTCCTGCGCCTGTTCCTGCGCCCGCGCCGCGCGCGCCAGCGCCTCGCCGCCGATCTGCGCAAGCTGCACAAATCCCCGCATCCGCACCGCATCGCGCTGCGCGTGTGGCTCGACAAGCATCTCGAACCCGTCTACCTGCGCGTTGCCAAAGCCCATGCGACGGTCACGGCGCGCCTGCCCGCCATCGACTGGGACGGCGTGCGCACGCGCCTCGAACAGGTCTCCGCCGCGCTCGACCACGTGCCCTTCCTGCGCCAGTGCCTGCTGTGGCTCGCCTTCGTCGCGGCGGTCGCGATCTGCACGACGCCGCTGCCCCTCGGCAGCCAGGTGCTGCTGTTCTTCCTCGTGTGGCTCATGGTGATGGTCGCGCGCCGCATTCCGGGCCATCTCGCCACCATGCTGATGGTGATGCTCTCGATCCTCATGACGGGCCGCTACGTCTGGTGGCGCAGCACCCAGACGCTGCATCTGTCGAGCCCCGCCGAAGCCTTCGTGGGCTATGTGCTGTTCGCGGCCGAGCTCTATACGTGGGTCGTGCTCGTGTTCGGCTATGTGCAGACGGCGTGGCCGCTGCGCCGCAAGCCGAGCGCATTGCCCGACGATCCCGCCGACTGGCCGACCGTCGACATCTACATTCCGACCTACAACGAGCCGCTTTCGGTCGTGCGCCCGACCGTATTCGCGGCGAGCACGATCGACTGGCCGCGCGACAAGCTGCGCGTCTATCTGCTCGACGACGGCGACCGCGACGAATTCCGCGACTTCGCCGCCGAAGTGGGCGTGGGCTATATCCGCCGCGAGGAGCACACGCACGCCAAGGCCGGCAACATCAATCACGCGCTGCCGCTCACCGATGGTGAGCTGATCGCGATCTTCGACTGCGACCACATCCCCACGCGCTCGTTTTTGCAGACCACGGTGGGCACCTTCCTCGCCGATCAAAAATGCGCGATGGTGCAGACGCCGCACCACTTCTTCTCGCCCGATCCGTTCGAGCGCAACTTCGACACGTTCCATCGCGTGCCCAACGAAGGCAGCCTGTTCTACGGCCTGATCCAGGACGGCAATGACTTCTGGGACGCCACCTTCTTCTGCGGCTCGTGCGCGATCATCAAGCGCAAGCCGCTCGAATCGATCGGCGGGATCGCGGTGGAGACCGTCACCGAAGACGCGCACACCTCACTGCGCCTGCATCGCGCCGGCTATACCTCGGCCTATCTGCGCACCGTGCAGGCCGCGGGCCTCGCGACCGAGAGTCTCGCGGGCCATATCGGCCAGCGCATCCGCTGGGCGCGCGGCATGACGCAGATCTTCCGCGTCGACAACCCGTGGTTCGGCAAGGGGCTCTCGTTCTTCCAGCGCCTGTGCTACAGCAACGCGATGCTGCACTTCTTCTACGGCATCCCGCGCCTGATCTTTCTCGTGATGCCGTGCGCGTTCCTGTTCTTCGGGCTGCACGTGATCAATACGCCCGCACCGGTGATCCTCGCCTACGTGCTGCCGTATCTCGTGATCGCCGCCATCGCCAACTCGCGCATCCAGGGCCGCTACCGCCATTCGTTCTGGGCCGAAGCCTATGAAAGCGTGCTCGCCTGGTACATCGTGCTGCCGACCACGATGGCGTTCATCAACCCGAAGCTCGGCAAGTTCAACGTGACATCCAAGGGCGGCCACATCGAGCACGACTATCTCGACTGGACCATCTCCACGCCCTATCTCGTGCTGCTCGGCATCAATCTGATCGCCGTGCTGGCCGGCATCGGGCGGCTCACGCTCTGGCAGAGCGACGAGCCCGCCACCGTGTTCATGAACCTGTTCTGGGCCTTCGTGAACCTCACGGTGCTCGGCCTCGCCGTGGGCGTGGCGAAGGAAGCGCGCCAGGTGCGCGTCGCGCACCGCATTCCGCTGCGCGTGCCCGCCATGCTGACGCTGCCCGATGGCCGCACGCTCGCCTGCAAGACCGAGAACTATTCGATGGGCGGCCTCGGCCTCGTGCTGCCGCCCGAAGCCGGCGCGGAGCAGCTCGCGGCCGGCGAGCGCGTGAGCGTGTGCCTCTCGCGCGGCACGCTCGAGCACGACTTCCCGGCCGTGGTCGCGCGCCTGGCCGACGGACACCTGGGCGTGCGCTTCGAGGACCTGACCGTGGAGCGCGAGCGGCGGCTCGTCGAATGCACCTTCGGCCGCGCCGACGCCTGGCTCGAATGGGAAGACGTACCGCGCGAGGACGCGCCGCTCTACGGGCTCGTCGAACTGATCACGCTGAGCTGGCAGGGTTATCTGCGGCTCGCCGATGCGTTCTTCGACGCGCTGGAGAATCTCTTCACGCGGCGCCGGCCCGAACGGGGCAACCCGGCGCGCCAGCCGTGAGCGACGCTATACCGATACAACGCTGATACAACGCAGACACGACGCAAGGCGCACCGCACATCATGCGCACACGCCATAACGACACGGAATTCACGCTGGAACGCGACTGAACATGGGCCTCTGGAATCTCTACTTCTTAGCCAAGCTGTACCTCTTCTCGCTCGGCAAGCTCAAGGCGGACTGGCTGCTGAACATCGTGTTCGCGTTTGCGCTGCTCGTGCCGGTCAAGCCGCGCTGGCTGCGCATCGTGCGCAACGTGCTCGCCGCGATCGTGGGCATCGGGCTCGTCTATCACGAGTCGGGCATGCCACCCATCGACCGCGCGATCTCACAGATCCCCGTGCTGTTCACCTTCACGCCGTCGTACATGCTGGAGCTGCTCGGACGCATCGTCTCGCTCTCGATGATCGTGAGCGCCGTGCTGGCCGTGCTGCTCTACTTCCTCGTCAACCGCTGGATCCGCGTGACGACGCTCGTGCTGATCGCGCTCATCGCCGTGCCGCTGTGGCAAGGCGCGGGCACGCTGGTCGCGAACGCCACGAGCGCGCTCGCCCAGAACGGCGACGCAGGCGAGAACGCCAACAACCGCAACGGCGACGAGCCGCGCAACGACCAGGTGGGCAGCTACGACCAGCAGCTCGCCGCGTTCCGCGCCAACGAGGAAGGCCGCCACGTGAACTTCACACCGCTCACGACCGACGCCAGCGCGCAGTTCGACATCATCGTGGTGCATATCTGCTCGCTCTCGTGGGACGACATGGACGTCGTGAAAATGCGCAACAACGCGCTGTTTGCGCGCTTCGACTATATCTTCACGAACTTCAGCTCCGCCGCGAGCTATAGCGGCCCGGCGGCGATCCGCGTGCTGCGCGCGACCTGCGGGCAGGAGCCGCACAAGGCGCTCTACGACCCGGCGCCGCCCGAATGCCACCTGTTCGCGCAGCTCGCGCAGGCGGGCTACACGCCGAACGCGCTGCTCAACCACAACGGCCGCTTCGACGACTTCCGCGGCACCGTGCTCAAGGAAATCGGCGTCCCCGGCGTGACGATTCCCTCGAACGACGGCCTGCCCGTGGTCATGAAGGAGTTCGACGGCTCGCCGCTCGTGGGCGACTACGACGTGCTCGCGCGCTGGTACAAGCAGCGCGTCGCCGCAGGCGGCGGTCCGGTCGCGCTCTACTACAACACCGTGACGATGCACGACGGCAACCGCCTGCCCGGCGCCAACGGCAACCTCACGAGCCTGCAATCGTTTCCGATCCGGCTGCAGTCGCTGCTCGGCGACGTCGACAAGCTGATCGACCTCGTCGCGCAATCGGGCCGCAAGGCCGTGATCGTGTTCGTGCCCGAGCACGGCGCGGCGCTGCGCGGCGAAGACAACCAGATCGCGGGCATGCGCGAGATCCCCACGCCGAACATCGTGCACGTGCCGGTGGGCGTGAAGGTGGTGGGCCTGCGCGCGGGCACGGAGCACGCGGGCGGCCCGGTCACGATCGACACGCCCACGAGCTTCCTCGCTCTCGCGCAACTGCTCTCGAATCTCGTCGCGAGCAGCCCGTTCCTGCCGGGCGCCCAGCCGCTCGCGCAGTACGCGACGAACCTGCCGCAAACACGCATGGTGGGCGAGAACGAAGGCACCGTGACGATGACCACGCCCACGGGCTATGTGATCCATACGCCGGACGGCGTCTGGGTCCAGGGAGGCAAGTAAATGCCGCTGGGACGCTGGCTGAACGGACGGCGCGCGCGCAACGTTGTGCGCCTGCCCGGCGATATCGACGCGCTCGCGCGACTCGTCGAGGGTGTGGACGCCGAGCGCTATTTCGACGTGCAGGCCGAAGACGCCTGGCAGGAAGCCGCCGGGCGCTGGCCGCTCGTCGCGCAACTGCTCGAACTCAAGACGGAGCCGCGGAAATAGCGGCGCGGCCGCGGCGGCGTGTTGTGAACCCCGCTCGGGCCGCTAGACGCGCTCGGCGTAGACCGTGCGCTCGATCGACATGCAGGTGAGCGGGCGGCCGGTGGGCGCGATGTACCGGTGCGCGAGCGCCTCGGGCTCGGGCTGTTCGATCGCGCGCCAGCCGTAAGGCGCGAGAAACGCGCGCACCGCATCGGGATCGAGGCCGAAGCGCCAGATCGCCTTTGGCGCAACGAAGCGCCGGTACAGCGCCTCCTGACCCGGCGGCACCCGCCCTTCGAGAAAATCCTTGCGCACATACGTGAAAGCGAGACGGCTGCCCGGCGCGGCGCGCGCCAGCATTTCGAGCGTGGCGCGCACGGTCGCCTCGTCGAGATATTGCGTGACGCCCTCCCAGACGAAGAAGGTGCGCCGGTTGCGCGTATAGCCCTGCGCGGCAAGCACGGCATCGAGCGCGAGATGCTCGAAGTCGACCGCCACGAGCGTCGCGAACGACGGTATCGCGCCGAAGCGCTTCGCGAGGCGCTGGCGTTTGGCCGCGATATTGACCGGCTGATCGAGCTCCCACGCATGCACGGGGCTGTCGCGCAGCAAGCGGTACGCACGCGTGTCGAAACCCGCACCGAGGTTCACGAACGCTTCCATTTGCGGGAGCGCTTCGAGCAGCTTTTCGTCGATATAGCGCTTGCGGCAGAGCATGCCGCCCCAGAGGCCCGGATATTTGCGCTCGGCCATCGCCGTCATGTGCGCCGCCGTGCGCTGGCCCATCAACGCGATGAGCCAGCGGGCGAGCGCGGGCAGCAGCGCGGCGGCGAGATCGTCCTCGACGATACGCCGGTTGGGCGCAAGCCGCTGCTCGACGGCCACCAGCGCCATGGGCCCCACGCCGGTTCGCGCGGCTTCTCGCGTCATGGGGGCGTTCCGTGAATCCGGCGCGCTTTGCCCGGTTGGGTTGCCTTGGTTGGTTGTTCAGGCATCCATCCCGCCCCGGACGCGCCGCCGCCCTTGCACGCGCGCGACCGAATCGAACAGCGCCTGTGCGCGGGCCAACTCGTCCAGCGCGAGGTCGAGACGCGACTGGGCTGCGCCGCAAGCGAATGTCTGGTCCGAGTCGTCTGCTGCGTCGTGCACTGCGTCTCCGAACAGGGTTTGCTGCGCCACGCGCATCGCGCGAAATGCCTGATCGACGTTGCGGCTGGCCTCAAGAAAGCGTCGGGCGGCCTCGGCCTCGGTTGAACGGATGTTGATCGCCATGCATGAGTTCCATCGTTAATTGCGTCCAGTCGGCGCCGCGCAGCAGGTCCTCTTGCGAGAGACCGCAAAGCAGATCCCCCTGCACCGCGCAGGCGTTCCCCCTCGGGGACGCGCCACTGGCGCGGGCACCGCCGCCTCGCCTCACGGGCGCCGTGCATTCCGCCGGCGCCATATCGAAGAGATCGCGCGCAAAGAGTTCGCGCGTAACGCCGCGCGTCAGCCACGCCGGGGATTCGCCGCAGCGGCTGCGCGCCGCCTCGGCACGAGAATCGAAATGGGGGTCGTGCGAGATCGAGCGCACGGCGGCAAGGTCGCGCGCCTTCGCCAGCAAATCGAAGAGATCGCTGGTCACGCCGCGCGCATGCTGCGCCGGCGCTTCGCTGCGCAGACGCTTCGTGAGTTCGAGCCAGGCATCGAAGTCGCCATTGCGCACCGCTTCGTGGAGCGCCGCCATATCGCGCGCCTTCACGCGCGTGGGCTGCGCAAGACGCACGAAATACGGCGCCTCGAGTTCCACGCCGAACGAGACCGGATAACCCGCAGCGCCGAATTCCGCGCCCGCCCGCGGTGCCGCGCGCTCGACGCGGTCGACCACCACCGTACCCTGCGAAGCGCACGGCGCCTTCCCCGTGCTCACGCTGCGCAGACGCTCGGGCTGCACGCGCAGGCTGCTGCCGATGCTGAGCTCCGTGGGCGACGCGCATACGAGCGCGTAGTGATGATCGCGCAGCTTGCCCGACGGAAAGCGCGTGCGGCTCGTGACGAACACGTGCGGCGGCAGCGGCCGCACCTGGCCGCTCGCGTCCACCCATGCGTTCCAGACGAGCGCGTCCTCGCGCTTGACGTCCGCAACCCGTGAACGGCTTGCCGCCGGCGAAAACAGTGCGAGCAGCGAGCCCGTACGCAGCGCGGCAACCTGCGCGCTGTTGCCAAGCGACTGATTGATGCCCCACAGAAACCGCCCGCCGCCCAGGCGCCGCTCCCACTCCCTGCGAAGGACGATCGTGGGGAGATCTTCTCCCGCCTCCGATCCGATCCTGGACCAGCAAAACGTGGGCGGTAGGTGTTTCAGTGCCATCGATTTCCTCGGAATGCAGCTCACCCGCCAATCCGGCGAGTAATTCAATAAACGTTACTGTATAGGTATAATGCATGACATGGAAGCCCCAGACACTGATTTTCCCGTGCAGGAACTACTGCGCCAGCTATCGGCCGACGTGCGCTCATCCAGCGAAATAGCGCGACTTTCCGGGGTCAGTCAGCCGACGGTCTCGCGGCTCCGGCTGTCGAACGGTCGCAGGCTGCGTCGGAGCGCGTCATTCAATAAGCTATGCAATTTCTACAACGTGAAGCCCGCCTCGCGGCATGCGGCCGCCTATAACGAATTGCTGCGCAATGCCATCGTCGACGTGTGGGACGGCTCGGAGGAGCATGGCCGCGCGCTGCTCGTCGTGATCAAGGGATTGAAGGATCTGAGGGAACGGCCCGGTTAGTCACCATCGCCGCGCATGGCGATACGTGTCAGGTAACCGGATTTGGGAGAGGGCGTGATGCGAAAGGTCCCGTTTGGGGAGCATTAACGGGCTAAAAGAGGTTCCAGAGGGGTTGGAAAGGCTTCCAGAGGCCCTGCGGCACGGTCATGGTGCACAGCAAGCGCGAATAAGAGGGCAAAAATCCCATACGCGGTTACCTTTCGCCGAGCACCGGCTATTGCACAGCGACGCGCTGCTTTTAACGACGCTCGCCTATAAACAAGACGGCAATGCGCGACGCAGTGCACCGGTAACGTTTTGTTTGCTTCCAGGTTCCCATGAATGCAACGCCAACTGACAACACCCGCGCCACGCTGCGTGGCCAGTGCCTGTGCGGCGCCGTGCGCTACCACGTCGACGACGCATTCGACTACGCCTTCAATTGCCATTGCTCGCAATGCCGGCGCGCCACCGGATCGGCCTTCAAGCCGTTCGCGGGCATCGAGCGCACGCGTCTGCGCCTTGAGCAAGGCGAAAGCGATCTGCTCCTCTATGGCGACCCGGGCGCGGCACACGACGTTCATTGCCGCCATTGCGGCTCGCTGCTCTATTCAGTGGTGCGCGAAGGGGCATTCGCCCATGTGACGATGGGCACGCTCGTCGACGCGCCCTCCATTCGCCCACAGGGGCACATCTTCGTCGGTTCGCGAGCGCCGTGGCACGAGATCATCGATACGCTGCCGCAATTCGACGAATTCCCGCCATAACGCACTGGCGAGCATGCAATCGTCAACGCAGACGCGTGCCTGAACGTTCTTCTTTATATTGTTGTGCGCTGCAATCGACATAGTGGGGATCGATTGCAGAACGAGCGTTTCGCCGGGGCGATAAAAACGCGCGAACCATCGTCCGGAAATCGAGTCTAACCCGGCGCGTGGAAAGCCGCGAAGCGTCCAAAACACCATTTTGACGACCTTTCAAATTCGTTCCGACCCCGGACAAGCCCGTCTGGTGCCTCGACACGACGATTACGGTTGCCTCACGTGGCGTAACGCACTACCATACGCGATCTTTCTGCATTGCACGAAAATCCAGGCCGCCACGCCATTGTGCGTTTGGCGCTCGCTCGGCGGGATCGGCACGTGCCCCCGCCCACTCCCCTGCAATTTTTCGTCATCGCCAGGACGCCACGCCGCTGGCGCGTGACCCTTTTTGCCCTCGCTGGGCAATTCCTTTCGAGGAGATTGTATTGACAAGCCATGACCGGGAAGACGCGTTGGCCCCGTCTGCCCGCCCCGCCCGCCGCGCAGCCAAGGACAAGACCGGCGATACGATTCAGATGGACGGCGGCTCGCAACTCGAAAAGCGCCAGCATCAAATGCGCGCGCTCATCAAGCTCGGCCGCGAACGCGGTTACCTGACGCACGCCGACATCAACGACCACCTGCCCGACAACTTCGCGCAGACGGCCGCGCTGGAAACCATCGTCGCCACGTTCAACGACATGGGCGTGCAGGTCTACGAGCAGGCGCCGGACGCCGACACGCTGCTGCTCAACGAAGACACGCGTGCAGACTCGCAGGCCGACGACGAAGCCGACGAGGAAGTCGAAGTCGCGCTCTCGACGGTCGACTCGGAATTCGGCCGCACGACCGATCCCGTGCGCATGTACATGCGCGAAATGGGTTCGAGCGAGCTGCTCACGCGCGCCGGCGAAATCGAAGTCGCCAAGCGCATCGAAGACGGCCTCCAGGAAATGATCCAGGCGATCGCGGCTTGCCCGTCGATCGTCGCGACGATTCTTGCCGACGCGGATCGCGTTGCCGCGGAAGAGATGCGCATCGACGAACTCGTCGACGGCATCGGCAGCGACGAAGCCGCGCAGGAACCCGCAGCGGCCGACGCCGACGCGGACGAAGAAGTCGAAGCACAAGCATCGGACGAAGAAGAGTCGGACGACTCGGACAGCGACGACGAAGAGGCCGACAACGCCAAGGCCAACGAAGCCCTGCTTCAGCAGTTGAAGGCCGACAGCCTGGCGATCTTCGCACGCGTGCGCACGCTCTTCGAACAGATGGCTTGCACATCGGATGCCAACGCACGCGCGTCGGCCGCCGAAATGCAGATCTGCGCGGACATCCAGAGCGAGCTCGCACCGATCCGCTTCACGGCCCGCACCATCGACCGTCTGTGCACACTGCTGCACGAACAGGTTGCGCAGATCCGCGCGATCGAGCGCAATGTGCTGGCAATCGTCGTGGACCGCTGCGGCATGCCGCGCGAAGCCTTCGTCGAGCAGTTCCCGGGTCACGAAACCGACCTCGAATGGGGCGTGCGTGCTGCCGCTGCATCGAGCAAGTACGGCCCCGCCATCGAGCGTAGCCTGCCGGCCATCCAGGCTGAGCAGCGCAAGCTCGCTGAGATCGAAGCAGCCGCGTCGCTGTCGCTCCAGCAGATCAAGGGCATCAACCGCCGCATGACCGCCGCCGAGGCCAAGATGCGTCAGGCGAAGGGCGAGATGGTCAAGGCCAACCTGCGTCTCGTGATCTCGATCGCGAAGAAGTACGTGAACCGCGGCATGCAGTTCCTCGATCTGATTCAGGAAGGCAACATCGGCCTGATGAAGGCGGTGGACAAGTTCGAATACCGTCGCGGCTGGAAGTTCTCGACGTACGCCACGTGGTGGGTGCGTCAGGCCGTGACGCGCGCGCTCGCCGACCAGGCGCGCACGATCCGCGTGCCGGTGCACATGATCGAAACGATCAACAAGCTGAACCGCATCTCGCGCGAAATCCTGCAGCAGACGGGCATGGAAGCGCATCCGGCCGATCTGGCCGCGCGCATGGGCATGACCGAAGAGAAGGTTCGCGGCATCCTCAAGATCGCCAAGCAACCGGTCTCGCTCGAAAGCCCGGTGGGCGACGACGGCGATGCCACGCTCGGCGACATGATCGAGGACGCAGGTTCGGCTTCGCCGGCCGATGCGGCAATCCACGCGAACATGCGCGCTGCGATCGACGAGGCGCTCAAGGCGCTCTCGCCGCGCGAAGCGAAGGTGCTGCGCATGCGCTACGGCATCGACACCACGTCCGATCACACGCTCGAAGAAGTGGGCAAGCAGTTCGACGTCACGCGTGAGCGTATCCGCCAGATCGAAAGCAAGGCGATGCGCAAGCTGATGCACCCGAGCCGTGCGGACAAGCTGCGTCCGTTCCTGGAGCGGTAAGCGGTTTTATCATCGCGGTTGTTTGGCGATGAAATGAAAAAGCCCGTCACGCGAGTGACGGGCTTTTTGTTTGGGCGGGCGGGAAATGCCGAGGTGATGATTGTCGCTGACATACATTCGTCTCCGGACTCGAGCTTGGAGTAAGCGTGCCCCAGCACCGTCTGTTCATGAAGGCCCATATATCAAATGTCGCGCGTGCCGGTCCTGCTGACATACCGCAAAGATCCATTTGGGTTGCGTTGATAGCCACTTCCGCCGCTGATATAAATAATTCTCTTTGGATATCGCTAATTTTCCTTGCAAATTCGGCGGTGAAAGCTTTGCCCATGACACGCTCGTTGCTTCCGATTCTGCTCAGTTCGCTCGTGACGGGCTGTTCGATGCCTCAATCCATCTCGGTGCTCGGCTCGTTTTTTCCCGACTGGATGTTCTGCGCCATCGCTGGACTTTTCATGACGTCGATCACGCGCAGTCTGCTCATCCGGTGCGGACAGGAACGCACGCTGGCCCCAGCCGCTCTCGCACTGCCGATGCTGATGTTGCTCTTTTCGCTGCTGGTCTGGCTGATCTTCTTTTAACGTCGCAACTTCGTCGGATATAGCCTCTTATGGCCGCTAGCCCCAGCCCCTCGAAAATTCACAAGTGGCCCGCGCTGCTACTGGCCGTCGTCACGTTGGCGTTACTCATTTACGTCGTCTGGCTCGTGGACACTTCGCCCGCCACGGACGATGCCTATGCCTCGGCGGATACCGTCAACGTCGTGCCCGAAGTCAGTGGCCGGATCGTTGAGCTGGCTGTTAAGGATAACGAACTGGTCAGGCAGGGACAGCTGCTATTCCGTATCGATCCCCGACCGTTCGAGCAGGAACTGAGTCGAGCAAAAGCATCGCTCGTCGCGCTGGACAAGCAGATCGAGCTCACCCAGCGAACCGTGACGGCGCAGAAGTTCGGTGCCGATTCCGTGCATGCGATCGTCGAACGAGCCCGCGTTGCGTCCGCGCAGACGACGGCGACTTTGCGCCGAACCGAACCGTTGCTTGCGCCGGGCTATGTCTCCGCCGAGGACGTCGACCGCGCGCGCGCCGCGCAACGCGCGGCTCAGGCCGACCTGATCGCGGCGCAACTTCAGGCACAGCAGGCGACGTCCGCGGTGACGGGCGTGGACGCGCTGGTTGCACAGCGCGACGTGGCGCTCGCCGATATCGCCCTGATGCAACTGCGTCTCGAAATGGCCACGGTGCGCGCGCCATTCGACGGCCGCGTGGTATCGCTGAAAACGAACGTCGGCCAGTTCGCGTCGGCGCTCAAGCCAATCTTTACGCTGATCGACACGCGTCACTGGTACGTCATCGCCAATTTCCGCGAAACCGAACTGAAGCATATCCGTGCCGGCCTGCCCGCGACCGTGCATTTGATGAGCGACACCAGCAAATCATTCGCAGGCACGGTCGATTCGGTCGGCTACGGCGTGCTGCCGGACGATGGCGGTCTGGTGCTGGAAGGCCTGCCGCGCGTGCAGCGGACCATCAACTGGGTCAGGGTGGCGCAACGTTTCCCGGTCAAGATCAGGATCGACAAGCCCGACGCAGACCTGTTCAGAGTCGGCGCGTCAGCGGTGGTCAGACTCGAGCGTGACACTGCCACGGCTGCGCACGGCCGTTCCTCGGGTTGAGCAACAGAATGAAAGAGGCTGATCGCATGCCGCAACGCCTGCGCGAGTTCTGGCTTTTTCTTCAGAACGAACTGGCTGAGGAGCAACCAGGGCGTGTCGCGCGGACCGTTCAGCTCGGGTCGCTCTGTCTGGTCGTTGTCCTCTTGTCCATGACGCTCAGGGTGCCATTCATTGCGATATCGCTGATCGTCCTGTTCTACGGCATCCAGTCCAACTCCACTTTCACGAAGCTCGCCACGGCCCTGTTCCTCGCAGTGGCCGTCGCCGAAATCGGCATCGTGATCCCGATGATCAAATATACGTACGACTATCCGCTCCTGCGCATCGGCGCCGCGAGCGTGCTCCTGTTCGTCAGCGTATATCTGATGCGCGCCTGCAAGCTGGGGATCATGTTCTTCTCCGTTGCGATCGCAGTGAGCTACAGCCAGACCATTCCGGACTCGGTCGATTTCCCCGAGCTTGCGATGCGCGGCCTGTTGTGGTCGATCGCGGCGGCGCTCTACCCCGTCGCCCTCATGTTCTTCGTCTGCGGCTATCTGTTTCCCTCGCGCCCATTCGGGCAGCTTCAGCGAGCCTTGACGCGGCAGCTAGGCGATGTTTCGGCATGCCTGGAAAGGCTGGTGGCCGCTGAGCCAACCACCGGCGTCGCGGCGGTCGCATCTGAAGCGCGCATCGAGAAGGACGCGCTCATGCTTCTGCCGCTGGATGGTTTCGCCGGGATGGACGATCCCGGCTATCGGGCGATCCGGCCATATTGGCGAGCCTGCGTTGCCGTGGTCGCCCATCTGCGCAACGCGGCAAACACGCTCGCCATCCAGGGCGGCGCCTTGACTGAAGCTGGGCGCGCCGTGCTGGGCCACGTGCGGGCGGAGGTCGATGCGTTGAGCACATCCGTGAGCGGCGGTCGCCGATACCGTCGATGCTGGACGCCGACCGACGCCGAACGCACCACGGCCAATGAGCACGGACTAGGCGGCATCGTGCGCGCATTGGAGGATCTGGCGCGCGTCGACGTCAAGCAGACGATGCCCGAAGCCGCCAAAGGCGGTTTGATGGTTCCGGACGCGCTGACTAACCCTGCCTACCCGCGCTTCGCGCTCAAGGTCACGCTGGCCATGCTGTTCTGTTACGTGCTGTATCACGGCATGCAGTGGGATGGCATCCACACCAGCATGCTGACCTGCGTCATCGTGGCAAATCCCAGCAACGGCGCCTCGTTCCAGAAGATGATCTTGCGCTTTTGCGGCGCGTTGATTGGTGTGGTGCTGGCTCTTTTCGCCACGATCGTGGTGGTTCCGCAACTCGACAGTATCGGCGGCTTCCTGTTACTGCTTGCGCCCATATTCTTTGCCGGCGCATGGGTGGCCGCCGGTTCCGAGCGTTCGGCCTATATCGGCACCCAGTTCGTGTTCACATTCTCGTTGGCTTTGCTCGAAGACGGTTTTGGTCCCGTCAACGATCTCACGGAAATTCGCGACCGTGCAATCGGGATACTGATCGGCCTTGCCGTTGCAACAGTCACTTGCACCTTGATCTGGCCGGAGAGCGAGGCGCAGACGCTGCGCAGGACACTTTCCGATGCGCTCGACGAAATCAAAAAACTCGTCCTGACTGCTCAGGGTGAGCCGGGCGACTCCCGGCAGGCGGATCATTACCAGCAACGCCTCGCCTGCTGGAAAGCCTTCGAACTGGCCGACGGAATATGCAATCGCGTGTCAATGGAGTTCGATCTCCAGAGCGATGAGCGAGCAAGCAGTGTCGAGCGTGCGCGCGGGGTACTCGCCCAGTGCAGGCTGATCGTCGAAGACTGGTGCACGCTGCGCGACGGATTGATCGCCCTGGACAGGGATTGGGCCCGCCATCCCGGCCTGAAGGCATGGCGTGGGCAGATCGCCAACGCGCTCGATCGCTACGCGAGGTCGCTATCCGGCGAGCCGTCCGGAACCGCCGCACAAGGCCCGCTGGCCCTTCCCTCTCCCACCGGATTTCCGTCACCGCTCGCGGAGCAGGAACGGCAATTGGCCCATCACATCCTGAATCTGCCGGACTGGACGACACCGGATTTGTGCGTGGGTGGCACCAGCGTGCAAAAGAAACAGAGTTCGTAATATGGCAAATTATTTTCGAGGCGCCAGGTTGAGCGCCGCCCTCTGCGGCTGTGTCGCGCTTCTGTCGGGATGCGCGCTCATGCATCACGACACCGCGCCTCACGCCCAGATTGCCCCCGAACAGATCCGGCTCGCCGACGACATCCATCTCGCCCGCGATGGCTGGCCCGATGCGCAATGGTGGAAACAGTACGACGACCCGCAACTCGATGCGTTGATCGAGCGCGCGTTGAAAGACTCGCCCACCGTTGCGATGGCGCGCACGCGCGTCGCCCAGGCCAGGTCGCAGGCCGATCTGCTCAGCGCCGGGATGGGCCTCCAGCTCGCTGCGTTTTCGCTGCTCAACGAGCAGCGGACGTCGGCCAATGGATTCCTGGGGCCCTACGCGCAAAACCTGCCTCGCCTCGGAGTCACGGGTCCGTGGTACACGGAAGCTGCATTCGGCCTCGTCGCCGACCTCAATATCGATCTATGGGGCATGCATCGCTCAGCGGTTGAAGCCGCTCTAGGGGTCCGCAACGCTCGCGTGGCCGAAACCGCCGCAGTCGAACTCGATATCGCGTCGGGCATCGCGCAGCTCTATTTCAGCATGCAGAACACCTACCGCACGCTGGATTTGCTGCAGCAAACGAAGGCCGCGCTCGAATTCACCGCCGAGTCGCACCAGAGCAAGGTCGCGCGCGGGCTGGAGTCACGCGTGCCGTTCCACGCAACCCGCGCCCAGACGCTTGCCGTAGACCGGCGGATTGCCTCCGCACGCGGTCTGATCAAGGAAACGCGCGAGTCGATTCGCGCACTGGCCGGCGCTGGCGCCAACGAGCTGCCCGAGATTGAGCCGGTAGCGCTGCCGCAAGTGGCGGCAAGCCTGCCACACAGCCTCTCGTACGAACTGCTGGCGCGGCGTCCCGACCTGCAGGCCATGCGCTGGTACGTACAGTCGTCGTTCAGTCAGATCGACGCGGCAAAAGCGGCCTTCTATCCCAGTCTCGACATCAAGGCGCTGATCGGGCTCGATTCGCTGCACCTGAACAAGCTGTTTCGGAGTTCCAGCCAGCAGATCAACATCGTCCCGGGGCTCTATCTGCCGATTTTCGACGGCGGACGCCTGAATGCCAATCTTCACGGCACGCGCGCCGCGAGCGACATGCTGATCGACCAGTACAACCAGGCTGTGCTCAATGCGGTACGCGACGTGGCCATCAACGCGAGCCGCCTGCAGGCGCTCGACGACGAGCGCGCGGTACAGGTAACCAAAGTCGAGGAGACCCGCTACGCTCAGGAGGCCGCCGAAGCCACCTATCGACAGGGGCTGAGCAGTCGCCAGCTCGCCACCGAAGCACGTCTTCCCGTGCTGGCTGAAGAATTGGCGCTTGCGCTGCTGGACGGCCAACGCGTTGCACAGGATGTCGCCCTCATCAAAGCGCTCGGCGGCGGCTACACAGGGAAGGATATGCCGCAGAACGGCGGGATTGCGTCGATGACCGTGAAAGTCGAAAGCGGTCCGTAACGGCGCCCCGCTTCTGCAACGGAAACGCCAAGAATTTTCACGAGCCTCCTGGATGGTTCGACAGCTTCGCCTTTTCCCTTCCCTTTAACCCATGATCAAGAAGACCAATATGAGATATAGGACTGACTTCCTGAGCACCGATGGCCGGCTGGCTCCGCAACCGTTCAGGCCGCTGCGAAGCAGATGGACAGCGATCGCGGCGGGCTTCGCGCTGGTAACAGCATTCGCAACCGCTCATGCCGTGCAGGCAGCCACCTTGACGACGAGCGAAGTACGCGCCATCGCCAAAGAAGCCACGATTTATGGCTTTCCGCTCGTCGATAATTACCGGGTCCAGTACACCTACTTCGTCGACAAGGGCAATCCGGAATACAGATCGACGTGGAATACGCTGAACGCGTCGGCGCAGGTCATGACACCCGCTGACAAGACCGTCCAGACTCCGAATTCCGACACGCCGTATGCAGTGCTGGGTGCCGACCTGCGTGCCGAACCACTGGTTTTGACCGTGCCCGAAATGGACAACGGACGTTACTACTCGATCCAGTTTGTCGACATGTACACGTTCAATTTCGCGTACGTGGGAAGCCGGGCAACGGGCAACGAAGCAGGTCGTTTCCTGCTTGCCGGACCAGACTGGAAAGGAACCCCGCCTAAAGGTATCAAGTCGGTGATTCGCGCCGAGACGAACTATGCATTCGCCCTGTATCGCACGCAACTGCGCGGTCCGAATGACATCGACAACGTCAAGCGAATCCAGAGCGAATATCGCGTCGAACCGCTCTCCCAATATCTCGGCAAGGCCGCTCCGCCGTCGCTGCCTGTCGACTTCATGAAGCCGCTCACCGTCGCGGAAGAACGCACGTCGATCCGCTTTTTCGATGTGCTCAACTTCGTGTTGCAGTTTTGTCCGACCGCCCCTTCGGAAACGGCATTGCGAGCCAGGCTCGCACAGATCGGCATTGGTGCCGGCAAATCTTTCGATACGAACACGCTTGCGCCTGACATGAAGAAGGCTCTGGCGGATGGTTTCGCGGACGGCTGGGCGGCGTTCAATCAGTACAAGACCAGCATGATCGATACCGGCAAGGCACAGGCCTCCGGGGACTTCGGCACGCGTGCCTATCTGAAGAACGATTACATGGCACGCATGGCCGGCGCCGTGATGGGCATTTACGGCAACTCGAAGGAAGAGGCGATGTACCCTCTCTACCTGACCGATGGCGCCGGCACCCACCTGAATGGCTCCAATCGGTACGTTCTGCACTTCGCGCCCGGCCAGTTGCCTCCCGTCCATTCGTTCTGGTCGTTGACGATGTACGCACTGCCGTCGAGCCTGTTGTATGCCAACTCGCTCAACCGTTACCTGATCAATTCCCCAATGCTCCCGACGCTCAAACGCGATGCGGACGGCGGCCTCACTCTGTACGTCCAGCACGAATCGCCGGGCCCCAAGCATGAATCGAACTGGTTGCCGGCGCCTGCTGGCCCGTTCTTCATAGCGATGCGCCTGTATTGGCCGAAGCAGGCCGCCATTGACGGCGAGTGGAAGGCGCCGCCCATGCAAGTGGCCCAGTAGACGTCGGTTAGGGCCAATTCGGGCACACCGTGGCAACGAAGTGGACGGTGTCCATGACGATACTCCTATCAACGGGAACGCCAGCAGTTACGACACGCCTGCCGGAGCAGTCCATACCATTAACTGGCGTAGCCGCTACGGTGGCAAGGATATGTCGGAAGCGTGACGTTTGCGGCAGTTGGAAGAGGAAAACCAGCGACTCAAGCGGCTGGTGGTCGACCAGGCGCTGGACATCCAGGTTTTGAAGGACGTTCTCGGAAAAAAGTGAGTTCGCCTGCGCAGCGTCGGGAGGTCGTGCAGCAGGTGAGATTGAACAGCACGACTATTCGGAGCGCCGGGCGTGTGCGCTCATTGGCCTGAATCACCGGACGTTTCGGCGGCCGGTGTCGCCTGACGTCGACCGCGAAGTCCGGCAACGGATGCGCGAGCTGGCACAGGAGCGGCCTCGGTTTCGCGTAGCGCGCGTGCTGGAGCAACTGCGTCAGCGCCCCGGAGTTCGTTATCGAAGCGTGGCGCACCGACTACAACTCGGTGCGCCCGCATAGCGCCTTGGGGCAACTGGCGCCGGAGCAATTCAGACAACTGCATCAGCACGAGACACCGACCACTGTCAGATTTAGTCTAGTCTATTGCAACTAACTTACGAATGGTGTACTCGACGGGGTAAGGTTATGTCGAGTGCGCGCTGGATTTTTTATGATGCGTAAACGCCAG